>JAHDCO010000147.1 GCA_020629835.1 Granulosicoccaceae bacterium
GCTCAGTTTGCAGCAAATCCGGTGTCTGTTGAAGTTATACCTTCAAAAAGTACCCATGACACTAATTACGCACAGGCGATTCCCGAAGAAACGCAGGTAGTAACCCCAATCCTTGCTGAGCAGGTGGATGTAGTTTGGATGGACGAAACTCGGCGTGTGAAAGAAGTGGATATCGTGCTGCCGCCACACACGGGTCAAAGCTTAGGCAACCGTGATGATTGGGACGACGACACAGCATCGCTTTACGAAACCGGGTCATCCCCACTGGTGTTGGACGATACCGATTTCTTAAACCAGTCCATGGACTTCATGGCGTCCATACAAGAGGAAGATTTTGATGATACGGCCGGCGTGTCAATTCCCGCCGCGTCATACGCTTCCCCAGACGATGGAAAAAATTGGATCGTTAGAGTCTTCAGGTCATTTAAGCGTCTCTTTAGAAAACTCACGTTTAAGTAGTTATCTGAGTTTTTATCAGAAACCTTCGCATAGATAACCATCTGTGCTTCCTACATACACGGATGTTGTGCTCTTCGTTGTTTAGGTTTAATCCTTGATGTTGAAATTAATTCGCGTACTGATCAAATTTCTTCTTTGGCTGCTGTTATTTATCGTGTTAGTTGTTCTGGCCGGGGTTGCTTACCGTTTTATAGCGCCGACCTTTGGCGCGAAACCTAGTGCCGTTTCATTGGAACGCATGAGGAATTCAAGCCACTATAGGGATGGGAAGTTTTTTAACCGCGAAGACACCCAGCTGGACACCAGCGAACCCGGTGACTCGATGGATATCGCGGGGTATCTGTTTCCTCCTGATGATAAGAATCCGAATCAGCCGCTACCCAGCGTGCCATTCGATCAAACGGAATTCGGCGACGGAGATTTCGTTTGGTTTGGTCACTCCACGCTACTGTTTCGTACAGGCGGAACCAACATCCTGGTTGATCCTGTGTTTAATCGAGCCTCACCAATTCCAATTGGTGGTAAGCCTTTTGATATGGAAGCGATGCCAGAGCTTGCTGATCTTCCAAAGATTGATGTTGTATTGATATCGCACGACCATTACGACCATCTTGATCATCTGGCGATATCAGAACTTGCAGCGGACAACACTCGTTTCCTTGTGCCTTTAGGTATCCAGTCTCATTTGTTGCGCTGGGGTGTGCCTGTCAAGAACATAGTTGAGCTCGATTGGTTTGAGGCTTATGACATCAGTGAATCGACTTTTACATTAACACCGTCCCGGCATTTTAGCGGTCGCGGTATTACCAATCGTTTTTCAACACTTTGGGGATCCTGGGTGGTTAAATCCGCAGATACCGCTGTCTACTTTAGCGGGGATTCTGGTTACACCAAAGACTTCAAAGCCATCGGTGATGAGTTCGGCCCGTTTGACATCGCCTTTATTGAAAATGGAGCCTACAACAAACAGTGGGCACAGATTCATATGATGCCGGAACAGTCGGTGCAAGCTGCACTGGACTTAAATGCTCAATTGTTCTTTCCCATCCACTGGGGAAAATTTGATTTGGCCCAGCATCGTTGGGCAGAACCCATTGAACGTGCTGTGCTTGCTGCTAAGCGCAAAGAAATCCCGGTGGTTGCGCCTTTGGTCGGACAGGTTTTTCGACTGGAGTCTCCCCCGTATGAAGAGTGGTGGAAAAGGCTCTAGTGCCTATCTCCACTGGCCACGTTGCACTTAGCAATTAACTCGGATGCGAACGCAACCAGTGGCGCATAAAGACAGATTTTGCAGGGGGCTTGACCAATATTCCCCGTTTCAACAGCGCCTGTATTTTCGAACGCTTCCCCAACGCAGGGGAATAGTCGATCGTTATCATCAGCAACATCGATGGTTTCCTGCCATTGCCCATGTGAATTTTTAAATCGCCTTGTTTTCGTTCTGGGGGTGTCACATAAACTTTCTGCTGTATGCAAAGCGGAACAGCGATTCCAACCCACACCAATTAGTACGATTTTCATTCGTGGTCGCAGGCGAAGTTTACCGAGTGGGCTTTGTTCACCAGTTGCCCAAGCCAAGGCATGATCATCAAGATATTGGTCAGCATCAGGCCCATTGAGGCATACAGATACTGCTGGGTGCTGGCTGCGTACCGTCTGTGGCCAGGTTCGAAAAGTTTCGGCAATGACCCCCATGCCTGATGCTGCGGACGTGTGGGCATCGAACCCAAGAACGGCGTCTTCTATTTTTGCCCTGCTTGATGCGCTCAATGATTCGTCATCCAAATTCGCAGGGAAGTAAGCATCCGTTGAAAACGCGGGCATGCCAATCAAGCCTTCGGGGCCCACCGCTTGAAATAACGCTTCAACGACTGCTCTTGCGCCGCCCACGGTTGTGCCGATAGCACCCATTGATGCATGAATGAATAATCCATCACCGTCCTCAATGCCCACCGCTTTTAGTTCATCTAGTAGTGATTGCTTTGTATTCAATTTCGTCGACATTGTTTAAGTGTTTTCATATAGCTTCACTTCAAAGAGAAACCGGCATAAATTGCTTGAGTTGACTCACGTCTCTCCTTTAGTAGTGCTAAGTATTGGGTTATCACAGCAGTTTTTCCTTAACT
>JAHDCO010000068.1 GCA_020629835.1 Granulosicoccaceae bacterium
CAAAGTTAGAAGGTGAAATTCAGCGCTTAACCCTTCAGCACCAGGCCGTTAAAACCGAGGACGGCTTAGCAGACTTGTTGGCTGAACGTCGCGACATCGAGATGGACAAACTGGTGTTAGCGGACTTAACGAACTAGAACACCGCCCGGCAATGTGGTGTTTAGTTCGGCACTGCCTGTTGCTGCAAGGTAACTGTTGCCAGTCGCGCGATATCGCTGATCGCACGCGATAATGCGACGAAGAAGTCTTGATGATTCAAGCCACCGGATTCGTGGAATACCTGGAAATTTTTCACCTCCAAAACGCTTTTTCCATCGCCTGAGATCAGACGCAGTTGACCGGATACCTCAGCGCCACCGCGTTCATTTCTTAGTAGCTTATCGAAATCAAATTCCACCCGTGCCTGCGGCTCAAAGCCTCGCGGCCACGGTTCAATCAGCACGTTACCACCGGCGTATGCCCGTATTCGATTGGCCAGTAATCGGGTAATGGCGGCATCTGGAGATTCAGCCCACTGATGATCGGCGTTTATCGCCACCCGCGTGCCAGACACACGACTCGCTATCGGTTTGTCGTCGGCGTAACCGGGAACCTTAACTACCGATAAGCCGACGTCCTGCCCTTCAGTGAGTCGACGCGGCGGCTGCTCATCAACAACGGGTTCGAGTAAGTACAGGGTGGGGGCAGGCCCTCCAGCACATCCTGTCAGAACCACGGTAGATATAATCAACGGTAAAACCATTGAACGAAGTGACGCCAGTTTCGTTGATGAGGTCATTGGCTTAACGTCCGGTGATTAACGCGTTGGGGTTGTCTTCCAGTACTTCAGCAAAACGAGCGATGGATTTCGCCGCATCACGAAGTTCTCGAGCTGTTGCAGAAAGTTCAATATAAATCTCTGAATCCGGGGATACGCCTTGCAACACTTCATCGGCGTTCTCGGCAGCTTGCGTTAACGCACGCATCATGCGAGGCAAGTCCTGAGTGGCTGTTTCAACCTGGCTTGCTGTGGCTGCGATGGATTCCAGTGATTCAGAGAGTTGACCGGGTAATCGAACCATATCTTCACTACCCATCAAGTTGCCAGCGTTACGCAATAAATCAGTCGCAGACGCCACAAGAGCATCTAGTGGCAACTCAGCCAGGTTTTTAATCAACGTCTCCACATCAGCAGTTACCGCTTCTACGTTGGATGCTGTGGTAGGTAGCGTCGCATACGGGCTTGTTGACTGATCGATTCTGGCTGGTGGCGCATCTTCTCGTTCCACCATCTTCACAATCAATGAACCGGTGAGTAAGTTACCGCTGGCTAGCTGAACGCGAAGTCCCATGTCGATGTAATTTTGCAGCAATTCATCCATACCCGCTTTGTCGATGTCGCCTAAACCTAAGCGACGCGGTTGGAACTGCAGCACGGCAAACACTCGTGTTCTTGTTCCTGGCTCAGTCGGGGGTTCGACATTAACGGACACCACCTGACCAATTCGGATACCGTTGTACTCAATCGGTGCACCCTTTCTTAACCCTTTGATAGAACCTTCAAATTCAGCGAGGTATCTGAACCGATCATCGCCTTCGGCTTCGAACACACTTTCCCGCGCCACACTGCGGCTGTCGTACAACTTAAAGCGTGAATTATCTTTGAGTATTGGCTCACCAGCGGATGCCATATCGTCAGTTTCAAAAGCAATACCACCGGTAAACAATGCCGACATGGATTCAACACGCACGCTGGCACCGTCAGCGTTCACGCTGGCTTCCACGCCCGACACACCAAAAAAACGAGTCTCCAGGTAAACAAACCGGTGATAAGGCGCATCCACAAATATATCGAATAGCACCCGCGTTCCGTCTATGGAGATACGGCGCCGTTCCACTCGTCCAACTTCAATTTGTCGGTAGAACACAGGAGAACCCACGTAGATATAGCCGGCCTCTTCTGCATCCAGCGTGATACGCATTCCCGGCGTGCCACGCGGTGTTAGCGGGGGTTCCTTGAGCCCAATGAACTCGTCTTCACGAATACCGGGGGAATCATCCCAATCGACTTCGATGTAAGCACCCGATAACAAAGTGCCTAAGCCTGAAATTTCTGTGGTGTTTATTTGCGCGTTAACAATCCAAAACTGGGTATCAGTGTCGATGTACGCGGCAACATCAGGATTCATTCTTACCTGCACCATGACGGAGCGTAAGTCATCCGACAAGCCCACCGACTCTACTAAGCCAACGGCAACATCATTACTGAGTACCTCAGTTTCACCTGCGGTTACCCCACCGGCGCTATCAAAGTTGATAGTAATCAGTGGGCCACGATCCACATACGACTGCCACAACATCCACGCTGCAAACAACAACGCTGCCATCGGCAGAAGCCAAATCAACGAAACTCTGGACGGAGCGCTTTTCATATTTTGTATGGTTGGCTTTGTCGGCTGCTTAGGCGTCATGACGTTTTGCATCCCACAACAATCGCGTATCAATAGCCGTCGCTGCTAGCATGGTAAACACCACCGACAGGGCAAACGCTACGATACCCGGGCCTGGTGTAATGGAAAGAAATACACCCAGTTGTATGAGCGCGGCCAGTACCGCCACCACAAATACATCAATCATTGACCAACGACCGATCAGCTCGATCAGAGCGTGCAGGCGATGCATTTGTTTCTCAGACCACTGCCAGCCAAATTGCAAACTCAGAATGAGACCCAGGATGATGATAAATTTCAATACAGGGATGCACACACTGGCCACAAAAACTACCAGCGCCACAAATAAGCTACCCGACTCCGCCAAAGCAACAACCCCACTCATGATGGTGTCGCTGGAACTGCCGCCCAACCATTTGGTGTTCATGATAGGCAGTACATTTGCCGGAATATAAGCAAAGATACCCACTAAAAGGTAAGCCCAAGTGCGCTGCAAACTTAACGGTTTGCGCGAGTGTAACGCTGCATTGCAACGTGCACACTTTGATTCAGACAGCGAATAAACCGCCCCGCAACTGTGGCAGCTCGCAAGGCCTAAATCACGGGCCGTGACACCTATGGATGACTGATGCGTCGCCACAATGTGTCCTTGCTTAAATTCATACTCAACGCAATGGTGGTCGCGATAAGTCCCACCCAAGCCCAAAACGCCGGACCGATATCCAGCACAGCCAATTCGTTGATCTTGATCAATGACACCACCACCCCAATCAGAAACACATCGGCCATGGCCCACGGTTCGAGGTAGTTGGCCAGTCGGAAAGCCCATTTTCTTGGCCAGGAATCAGAAAACTCAAACTTCGCCACCACCATGACGTAGATCATTAATGCCAGTCGAGTTAACGGAACAAGCACGATCAGCAGCGTGACAAACACGCCAAGCAAAGCGATCTCGCTAAACACCAGAGACCAGGCCGCGTCCAACACACTGATGTCGGAATTTATCCCAGAACGCGACAACGTTAGGAATGGCAGGGTTAAGCTCGCAATCAGCAACACAAAGCTGGTGATAGCCATCGCCAAGGTGCGATCGATAGTATTCGGATGGTTGGTGTAGAGCACATCGCCACAACGAACGCAGCGGGCAGCCTCGCTTGGATTGAGTTCAGCTTTTATGTGCAACCAGTCGCATGATCGACAAGCGACCAGGTGATCGTAAGATTGGGCACTATGGCGCTGAGGATTGCTCACAAGGTTTGATTTTATTCAACAGGTCGGGCCGGCAGATTAATGCTGTGCTTTAAAGTATCGTTCAGCATTAATTCCAGCGACAAAGAAGACTTCCCATGTGTTTGCTGTGAGCTGTAGCTTATGTGATAAACGCTACGAATATGATCAGTCAACGATAAAAAGGTTTCATTAATCTTATCCTGAACAACGTCAGTGCCTGAATTTTGTAGCGCTAAGCTTGCATCACAATCTTCTCGGCTCATTTGCACATATTGGCCGCCACCTTGTGTAGCCAGGTACAGCATTTCTTCCGCCTCAGAACCGGTTCGCGGGTCAAATCCCACCAGGAAGGTTTTCAGCAAACGACCATTTTGCTGACTATGCTGCTGCGCCAGCGTACTCAATCGACGTCCAACATGGGTGACTACCGCATCTCGGCTGGCGAAGTTGTAGTGGTTCCAGCTGGCTAAATCCAAACCATCTGAATACGCGATGATGAAGACGTCGCGGTCCATATCTTCCCACTGCTCAATATCACTGACGACCGTATCCAGAGCGTAATACAGGGCACTGCCTGACGCGTCTGAGGCAATTGGTGCGAACTCAAGTGTGCTGCCGACCTCGTAAACTTCGTTATCGAATATACGGTACTTGAAGTTTGCAGCCGGTGACAAAGTCACCACGGTGGTGGACACCGCATGGTAAAGATCGTCCGCGCATTCACTGTCCACCATGCTCGACGATGCATCCATGATCAAATAAACCATCGGGTCTTTGCGAACGTCAGTCGCACTCAGTGGTGATTCGGTATCCAGTACTCCAGACTCGTACACGCTAAACGGCAGCTGACCGTTGTCTAACAGTCCGGTTACATGAACAGGAATGGTTTGTTGCAACCCTTCGTTTCCGGATTCAGATGGCACCGCTAGATCCCCCTGCACGGATACCGAGAAATTATGCTCGCGCCGATTACCCACATTGGTTGCCGTGTAGCTGTCGTTCACCAACGATAATTCCACCCGTTGTAAATCTTCCAACGGCGTAGTCTTGCGCGTCAGTAAGGCGTCCAAACTGACAATGGTGTAGGTGGTAAGACTGGGAACCGCCTGGAGATCCGCCCGGTCAAGTTCCAGATACCATTGAACCTGTTGATCGGTCTCTGTGTTAACTGGCACATCGATTTCACCCGTCGGCTCTTCTTCAGAAACCGGTTGGGTTTCAATGACCTCAGCAGGCTCACCGTCACGAAGCACACGCAATCTTACGCGGCTGTTGGAACGCAGTGCCTCAGAGCCGGTTGTGGTCAACGCCCACGAGACCCGCACCACAGCGCTTTTGCCGTCAGAGTCCACGCCCAGCAATTCTTTGCGAACATTCAAAGCAGGTGCATTTGACTGCACATCGTCTGAGAAAACGGTAGGCGCATCGGAGAGACCGGTAGGGATGCGCTCAGCCAGATTGCCTCCGCTGTCACAGCCAGCCAACAAAGCCAGTACCAGAAGCAATCCGCCAAATTTGGGCTTGTTTAACATAGCCTTGTACTGCAAGGGTTGGACCACACCCTCATCGCGAAACGACCAAAAAAACGAGGTGTAAAGGCACTAATTGCGACAGCCGAAGTCAATATTTCCAGCATCTCAGCCAAGTTGGCTTATATTTCGTATTGTGAGCACCTCAATGACACGTTCAGTCCTTACCCCCGTTCGAACCGGGCTACGCGCAATACTGTTTTGCCTACTGTGTGCCCCACTACCCGTCTGGGCGCTGGAATTGGTAATGGTGGAACAGGCAATTTGCCCATACTGCAAAATGTTCGACAAACAGGTAGGGGACACATACGCGCAAACCGAGATTGGTGCGCGAGCGCCGCTAAGGCGAGTGGACCTGAAATCCGATTGGCCGCAGGATCTTGCTGCGGTAACACCGGACAGGCTAACCCCAACCTTTATTCTCGTTAGCGATGGCGTTGAAGTCGGCCGTCTTCGCGGTTATCCAGGAGAAGAAGAATTTTGGCGCCTGCTTAAACGACTATTGAGTCAGCACGATAATTGATTAGGACCAACTTGTGAGTACCGACTACACCCCTCTTTCCTCATTTTCCGGCGGGGTCCTGATAGGGCTTGCAGCCTTATTACTGATGGCCGCCCACGGTCGCATTGCCGGTATCAGCGGCATTCTCAGGCACTGG
This sequence comes from Granulosicoccaceae bacterium, assembly GCA_020629835.1. GTDB lineage: Bacteria > Pseudomonadota > Gammaproteobacteria > Granulosicoccales > Granulosicoccaceae > Granulosicoccus. The sequence continues at coordinate 5,848 of JAHDCO010000068.1, forward strand.
CTGTTCCAACCTGCCAGCCAAACCAGAGTGTCACTCGCGTTTCTAGTCGGGCTCTTACTAGCGCTGCCACTCAGTTCATTGTTCTTCTCTGTGTCATCAAACACTGAGCCACAAGCGCCCTTTATCACTCTGCTTATTGCTGGCCTGCTTGTCGGTTACGGCACGGTTCGTGGCAGCGGCTGCACAAGTGGTCACGGCGTGTGCGGGATTTCGCGGCTGTCGGCCCGTTCGCTGGTGGCCACGATAACCTTTCTTGCAACCGGCATAGTGGCCACGTTCGTGCTTCGCCATGTCTTGGGAACAAGCTGATGCTGCCGTTACTGATTGCCAGTCTGGCTGGGTTACTTTTCGGCTTAGGTTTAACCGTATCCGGCATGGTCATACCCGCAAAAGTCCAAAACTTTCTCGACATCGCTGGCACCTGGGACCCCAGCCTGTTGTGGGTAATGGGAGGTGCAATCGCTGTGGTTTTGCCGGGCTACCGATGGTTACGAGCCAACTCTTCACCTTGGTTTGTAGAAGAATTCCAGTGGCCCACACGTCAGGACATCGACAGTCCATTAATCATGGGCGCTGTCTTTTTTGGTTTGGGTTGGGCGTTATCCGGCCTATGCCCAGGCCCTGCCCTTACGGTGTTACCGACCCTGAGTCCGGGTGTGATAGGTTTTGTCTTGATGATGTTGGTTGGCGCAGCCATCGCACACCATCAACAGCGCTTAACCGATTTAGCGAATAAGCGGTCTTCTTAAAGAGCTTTGCTCCCCAGCCATAGAGCTTCGGATCCATGACATCAGCCACAAACAGTAATACCGGGTCGCCGGTAGTCACCGGTTTTTTTGATGCCGGTTCGAACACCGTGTCTTATGTGCTGGAAGACCCCCACTCAAACGCCTGCGCCATTATCGATTCTGTTTTAGACATCGACTATGCGGCCGGTCGTTTGGACTACGCCCAGGCTGACACCTTAATAACGTTCATAGAGTCTAAAGCGCTTAATCTGGAATGGATCATTGAAACCCATGTGCACGCGGACCATTTATCCGCCGCGCCCTATTTGCAGGAACGACTGGGCGGACAAATCGGTATTGGCAACGGCATAAAAGCGGTGCAGGAAACCTTCGGTAAGGTATTTAACGAGGGAACAGAGTTTCAACGAGACGGCTCCCAGTTCGATGCGCTCTTTAGCGATGGGGATAGCTACTCCATCGGTACCCTGCAGGCCAGGGTCATGGCCACGCCAGGGCATACCCCGGCCTGTAACACGCACATTGTGGGTGATGCAGCCTTCGTGGGTGACACGCTGTTCATGCCCGATGGTGGCTCAGCACGGGCGGATTTTCCTGGTGGGGATGCGGGACAGTTGTACGACTCTATTCAAAAGATCCTGGCCTTACCGGATGACACACGCTTGTTTATGTGTCACGACTATGGCCCCAACGGACGTGAAATTTCGTGGGAAACTACCGTGAAGGCTCAGCGCGAATCCAACATCCATGTGGGCAATGGGGTGTCTCGTGAGGAGTTTGTTGCGCTTAGAACAGAGCGCGATGCAACCCTTGCCATGCCGAAACTCATCATCCCGTCTTTACAAGTGAATATGCGAGCCGGTGAGCTACCCACCGATGACAGCGGTATGCCCATGCTTAAGGTGCCGCTGAACGGGCTATAGATTGTCAGTTGGCTGGGCGATAGTGACGACGATCTTTGCGGCGTCGACCGGCTCGTTGCACGACAACACCTTTAACGTGTGCCTCATCGATGTGAACACGATGATTGTCGAAATCATCACATAGCGCCTCTAAAACCACCGAATCATCATTGCACGATTGCCAGCGCCTAATGAGCCAGTCCTCTGCAATTTGCACTACCACAAACGCCCCGTCGTACAAGTGCGCGCTATTGTCTACCACCGCTATGTGACCGGGCATAAATTCGGGTGCCATACTGTCATCGAGTACCTGCAACGCAATCAAAGCTGATGAAGAACACGTTGAACGATTCTCAATGGCATCGTCTGCATTTAGGATCGGGTGTATGGGAAATGTCTTCATGCCGCTGGCGTCATGACTAACGCATCACCAACGACTTGATGCAAACTCAGCACTTGGTCGAAGGCGTAACCATACTCAGGGAAGACCGTCGCAAACTGGCTTTTGCAGATGGCACACATCGCAACCAGGTCAGTAACACCATGCTGTTCAACCACCGCCTTAAGTGCGTCCATTCGCGGCTTTGCTCCCTTGATTCGTAATTCAAGCAGTTCGTCTGTTAACAAGCCTCCCCCACCCCCACAGCAAAACGTGGTCTGCTTTGTCGTGTGCTCCGCCATATCAAAAAAATGATCACAACTGGCCTTTAACAACGCACGCGGCACAGTGAACTGACCGTTTGGTGTTGAACCTAAGCTGGAGGCACGTGCTACGTTGCATGAATCGTGAAAGGTTAAACGTCGATGAGCATTGCGTGTTGCGTCTAGCTCAATCGCCCCGCTTGTTAACAGTTCATGCGTCACTTCGGCAATGTGTTGTGGCTTTGGATAGTTGTCGTCCAGGAAGTCAAAACCGCCAACCAACTCGCTTAAGTGATTTTGAGCCACCCGCCATGCATGGCCACACTCACCAAAAACCAATCGCTTCACACCCAACGCTTTTGCTGCATCGCGTATCTTCATACCAAGCTGCTGCGTGTGTGAACGGCTGCCCACAAACAGTCCAAAATTCGCTGCCTCAGAGGCTGCCGTACTTAAGGTCCACGAGAGTCCCGCTTGGTGTAAGACTTTTGCATAACCGATCAACCCATCCACCTGGGGTTCAGCAAAAAAGTCAGCGGATGGAGTCACTAACAAGATGTCTGCGCCGTGCTGGTCCAATGGGAAACGCACCGGTATACCGGTCTCCTCGAAAACGTCTTCTTCCAAGCCAGCTAAGGTGTCAGCTAATGCGGGGCCTGGTAAGCCTAGGTTGTTCCCTTTGGTGTTGGCTTTATTAATAATTTGATTTGCGTATTTTTGCCCCAGACCCACAGACGCCAGTATGTCGCGACCGGCCATAGATACCTCGGATGTGTCGATTCCTACCGGGCAATACACTGAGCAACGCCGACACTGTGAACACTGATGAAAGTAGGTATACCAACGGTCGAGCATGGTTTCATCCAGCTCTTTCGCGCCCACTAACCAAGGCATGTACTTTCCGGTAAACGTGTAGTGGCGTTTGTAAACGCTGCGCATTAGTTCCTGACGCGCTACCGGCATATTGTTTGGATCTTGAGTACCGAGATAATAATGGCACTTGTCTGTACAGGCACCACACTTCATGCAGGCATCCATCGCAAGCTTCAAAGCACGCGAGGACTGCACCTTCTCTCCTAATAACTCAATCGCCTTGTCATGCCAGTTATCTATTTTTTCCGATGGAAAGCCCAGCGACTCCTGCACCTCAGGGCTGGCTGCGTGGGGTTTGATATGCGCTGAGGCATCGCGTTGAATCGTCATGATCGGATTCGCCGCGTTTGGCTACGCGTGGGGTTAAACCAACTTAATGGCCCATGAAACAGCTTTGAAAATGGATACAGGCACATCACCAAACCCGCGCCCACCACGTGAGTTGCCAACACCCAATTAAACGTTAAGTCAGCCCACTGCCCGCTCATTACATGCTGAACAAACACGGTAACTTCATACACATTGACAGAACCCAAGCGGGCCATCGTTACACCGCCGACAGCAATAAATAGCAGCAGTACCAAATGTAAATAGTCTGATAACGTGGATATGTACCGCAACCTATCTATCGTCAGGCGCCTAACCAACAGCCCTGCTAATCCAACAATGAGCCCACTGGCGATCAGCGCAGAATGTGGCATTAGCCAAAGAGTCAACGAGTTTGGTGTTGGTGATAAGTACCTAAGATGAACAAGGAACATCAACAACAAACAAACGTGAAACAGCCAACCAAACAACCAAGTGCCCAAGCTGCCTTTAAGCAGCGTTCTGAAAAAAACCGTTTCCACCACAAAAAACCACAACACCCCCCATCGGGTTTTTGGTGCAGGTGTTATGACGATAGACCGCTCAACAGGGTGTAGACTAATTCTGACCAGCCGGATGACAGTGCCTAGTAGCAGCACCACGAGTGAAACCCATAAAACCAGGGTTAATACCGTACCCATTACACAGATCGTAAAGGCATGGGTTACACGCAACCTGTTGGTTTGGGAAGACCGGCATAACGACACGCTTGTTTAGCCGGTCCTTGCGGAAAAAGATCGTAAAGATAGCGACTGTTGGCTTTATCTTTACCGAGTTTTTTTCCCACCGCTTTAGTCAAAATTCGAATGGCAGGCGCAATTTCGTAGTTGTCGTAATACTCCTGCAGTAAGCGAATGACTTCCCAGTGACTCTCAGTCAGCTCCACTCCGTCGGCTGCCGATAGTGTTTGCGCAACGGCTTCAGACCAATCGTCGCGGTTTTTAAGGTAACCATCTTCATCGGTCAGGATAACCTGACCACTAATAACCAATTCAGCAACGGCAGGTGATGTCATCGAACACCACCTAACCGCTGGTGAGTTTTAACTTTCCTGTTAACCATACAACTGTTAGCCATACAAAACGGGCACACCCAGTTGTTCGTGAATAGCATTAGAAACAGATTCACTGATTCCCAAGCCCTTACGAAACGCGTCTAGAAATCTCGCTTCTTCCTGACTGTCGAGCGTCATACCCATCAATGACATCATGTAGGCCTGCTGTTCCGAGCCTTGCGGGATGGATCTCACTAACGCATCAACATCCAATGGCGCCTGCATTTCACCGATAACAAAATTACGTTCCTCGGCGCTGATGTCATCACCTAGGTGGTCCACAATTTTTTGCTGTTCGGCCTGGTCCACCTTACCGTCGGCTTTTGTCCCGGCAATCATGGCGCTAATCAAGATTTTCGCCTGCTCTTCCTGGGTGGGTGTCGCTTGCGGTGCGCTTTGCTGGCCTGTTAACACCCCGTTTAACAAGTCGCCCAGACTTCCGCTCGAAGGCGCTTGCGTCTTGCTTGGAGCGCCACCGCCACCGATACTTTCCAGCAATCCGCCCAAGCCACCGGCACCGCCCGGAGCCGCGTTGCCGGCTGAGTTTCCGCCCAGCAGTGCGCCAAGATCACCCAGTCCACCGCTTCCTAGAACACTGCCTAATGCCCCTCCAAGGCCTCCGGCCGCGCCTGCACCCGCGCCTGCACCCGCGCCTGCACCCGCGCTCTGAGAACCAGAATTGCTCATGGCACCGCCCAGTGCTCCGCCCAACAGGCCGCCTAAGCCCCCGAGGCCACCGGCACCGCTGGTACCACCGGAACGCGCGCCACCGCCTTGAACCATTCGTCCTACGCCCTTAGCAACCATGGCACCAATGGCCAATTTCGCCAATGTTCTTACCAAACTCATGTGTACGTCCTCAATAACGTCAGGATTCGATTAAGTAGTTGCGAAACTCTGCCGAATCCACCATTACAGAGCCGCTTATTTGACCGAGCCGTTGTGCTCGCCCACGTGCAGCATAACAGCGTGAGCTGGCTTTGATTTTACCGACTCATTTGTGAAGGAATGCAACATATAAAGCGTTGAAAGCCCGGCAACATCACATCCTGAAGAAACTGTGAACTTTGGCTCGTAGCGTGCAGCGACCGCCTCAGGTACATTCCGCTTCCACGATGTCGCTGTACCGCTAAAACACTTTAAAACAAAAAAAATAACAATGAGTCAAAACGCGCAAAACCAACCACAGCCCGAAACACAGCCAATCCAGGCGCCTGTTTCCGGTGCTGTCTTAATTGATGCTTGTCCTCGCCTGCTTGGGCCTTATGCGCTCTGGGGAAAGCGTACTTTTGATCTTGCAGTATCTTGCTTACTCGCTGTTGTACTCGTGCCCGTAGGCTTGATAGTCGCGGCCGCGATCTACGCCAACAACCGATCCGCACCGGTTATGTTTAGGCAAACCCGCGTGGGTCAGTGGGGCAAGCCATTCACCATGTATAAATTCAGAACCATGAACCCCGATCGCCGCGGTGATTACCTGGGTGAGGAAGGATATGACGGGTCTGAACGACGTTTCACGCATAAAACAGACAAAGATCCGCGCCACACCTGGCTGGGGCGCATCTTGAGAAAAACGAGCCTGGATGAATTACCCCAGTTAATTAATGTCCTGAACGGTGATATGAGCCTGGTTGGGCCTCGCCCAGAGATACTCAGCGTTGCCGAGCGTTTTGGAATACGCAGCCATGCACGGCACTTAGTACGTCCGGGTATTACGGGGTTGTGGCAAATCAGTGAGTACCGCTCGCAATTACTGCACGAAAACGTGCACATTGATTTGGCTTACGTACGCAAAGTCACGTTCGTAGAAGATGTAAGAATTCTGTTTGGAACCGTAGGTGCCGTGCTGCGCCAAAGCGGCAAGTAACACCCTCTTCCAAACAAACAACCTCGTTATTCCTTCGTGACGTTACTGCTGTTGTAACGTCTTAACCGCATCCTTGGTGGTGTTAATCGCATCGTTCGCCAAATCACCAGCTTGCTTGGCCGCATCTTTTGCCAGATCTTCAGCTTTCAGCGCTGTCAATTCGGCCGCTGAAGTGAGCATTTGTTTAGAAACCTTCGTACCGACACTGAACAACGTTTTCTGATCAACACGGGCGCCATTCAATACCACCGATTCCGGTGCAGTGTCTGTCGTTGTACCGCCATCGTGTCGCGGGTAGTTGCAACTAATAGAACCTGGCGCACCCGTGTCAGTTTCATACTTAATAGAGACGGTTCGCATGCGCTCAGTATCGCGCTCGTTTACCGACTCCCATTTGGAAATACCGTTTCCCGACAACGCCTTCGTGAGAGCTTGACACATCGCAAGCTGAGGATTGTTTGTGCCAGTGCAAGATGCCAGAGTCAGCAACACAGGCAATGCAAACGAATAGGTTTTGGGTAGGCAACGATTCATTAAGACAGTCTTCGTGTAGGCGGAGCAGTTTGTCACTGGTTAGGATACCAATAAACAGCCGATTCGGACTCTCGTGCAAGCACGACATGATGGTTTGCAAATACTCGATAGGGGTGACTCCAACTGCCATCAGGCCATCTCACCCGCACCGTGGCACGTTCAGCCACACCCAGTCCCAAATGCAAAAAGTCGTTAGCCCCGCCCGCGTGGCCTCCCCCAATAGCCACCGTACGGGACTGCGTTAAGTTACCGGTTTTGACAACCACTCTGGCGCCAATCGCCTGCGTGTTTGCGTTGTTTTGCTTTAGTTCTATCGCCAACCAATTACCCATAGGTCGGCTTCCCCATGTTTCAGACACACCAAGGTTTCGAAACACACTGACCGGCGCCTCACGATTAATCACCATAAGGTCTAACTGGCCATCACGATTAAAATCTGAAACTAACGCACCACGACCTTGTGTCGGCAGATTGATTCTGGCATCCGCCCCTGTTTCCACAAATCCCCCGTCAGGGTGCTGCAACAGTAAGTTATCTGGATCAACCGCTGCGAAATCTGACATCGAGCTGACATTACCTTTCGCGATAAACAAATCCACTCGAGCATCGTTATTAAAATCCGCAAACTCGGTGTGCCATCCCGTCGACGGTTTGCTGTCATCACCTTCATAGGGGCGATGCGCCGTTGTGCCTTGTTCAAAGGCTATATCACGATACAACGGCTGGTCTTCCTCTGCTTCCGGATCAAGCTGCTGCAGCATGTTGTCACCCATAGACGATAACGCGTACTCCGGGTATCCATCACTGTCCAGATCGGCTTCGGCTATACCCATGCCCCAAATCGTTAGATTTTTCCAACCATCACTTTTACCGTAAAGCCTGGGTGGTTTACCGTCTTCTGGAATCCGCCATAGTTGTTCTTGTCCACCGCGATAGTATTGGCGATCATTGGTGATGCGTAAGGCTGTCTCGCCCGTGTTATTCCAGTCCGTAAACAAAAGCGACAAACTGCAGTAACCCGGGGATAGTAAGGTTGTCGCATTGTATTGCGGAGTTGCGCTGCTATCACCATTAGAACTGCGAACTAATAGGTTGTCGTGGCAAGTACCCCAAGGTGAACCGGGTGCGCTGTTATCGATATAGTTACCGAACGCCAGCGTTGGGTAATTCGCACCTGTTTGCCAGGTAGCACTGAATCCCGTTGTCCAGTCTCTACCACCATTAAAATCAAAACGTCGGTTCGCTTTAGTAAAACCGCACTGACCATCGCCTTTCAATAAAAGATTCCGACCAACACGCAACACCACTAAATCCAAATAGGGATCACTGTCTAAATGCAACGCGTAGGCACCTACAACAGAGCGAACATCACGCACCGATAATCCAAGGTCTACCGCTTTAAACGTCAGTGATCCGGTTGGTGTTGAGGTATTCACAAACAACTGAGCAGGTGATTCGCCACCAGCTAAAAACACATCTGGCATGCGATCCTGGTTGCAATCAAACGCTGCACCGCCGCCACCGACAAAAAACTCCCACGAGCCTGTGTAGGCATGTTCAATTCCAGCAGCACCCGCCTCTTCAACAAAGCGAGGCACGACTAAAGACGCCAGCGTTTTCGTGTTGTCCGCGTAAGCGTTGCTAAGTACAGATCCACTGCATGCCCATACCAACGAAGCCGTTACAACTGATGCACACAACGAGGCACAGGATGGCGTACGAAAACGCATCACGGTGCAATCACCAGTGTTTTCAGAAAAGCCACAACATCCAGCTGTGCTTTTTCATCCGCTTCTGCAAACGCGTTTCTAGCCGCTTTGGCATCGCCCCCATGCGCCAGCACAATCGACTTAAGCGTAAGGAAATCGTTACGGTGACCGTATGGCGCTGTGGATCCTACACCCCACAATTCTGCGGTCATAAATCGTGTTCGGTCGACAAAACGCTGGGACAACTGCTCATTGGCCAGGGCGTTATTTTGCCGATCAGACATTTGGTGCCGTTTCAAATCGCCGAACAATGGCACCAGCACCTGACCTGAGTCATTGCGTTCTAACGAAGCGGCCCAGTGCAGTAGTGATAGATCATAGATTGCCGCCTCTTCCACATCATTTATGGAGAGGGTGCCCACAACATCAAGCGGACCAGGATCATAAAAATCCAACGAATCCAGCGGCAGTGTAGATCGGTGACATTCAAGACATCCGTAAGCCCCCATCGCCTCTTTTCCACGCTGTGCGGCAGCAATCCAGTCACTATTTTCCGGAGTTTCAACGACCGGGGGTTCCAACGTCGCCTGCCATGCCACTAACGCTGAAATATCGCCTGGGCTAAGTTCATTAAAGTAACCATCCCCGTCAAAATCATCCGTGCCGGTAACGGCCATACCAAAGCGTTCATCCGCCTGCATACCATGATGATGATTCATGGCATTGACGGTGAATTGCCGTAACGAAGTCATTACACCTTTTTGACTAAACGGCCGTACCGTTAAGTCGGCATCCACACCGTCCACTTCTGACAGGTCGATCAACCCATCCGCATGTGCGGTGATATATCCAAACGAAACCGCTTTAGTAAGTAATGGCAATCGCACCGATTGCTCAGTCGCACGCGCAGTACGCAGTGCTTTAGCACGAATGTCTGCAAGGTCCCTACTCATCTCACGAGCCAGTAACTCCACCAAGCCCGACCCCATTAGATGATTGCTACCGCGTTCATTTGAAAACTGCGGATCTACCGAATCAAAATCAGCCTGTGTAAAGCCTTCGGAGACAAAAACGTTGGTAACAAAATCACTTGCACCGCCCAACACGGGCTGGTTATGACAGGACGAACATGCCGTAGCGTCCGGGCCTGCGGTTCGAAGCAAAGTGTGCTGCCTGGGTCGTTTTGTTTTAGTAGGTATGATGGCCTGTGTTGCGTTCGGTCGGCCGGCACCGTCTGCCGGCGTGAACTGTGCACTGAATAAGCCCTTGCCTGTATCGCTAAGGGCCTGCAACGCTCGCTTGGATAGCCGTCCAGCCGGTAATTCACCGGTTTGGCCGAGTTCTTTTGTGGTCTCGTCCCACGGAACACTTTCAGCCAAAACCGGATTGTTCACACATAGGCCCACCACAAGTAAGCAAGCGGCGCTAACTAATCCGGACAACTTCTGCTTCATTCCAAACTTTTTCATGTTGTTTAACTTATCGCTCTACTTGGCCGCTCTATTTGGCCGCTTTAACTGGCCGCTTTAACCGGTGATAGTAATCGTGTGGCCACACGGGTTTCATCGAGCCTGGCTAATGACCATTGCGTGTTTCCCGCATGCACCAGTT
>JAHDCO010000015.1 GCA_020629835.1 Granulosicoccaceae bacterium
AAGCCTTCAAACCATCGCATTAATCGTATGTGACCCACAATCGGTCGTTATCGTTTAAGCATCAACGCTTGCGATAACGACCGATTGCCCGGCCGTACGCCCCCTCTGCAACCCGTGCCACCCGTGCAAGCGATGACTAGACAGCCCCAATCAGCCCACCTAACCGCGGCTTCGGCTACACTGACGTAAAGCCCAATTCAGCCACGAGCTCGTTATGTCCGCTAATCCTGCTAGCCACACGTCATCCATGACGCCAGAAGCCGCTCGAGCAAAACCAGCGCCAATGGCGTGGCAAGACCCCTTTCAACTGGAAAAACAGCTCACCGACGAAGAACGCATGGTGCGCGATTCAGCCGCGGCCTACTGCCAGGAAAAGTTGGGCGAACGAGTGGTTGAAGCCAACCGCCATGAAGTCTTTGATCGCGACATCATGTATGAGATGGGAGAACTGGGTTTATTGGGCGCGACCATACCCGAACAGTACGGCGGCGTTGGTGCGAACTATGTGTCATACGGGCTGATCGCCAGAGAAGTTGAACGCGTGGACAGCGGCTACCGCTCTGCCATGTCAGTGCAATCGTCACTGGTCATGCATCCGATTTTTGCGTACGGCGATGAAGCACAACGAAATAAATACCTGCCTAAACTCGCCTCGGGAGAATGGATAGGCTGCTTTGGATTAACCGAACCGGATCATGGCTCCGACCCAGGCGGCATGATTACGCGCGCTAAAACAGCTGACGGGGGCTACCGACTGTCGGGCGCAAAGAACTGGATAACCAACTCGCCGCTGGCGGATGTATTCGTCATATGGGCTAAGTCCGATGCGCACGACGGAAAGATCCGCGGATTCATTCTTGAAAAAGGCATGCAAGGCTTAGTTGCTCCTAAAATCGAAGGCAAATTCAGTTTGCGTGCTTCCACAACCGGCATGATTCAAATGGATGACGTGTTCGTTCCCGAAGCCAATCTACTGCCCAATGTATCGGGTCTCGCGGGGCCTTTTGGCTGCCTGAACCGCGCTCGGTATGGCATTGCCTGGGGCGCGATGGGAGCGGCCGAATGTTGCTGGCACGCCGCACGGCAATACACACTGGATCGCAAGCAATTCGGGAAACCACTGGCCGCAAATCAACTGATACAGAAAAAACTTGCGGATATGCAAACCGAGATTTCGTTAGGCCTGCAAGGCGCCTTGCAACTTGGCCGAATGTTCGACGATCACAATGCGTCAGCAGAACTCATCAGTTTAATGAAGCGCAATAACTGCGGCAAAGCCCTGGATATCGCGCGCCAGGCGCGAGATATGCACGGTGGCAATGGCATCAGCGATGAATACCCCATCATGCGGCATGTAATGAACCTGGAAGCGGTAAACACCTACGAAGGCACCCACGACATTCACGCGCTGATTTTAGGCCGTGCGCAAACGGGGATACAGGCTTTTCAATAAGGAATCGTTCGGCAACGGACACATCGATATCAAGCCGTTCGCGATACGCTACTGACGGATGACCTGTTCCAGCGCTGGCCGACCGATCGGGCCGGTATGAACACCGTAAAGTTCACCATTGGGGCGGTACAACAGGTAGGTTGGCGTGACCGAAAACGAACGCCCGGTTTCTGTCAGAAACTGTTTGGTAAAAACATCATCGTAGGCCACGAGGTTAACGTAGCTCGGACGATGTTTATCGATCAGAGCATCAATCGCGGTTTGTTGTGCTGGACCGTCGAGCGCAATGCCGATTACCTTTGCCAGTCCATCCCGATGCGTGTTGTGAAAGTCTTCTATCATGGGTTTCTGAGCTTCACAGGGCGCACAATCGGTTGTCCATAACATCACCAGGGCCCACTGCCCATTGCCCAGGTGCTGATGCAAATCAACGCGATTTCCATTTAGGTCTTGCATCAAAAAACTGGCGTACACCATTTGGCTGCACAAAAGCAGGCTCACCAGCGTTAGAAGTTTTTTTGCTCTCACCACATGAGCGTATCAATATCACCCGATTTTTTAGGTGGCGCCAGTCGCAAAAAATCGCTTTAAAACCGTAGAACCCACAGCCGCCGATACGGACGTCAGCGTGGCTCCCCAGGCCATATCCACCAGCACAATGGCATCAGGCCAGCCGGTTATGGTGGCAAGGTTTGTGAGCTGATAAGCACCGTAGGCCGCCAATCCCAGCACGACGCCTCGACCGAATGCGTGTTTTGGACTTGCAACCTCGTCTCCGGGCCTAACAGCCAGTACCACCACCGCAATTGGGTACCCCAGATAAAACAATAACGCTGGGATCACTCTGACTGAATCGCTGAGCAGCTCCCCCATCGCCGGCTGATACACATTAGCAATCGCGTAAGAGAACCAAGCGGCTTCCATCACCAGCATTACCAGCAAAACCGACAGCACCGCATAAACAAAGCGTTTCATTCGAACCACCTAGAAGACATTGGTACTACTTACGAACAATTCGCTTAAAAAGACGCATCTACCTTTACGACAACCGATTCTGACGTGACAGGGTGCTCAAACTGTAATAGATCGGCATGCAACATCAGCCTGGGACCAAGCCGCGTACCCGGTTGCCCATACAAGCGATCACCCACAATCGGAATGCCCAGGCCAACGGCCATATGAACACGCAACTGGTGGGTTCGACCGGTGTGTGGGTAAAGATACACTCGACAACCCAGCGAGTGCGATGCCTGTGTGCACCGGGAGTCTGATGCAACACGGTCTGCACACGTCCAGATGGTCACAGCGGGTTTACCTACGCGCCAATCAATGCGTTGTTTTGGTCGTTGTTCCCAGTCTTTGATTAGCGGCAAACGCAGCACACCACCGGCCGCTAGGGGCGGACGTTCAAGTAACGCGGTGTAGCGTTTTTTTACGAGCCGATGTTCAAATTGTTGCTGCAAATGACGGTGAGCGCGGCGCGTTTTCCCCAGCACCAATAATCCAGACGTATCCATATCAAGTCGATGCACCAGCAACGGGCCGCGCGCATCGGGCCAATTTGCGCGTACCTGGGTGACCACCGAACCATCGCGTGTTTTACCCGGCTGTGATAACACACCCGATGCTTTATTCACGACCAACAGCTCATCGTCTTCAAAGACAACATGTAGCATTACTGGTTGGCACTCTCATCTTTATCAAGCGTTTTCATAACCCGTTGTGCCAGCGGGGTTTGTTTAATTTTGCCCGCGGCTTTTTCAACACCTGTGTGAACTTTTTGCTGCACCGTTTTCTGTAACACTTTTTCAACGAGCATCTGTAACAACTTGGTGCGCAATAGCCTGATGATCAGCACCATGATCGCAATGACTATCAGGAACGGCAAAAAAGCGAGTAACAAATGCGCTTGCGCCCTTCGTGACAAACTTCGCCAGCGTTGCGTCGCGCCCATCCGTGCAGCTTGAATGCTATTCAATGTGTTTTTGTAACGCCGTTCCAAAAGACCGTAGCGCCGAAAAATCGTCTCTAACGCGCGTGAGCCAAACAGCTGAATCAAAATTTTGCCCAACACGCGAATGATCAATAATGGAAAGAGCAATATGAGCTTCTTCCAAAACGTCGATTTGAGCAGTAAAGGCACTGAGCCCACCAGTAAGAACACGGCACTGTAAGCCGCCGGCGATACCTCATCCCACAAAAAACCACCGACATAAACGCTGAACACGGCCGCCGCTCCCACCGCCCAGTAGCGTAGCCGCCGCTTTAGCGGCGATCGTTGGGCCGGACAAGGATCCGCAGCGGTTCTCGTATTCGGGGATTCAGCCATAGTGGAGTGGATTAAATCCACACTTTATTCGTAGCCTAATCAAGAATAGCGGCTGGCGCGCCGAAGATTCAAACAAGCCTCAAATTAAGGTCGTTTTCGGCGTGCTGGTAAAACTGGTTTTCAAGATTCTGTTCAAAGCCTCGCTTCCCCTGGTCGCCGTCGCAGGCGTACTCTCGTACGGGCTTTATCTCAAGGGCGGTGACCCGATCTCCATGTGGTCCACGATTGCGTCACGCGCCGTGGGTTCAGTGCGCGAATCAAGCGTGCGCACAGCGGATTCTGTGAAGGCACTCGCCCCGATGTCCACCGGTTCTTCCAATCATGCAGCCGTATTCAGCTGGGTTGATCAAAACGGCGTGAAACACTATGGGTCCACGCCGCCAGCCGGCGTCGATGCAACCCCAATGTCCATTCGCACCAGCAAGAGTTCGAGTACCCCAAGCGCGTACCCAAGCACGGCTAGTACAGCCTCAGCGGCGCAACCCACAGCCGCTGCCTCTCAGCCAGTTGCTGATAGCGAACCGCTGCCCGGCATGGCCGGTGTGAAACTGCCGATGAACATTAAGCCGGAGGATTTGGGGCTGGATCGTGAGGAAATATTGAAGCTCCTGAATACCAACTAAATGCTCGGACGGATTCGCGCCGAGTCCTAGAATCCGACAGCTTCCTCAGGCGCGGCAATATCATCATCGGGCTCAAAGCCCAGCACCGCCCCGTAAAACCAAAGCTCAAGCTCCAACGCCCGGACCAGCGTTGAGGCTTTGCGCCATCCATGCTGCTCACCGGCAAATAATACGTACGCGTGCGGTAACGACTGCGCAGCAACCGCAGCAACAATGCTGGTGGATTGCGACGGCGGCACCACTTTGTCTTCGTCGCCCTGCAACACCAATAAAGGCGATGTTATGTCCGAGGCGTGATGGATCGGCGAACGCAGTCGATAGCGTTCAGCTTCTTGTGGATATGGCCCAATCAAGGTGTCCAGATAACGGCTCTCAAACTTATGGGTATCCGCCAGCAGTGCCTCTAAATCCGCCACACCGTACAAGCTGGTACCAGCCGCAAACAACTCTGAGGTTTGCAGCGCTCTAAGCACGGTTAATCCTCCGGCTGAGCCTCCACGAATGACACAACGCTGTGGATCCACTTTGCCGTGTTCGCATAGCGCGCTTACCACGTTCACACAGTCTTCTACATCGGCTACACCCCAGGCTTCATTCAGCCCCTGTCGGTACTGTCTGCCAAAGCCCGATGATCCTCGATAGTTCACATCCGCAACCGCAAACCCGCGCGATGTCCAATACTGAATTCCCATACGTAAGGCTGGGGATGCATGTGCCGTGGGACCACCATGGCCCATCACAATCAACGGCGGTTTTTCATTGTCCGGTGCGGTAAGTTCTTTGGCTGCAGGCGGATAGAAAAACGCATGTGCAGTCTCCCCTGCGGACTCAAATTCAAACGATTCCGGGATGGAGCATTTGAACCCCGGTATGGCCCCGGAGGTCTTGGGATTGAACAACGCTTTACCCGTCCCGCCGGTTGCTAAATCCTCATGCGTAAAGCGTCGATGCTCACTGTCTGCATCGGTCAGGTCTATATGCGTTAGTAAGCCACCATCGATTGTCGGTGACAGGCCCTTTACGGCCGCACACGCCACCGGCAGACGCTCAAGATCACCATTGCTACGTACCACACCCAGCCAATCCTCAGCGCGTTCAGTGACCGCCACAGCCAGCCATGGTGCATTATCGTCAGCGGCATCCGGTTCACTGAACAACTCGGCAAATCGCGTTGTTCCAATGGCCCAGGCTGGCGCACCGATTTCCGCATGTGTTAACTGCGTGACCGATTTAACCTCCTGAGTGTTCGGATCAAACACCGACACGTTCCACCAACCGGACTCATCGGTGGAGAACGCTAAACGCCCATCGCGTAACCAGCTGGGCCCGACGATAGAGACGCTTGCTCCACCAGCAACGCAATGCGCATCGCTCATACTGATCGTTGTACCCGCTTCAGTTGACGTATCACTATGAAGGTGTGTTGCGATGCACGCGGTCATCAGCTCGGTGCCATCCCACGGCATATTCGGATGATTCCATTGCAACCAGCAAAGTCTTAAACCATCAACAGATACGCGAGGGTTTGACACAAAATCGGATGCGCTCGATAACACCACTAAGCGCGTTGGATCGTTTACCGCTGAACCATCGGTCGGAATTGCCATGACCACGTTCACCGCTTCGTCTTGTTTCCTGGCCACCAGCCCCAGACGCTCCTGATCACTGGCGTGTATCTCAGCAACCGCTATCACCCACTGGCGATCCGGAGTCTCGACGCCGTCGGCAAACCGCAACCCGTGCTGCTCAATAGGTTCGGGGGTTAATGGATAGGGGGCTTCAAAAGCATCGGGGCTGCCCTTGGCGCAATACAAACGCTGATCTTCCCAACAACAAAAATACAATTGATCAACACCGCCCCACCACGCTCGCCCGCCGTATTCATGCACCCGAGTTCGAACCGAATAATCTCTGGGCAAAACATCACGCACTACCCCGGTTGCCTGGCGTTCCACCAGAGCCACACGGCCACCTTGCTCAGGTCGAAGTTCTGTGGCCAGCACAGAACCTCTGTACTCAGTTGGCATGCCAAACGATGAGCCAGCGGATGTCACCACTTTTGCACTAAGTACGGATGGCCAGGTGCCATAAGGTAACGTTTGCGTGTTTACTGCCTTCACGAAGCGGCTCCCTGTGTTTCCCGCAACCATAAGTACAAACCACTGCCAATGATGATAATTGTTCCTACCGCGGTACTAACACTGGGCGCTTGATCAAATATCAGCCAGCTAAAAATCACGATATAGATCGCTTGACTGTAAACCGTTGGTGCTAATACAGACGCTTCTGCGTGCCGATGCGCACGCACAATCATCGAATGCCCAAACATACCCAGGCTTCCCACCATAATGGCCACACCCCATGCTTCAATGCTGACGTCCGCCCCCATTGGTGAAAGCAGCCACACAGCAGGTGTGAGTAGAAATACAGCGATGCCTGATGTGTAGAACTGCATCACCGAGTTAGAGTCGACACCGGCCACACGCCTGGACATCACAAAGTAACCTGATACACACAATGCAGCCATTAACGATAAAACAATCGCTGGATCAAACCGCTCATTCCACGGTGCAACAATAACCAATACGCCAAAAAACCCGACACAGACTGCCGTCAACCGACGCACACCCACCTGCTCACCCAGGATCGGAATACTCATTAAGCACACAATCAACGGGGCAGAAAAAAAGATCGCGATGGTGACAGTCAGTGGTAAGTAGTGCAGCGCAGCAAAGTTAAACAAGGTCCCAGACAACAGCAGCACCCCACGAAACGCTTGTTGCACCGGTTTATTGGATCGCATGAGTCCTGCGCCTTCTTTGGGCACGAACATCACCAAAACCCATAAAAAATGCACAAGGTAACGCAGCCACGTCACCTGCAAGGCAGTCATTGCAGTGGTAACCAACCACTTTGCACCGGTATCCATGGTGGCAAAGCAGAAAAAGGCCAGTAAGTTTAAAGCGATCGCAAACCCAACTCGACGTTCGGTGGACGAGGCCTCACTCATCGTCAATCGTTGCCGCAACAGCTGTAATCAATTGTCCAACATGAGTACAGTCTTCAACGGAAAACGTTAACGGTATGCGTACATCAAACAGCGTTGCCAAAACTGAATCGGTATGCGGTAGTTCGTGCGGCTTTACGTAGTGCCAGCTGCGATGTTGGCTGGTAAACGCCACCGGGTCCGGATTGCCAAACCACTTTAAATCCACACCCCACTCACTGCAGCGCGCCATAAATCGCTCGCACCCTTCAGCATCTAACCACGGTGCTCTGAACTGTAAGGAGCTGCCAATTCTTAAGGCACCATCGACCGCGGTGGGCAGTACCAAACGATTGGATTCTGCAATCGCACGATGCATTGCATCGTGCCTTTCATTCCATCGAGTCAGGTTAGTATCCAGCTCATCAAGTTGTGCTAATAACATCGCAGCGCGAACGTTATCCATACGCCCCGAACAGTTGGGTGTCTCCAGACGGATGGCGTCGAACACATCAGGCGCGGGTGCTGCACCATGTCGTTCGTACAGCATATAAGATCCGGACAGCACAATCGCCCGCGCAGCGAGCTCGGCATCGTTCGTGGTTAGAAAGCCACCTTCTCCCGAATTCATGTGTTTATAGGTTTGCGTACTAAAACAGGCCACATGACCAAAGTTACCACTGCGGGTTCCGTGCAACGTGGCACCCATCGTGTGTGCACAATCCTCAACCACTGTAATGTTGAAGTCGTTAGCAATCGCCATTAAGGCTCGCATATCAACCAAATGACCACGCATGTGCGAAACCAATAACACCGTGTTGGGGTGCGCTGCCGCTTTAGTCGTAAAGTCGTCTAAATCGAGTACCAGGTCATCCGTCACTTCCACTAATACCGCTTGCGCATTCACCGACTGGATAGCGCCAGGAACAGGTGCCAAAGTAAACGCGTTCGTCATCACCACATCACCAGGCTGAACACCTAAAGCGCGTAACGCCGTTGCTATGGCGTACCCTCCGGAGGCGCAGGCCAGGCAGTAATTTTGACCCTGCCACTGTGCGTACGCAGCTTCTAAACGGGACACCACCGATTGCGATTCAGGTACGGGGTTGTAGCGGTGTAAACGCCCGGTTCGCAACACGTCGGTGACCGCATGAATTGCGTTATCCGGTAGTGCCTCTTGCTGTGTGAAGTCACCACTGAACGCGGTTAACGAATCTAATGCAGTGGGTGCATTGGTCATAACAAAGGTTCCAAGTTCAAGCGGTTTTCCCGCTTTGCAACGAGTCAAGCTCATCCCAGCGGGTGAATAATTTTTCTAACGCGGCTTCAGCCGCTTCAGCGGCCTCTATTACCTGGGTGGTGTCCTTACCGCTGGTGTAAAAATCCGGCGCGCTCATTTGCGTTTGCAGTGTATCCAGTTCACCTTCGGCTTTTTCTATCGCGGCGGGTAAGCCATCGAGCTCACGTTGATCCTTGTAACTTAACTTCACTGCTTTGACAGTAGGCGGGTTACCCGATGTTCCTTCACTTTGCGTTTTAGCAGATGAGTTGTTCGCTGCTTTATCTGATGCCTTGGTTTTATGACTCTGCCCTTTTGACACGGCAGGCTTTGACTGGCTCGTTTGTTTTTCGTACTGGCGCATGGCATCGGAGTAGCCGCCAACGTAATCGTATACGCGCCCGTTTCTTCCAAACACCAGAGTACTGGTAACCGTATTGTCTAAAAATTCCCGATCGTGACTGATGACCAATACGGTGCCTGGGTAATCGGCTACCAGGGTCTCCAGTAACTCCAGGGTTTCAACATCCAGGTCATTGGTCGGTTCGTCAAGTACCAGGAAATTAGAGGGTTTTAAAAATAACTTTGCCAACATTAATCGATTGGTTTCACCACCAGACAATGCCGTAATCGGCGCGCGTGCTCGAGCAGGCAAAAATAAAAAATCCTGTAAGTAGCCAATGATGTGTTTGGTCTCGCCGTTGATGGTTATCATGTCTTGACCACCACTGACGTTATCCATGGCCGATAGGTCCTGCCGCAACTGCGCGCGCAACTGATCAAAGTACGCGATATCCAAATGCGTACCGAGTTTTACCGAACCAGCGGTGGGTTCTAATTCACCCAAAAGCAATCGGATTAAGGTCGATTTACCCACACCATTGGGACCAACCACCCCAATTTTATCGCCACGTAAAATGGTGGTGGAAAAGCCTTTAACAATTGGCTTATTGTCGTAACTGAAGCCGATGCCTTCGGCTTCCACGACAACCTTGCCAGACTTTGATCCCACGTTTGCGCTAAGTTGCGCCGACCCCTGTCGCTCAATGCGTTGGCTTCGTTCCAACCGCATTTGCTTTAACGCACGGACTCGCCCTTCGTTACGGGTACGCCGAGCTTTAATGCCTTGTCTTATCCAACGTTCTTCTTCAGCCAGGCGTTTATCAAACAAGGCGTTTTGTGTCGCTTCCGCTTCCAAAGCCGCGGCTTTACCGGTTAGGTACTTGTCATGATTACCCGGCCAATCCGTCAACACCCCTCGATCAAGTTCTATGATGCGATTCGCCAACTTTTTCAAAAAGGCACGATCGTGCGTAACGAACACTATGGTGCAACGCAGGCCCAGGAGCGTTTGTTCTAACCACTCAATAGACGGGATATCCAGATGGTTGGTGGGCTCATCCAGTAGCAGGATATCCGGGTCATTAAGTAAGGCTTTAGCCAGTAACACGCGCCGCCGCAGCCCGCCTGACAAGGTGTCGAACTCCACGCCGCCATCCAGCCCCATACGGGACAGGATTTCATCAATGCGCTGAGATAACCGCCAGCCGTCAACCGCATCAATTTTGGCCTGTATGCGAGCCAGCTTATCGCCAACATCCGCCCCTTCCGCCATGGCTGCCACCACGGCTTCGTAGTCAATTAAGTGCTGCCCGACATCTCCGAGCGCGCCGGCCACCACACTGGCAACCGTTCCGGGTTGGCGCGTGGGCACATCTTGCGGCAAATACGAAACAGTTACCCCCTGGCGAAAGACAATCTCACCTGAGTCCGGCTGTTGCAGGCCCGCCAGTAACTTCAGCAAAGTGGATTTGCCGGTGCCGTTGCGGCCAACCAAAGCAATCCTCTGATCGCTGTCAATAGCCACTGAGGCGTCTGACAAGACCGGTTTATCGCCGAAACTGATTGACAACGACTGTACGCGAGCCAGACTCATGACTTACCTAAGCTAATGCGGACGAATGAGTACGTGTTATGCGTGAAATATAACGGAAAATCAATGGCTTCGAAGGACATATACCCAAAACTCATAAGCTGGGTACCAGCGCCATTGCGCCCTACCCGCGGAACGCGTGGATGGTTGGCCACACTCACTCTGGTTCTAGCCTCGATGAGCGCTCCATCTTTTGCCGACTGGGACGCAGGCCTTGAAGGTGGCGCGGTCATACGCAACGGAGAACAATCCAGCCGTTTGCGTTTTTCACTCAACAACGCAACGCGGCCCTTGTCCCACTACTTATACGCCGATTGGATACTCAATTCCGGGGATGATAGCTATGAGGCGGGGTACCGCCCCCGTTACTGGTTTAACCCAAATCTATACGCGTTAGGGGAATTAACCTTCAGGACCGATAAGCCAATTGGCATTGATCGCGAAACCACACAAACCTTAGGCGTTGGCTACCAATTGCTGTCCACACCCACGCAATCGGCTTTTGTTGAATTGGCAGCTGGTGCCCGGCAATTGGTGTTTAGTCAGGTTGGCCTGGACGATGTCAATCAGCCGTTCACGCGCGCCAGAGCGTCCTATCAACAAACGTTATCGGAGTTTGCTCAATTTTCGTTGAACACAACCGGTAATTTCTCAGACGCCGTAACCGAAACCCAGGCTGAAATCGGCGTAACGGTTTACTTAAACACCCTCGCAGTCACGCTGGGCTACCGCGTGATTCAACAGCGAATAGACGGACAACCTGCAATCACCGATGACACCACCGCGATCTCGTTCAACTATCGCTTGTGATTACCGCACGTTCTGCCAGCTAACCGTTGGCCAAGCCCGAGTGGATAACCGCAGTCGCCATTCAGTTTGTAAATTTGCGTTCAGCGCTAATCCTGCTACGGTGGTAGAGACATCATCGACTCGCAATTGCACGGTACCTGGCGTCCACCCCTGATCACTCTCATCCAGCCATAACGCCGCACGTGAAGCCACAGCGTTATCCACGGTGCGATTAATCGAAGCGTTAAGGTTGTCCAACGCGTCTGCCATCGCCCAGGGCGATTCCTCGCTGATGCGTTTTTGTACCGTACGCTCAATTAATTCGTAAGCGGCACGTTGCATCATGGGTGTGGACTCTGAGTCAGTGGATGTAATTTCTGTGCTTACATCGGCCAAGCTCAATTCATGAGCAGCTGAATCCCAAACGGGTTTCGCCAGCACGGAAACACGCCCGCTGAGCACGGTATCTTTTGGTGTAAAAAATCGGAACATCCGCGCTAAAAACCCCTGATCCTCAGGTAATTTAGCTTGAAAATCCGCAGCCACATTAAGGTACGAAGTCTCAATACGCGCAGTAGATTCTGCCGTGCGTTCTGCCAAGCGTTCTGTCGACTCAGTAGCTGCCGTGGGCCCATTGTCAGCACCGTCCACTGACCAATCACTCAGCAGAACCGAGCTCTCATCCAACGACTTTTTCGCCAGACGATCATCGTAATGTCGTTGCGCATACTCACTAAGCGCTGCAAAGGTTGTAAGCACCGCGACGGGCTGGGCAGCCCTACCGATTGGCTCATGATGAAACGTCACCCACCGGTAGTCGTCAGCAATTGAGCTTTTCGTCTTATCACCGGATGCACTACCGGACTCACTGCCGGACTCACCACCCCGCACACCATCGGATTCCCCACTTGACTCTCCGGCGGATCCCTTAACGAGCGATAAGCGTTTAAGGGCGGTTTCGCAAGACTGGGCTACCAAGCGACTTGCCAGGTCTTCAGCCGCTACCCCCACTTGAAATTCTGTTTCAACACTCAAACCCACTGCCACAGACAGGACCGTGTCATCGCTCGATTTAGGCATGGCCCAATGCAATTGCCGGAGCTGCACTTTAGCTAAGGTCGGGCCTACGCGTTCATCGCTTATATTGACGTAACACGGTGCGATCAAGGGCTGCAACTGCTGCGCCAGCGTGCTGCAGTTCATTGCATGATTTAGCCGAGCTTCCAACGGCTGGATTTGTCGGGCAATAACGTCTTCGATAACGCGACTCAGGCTGAAGGTCACTTTCCCGAACAACACCGCGGTTGGATCGCTGATCCAGTCAGGGGTGATCGATAGCGCAACCTTTGGACAACCATCAGGCGCCGCCGTTATATCAGCGCCAACCCGCAGCGCCAGCTTCGCTTGTACAGGCACTGAAGATAACCCTAAAACTCTGGCCGCATCCCCCGATACACCCACCAATGCAGCCACATCCAGTGGCACTTGCAATCGTACCTGTGGATTGTCAGTCGTCGGTGCCATGACTGCAGACGGGCCAATTCGCGTAACGTCGTACTGCCACGATGCAGTACCGCATACCTTGATTCCCAGAACACGTTGGCATACACGTTTTTGACCAGTGCCGGTTAAGGCATCAGTCATGGCATCGTCGAGCCACGTTGACAGCTGCTCTGTGGGCAACTCAACCTGCAATGCAAGCGTGGGTTTGTCGGCACCCGCCGCGCTCATCGGAACAAAACACCACAGCCACAGAAATACGTTGAGTATCAACAAAAGCTTTACACACGCATGACTCTTCGAAACGATCAAGGTTAGTCACCGATCTTTGAATACAGTAGAGTGTGCCACACCGTGCTGAAAGCGTTTTTTTGATTTTAGGTAACAGACGTTGAACCAACCATTACAGGGCCTAACCGTTGTGGCCATGGAACAAGCGGTTGCTGCGCCGCTGTGCACTGCTCGTTTAGTGGACAGTGGCGCTCGAGTCATAAAACTTGAACGCGAAGTCGGCGACTTTGCGCGTGGGTACGATACGGCAGCGGCAGGTGACAGCAGTTACTTTGCGTGGCTCAATCATGGTAAGGAGTCAGTCACACTGAATTACAAACACGCCGAAGATCTTGCGTTATTACACCGGCTATTGGCCAAGGCCGATGTGTTCGTACAAAATTTAGCACCGGGTGTGTTGAGTCGGCACGGACTGGATGATGACAAACTACGACGCCTGTACCCACGTTTGATTACTTGCAACTTGTCCGGTTACGGCGCGTCGGCTGATGTCAAACACTTAAAAGCCTACGACTTGTTAGTGCAGGCTGAATCTGGTCTGTTATCCGTCTCGGGCGTACCGGGCAACCCGGGAAGAATTGGGGTTTCACTGTGTGATATCGGTTGCGGGGTAACCGCCTATGGGGCGGTGCTCGAGGCCTTGATTCAACGAGGAATAACCGGTATCGGCAGTCGAGTGGATGTTTCACTGTTTGATGTGGCCGCCGAATGGATGAGCGTACCGTTAATCCATGCTGAAACTGGTAACGGCGCACCCTCCCCCAGCGGCTTACATCACCCCAGTATTGCCCCCTATGGTGCGTATAAATCCGCTGATGGGGCACTCACGTTGTTGTCGATTCAAAATGAAGCCGAATGGGCACGATTGTGCTCCGTCACCTTTGATCGGCCGGAGTGGGTCGATGATCCACGATTTGCATCGAACGTAACTCGCGTAGAGAACCGAACGCAATTGGATGACCTCATGCAAGACATCGTAAGCCAATGGCAGGCGGTTACATTTCGGGATCGTCTGCGACAAGCGGATATCGCGTTTGGAGCTATGAACTCTGTGGAAGAATTAGCGGCACACGTTGGGCTTCGACGGCGCACCGTTCGCGCCTCCTCGGGTCAAGTACTGTCTCTACCGGCGCACCCGTTTAAGCACCACGCAAGTCGATCTGAGCAAGCGCCGACGGTGCCCCAAACCGGACAGCACACCAACGCAATAAAAGCCGAATTTACGTCCGACTAGGCAGTCTCAAGAAACGCGACACGGCCGCTGTGCACATCGTATTCAGCGCCGACAATCGTCAACCCATCTTGTTCGCTCAATGACTTGAGAAGCTCTGATTCAGCGCAAAGTTTATTGACTACGGCAAGTACATTGGCACGCATCGCCTGATCATGCACGTCATGCGTGATGTCGCTGTCATCGGTATCTTCATTGACCGGTACCGATGCAATATTGGGCTCTATCGCATCAATGAGATATTGAATATTAGGAGAAACTACGGGGGATGGATTTTGCCGATGTTGCAATGCGGCTTTAACCGCGCCACACCCGCTATGGCCAAGCACAACCACAAGCCGGGTACCAAAGAAAGACGCAGCAAATTCAACACTGCCTAGTTGGGCACGACTCACTATATTACCAGCCACCCGTATGACGAACACATCGCCAAGCGCTTGATCAAACAAAAGCTCGACAGGTACACGAGAGTCAGAACAACCGATAACAATCGAATGGGGCGTTTGCTTTTCAATATAATGCGACGCGGCACTGCGGCGATCAACAACGTCCGGATCAACAATACCCTGGGTATAACGGTGGTTACCTTCGCGAAGAAGGCGTAGAGCTTCAGCGGCCGATTTCATGCGCGTAAGGGTAACATTTTCACGCCGCGCTAGAGAAACCTCCACCCAATTTAACGCTGCGTTCAAGCACTTTGTCTTCGTGCTGACTGATCGCTTCTTGTATTGTGCATGGCCGGGCAATGTGATAGCCCTGCGCTAAATCGACGCCGATTTCCGCTAATTGTTCTAGTGCTTTTTCCGTTTCTACAAATTCAGCTACTGCGGTTATGTCCATCGTCTGTGCCACCCGATGGATCGCTCTGACCATTTCGCGATCAATGCAATCGGTGTCCAGATTTTTAACAAACTGCCCATCAATTTTAATGATATCAACCGGTAGATTTTTTAAATAACCGAACGAACTCAAACCACTGCCAAAATCGTCCAGGGCAACTTTCGAGCCCATCGCTTTGAGTCTTTGAATCAATTCCACTGCCACATGAAAATGGGTAATCGCAGCGGTTTCAGTTATTTCAAACCAAACGCATGACGGCGATACCCCGGTGTTCATCAAACACTCTTCAATAAACGGAAGTAACGTTTCATCGGCAGCTGATTGACCCGACAGGTTTATTGAGTAACTGCAGTGCCCACCCAACGCCTGATGAAACTCTGCGATTTGTTGCGTTGCTGCTTTGATGACCCAACGGTCGATGTCTTTCATCAAATCGTAGCGTTCAGCCGCTTGAATAAACTGCATAGGGGTAACGATCGATCCATCCGGTTTGGCTAAACGCAGTAAAAACTCGTAGTGCTTGACTTCCTTGGTTCGACAATCTGCCACCGCTTGCACAAGTAACTTAAAGTGATCTTCTTTTAATGCCTGCTGTAAGCGGGACAACCAATTCATGTCCTGATGACGCTGTGCGATATGCGCATTTTCTTCTGAATAGACGTTTAAACCGTTGCGCCCCCCATCTTTTGCGGTGTAACAGGCCATGTCAGCAGCGGACAGTACATCACTGATATCCCGACTGGATTTATTAATCGGAACATATCCAATACTCGCTCTCACAGGAAACGCGTTGCCGTCGTGACAAAAAACAGAATTCTGAAAAAAGTCGTATACCCGTTTCGCCACCTGCACACCTTCGTCGTGTGTGGCGTTTATAACTAACAACCCGAATTCATCACCACCCAACCGCGCTAACACATCACCCGGTCGCAGTACCGATGCCAAATTCGTGGTCAGCCCTTTCAGCAGGCGATCTCCGGCTGCGTGGCCGCAGGTATCGTTGACAATCTTAAATTGGTCAAGATCCATGTAAACCAGCGAATGTGTTACATCCTTCTTCCGTGCCTGCTCTATTAACGAAATGAGGCGTTTTTCAAAATAATACCGATTCCAAACGCCAGTCAGTGAATCATGGTTAGCCTGGTATTCAAGTTCGCGCGTGAGTGCACGCTCCGCAGAAACATCCCGCAACACTAACGTAAATCGCGCCGCATGACATAAATTCTCTGATGTGTTGGTCATAGACAGCAACATCGATTGCGCGACGTGGTTTTTGTCGTACAGCGAAACATCCACTTCCTTTGATTCGCCAATATCCAATGTGTCTAGCGCAGCTTTTAAATCATACAAATCACCCGTATTATCAATATCGTATAAGCGAGCAATGCGAAGAATGGACTGCCCCACAACCGCTTCATTATTAAACGCAATGACACGGCTTGCCGCACTGTTTAAGTAGGTGATGTTTAATTTGTCGTCGATTGCGATAACGCATTCAGAGATGCTATTGAATGTGCGTTCAGCCTGTGCACGTTCCTGTGTAATGGCACGTAAGGCTTGCATGTTCTGGTGAGTTGCACGGCGCCGGATAAACACCACCGATAAAAACACCAACCAGCTGGTAAACAAAAACACCAGCATAAACATCATCAGCATCATGCCCGCCGTGGTAAACCCAGGCGTGCCTTTGACCGATATTTCAACCGCGCGATTTCCCAACACCATCAAACGTGAATTATTGATCGGCGCAAATAACGTGCAGAACCACAACTCTCGGGCAGCCGGATACTCGACTTGAAAATCAGTAATTTCAGCACCCGAACTCGCATCGACGGTTGGCTTTCCAAACCGACTGGGGTCGCGCAAGACCACCTCGGTACGAATACGCGCGGTTTCACTGTTGGCGTAGAACCCGTTTAATACCTTGTCCACGTTGAAGCTTACCCAGTAGCCACCAAACAATGAGGCTTGCCTTTCACCTGCGGGCAGCGATGTATCTTCATACCGGTAGCCCGGTTGGAAAAATACATAGTGGCTTTGGTCAGGCCAATTGCCGGGCGTTTGTATTGTAGCCATCGACTTCGACAGGATGGCGTCTTTCAGCGCGGTCTGTACAACATCGGTGAATTCGGCTTCATTCGCTTTGTTTAAAGCGAAGGCGGATCCGCGCGCCGCAACGTGTGTCAATCCCGATTGGTTCTGCTCAAACCGTCCTAGACTCACAATGCCTGGGTTGCTGGATAGAACCCCGTTAGCGTATTCAACATCGAAAAGCGATTCCTGGCCCATACTGCCGCGTCCAAGCGCTGCCAGGGTTTTTAGAACGACCCGCGATTCACCCATGGCGCGATCCAAATCCTGGGTGATGGCCGAAGCCGTTTCATTGATTCGGTTCCATTCCTGGAGGTACGTGATTCGATAGCTTACGACCAGAATCAACAGTACAGCGCAGCCCATCAGGGCTGACATGACGCACCATTCGCGTCGACTGAAATGGAAATAGTAAACCGTCATTAGAACCACATACAACCAAGCTCAACGTGATAGCGGCGTGGCGTTCTGTTTTATGACGCACTTTTGTTCATACTAGCGGCAAAAAGTTAGACGCTTTGTGAAAGTGTGATGGGGGTGGATAAATCCACTTTTTGTGTCAAGGCTGCGTCGAGAATTCGTTCACGGAACGCCTGGCGGGTTGCGATTAGCGCCTGCTCGTTCTTTGTATAGTAATGAACCGACCAATCAATCGCGTGATCTCCTGCGTCCTGCAGTCGAACCTCCAGCGGATGCTGAAACTCAATCGCTAAGTCGTCCGCTTCGGCTTGCTCATAGGCGCTTTGAAACAGTGCACGTACCTCGTTCGGCGGCACGTTATACCCCAGTTTAAACGATAGGCTTTCGCGTAACCCCTTGGCGGATGCATAGCGGGACAGGTTGTGTACCGTGTGATCGCGTAATTTCGAATTGCGGATCATCAATCGATGATTGTCCACTAGATTCAGTAGTTCTGTATGGAATGCACGAGTTCGGTGCACGATGGCGTACAGTTCTTCGCCACCTTCTGTTATGCGAATGACATCACGCTCACCGAGTAACCGTGTGTTCAGGATTATCAGCCCACTAATAATATCCGGGGCCCACGCACCCTGCGTAAGCGCCAGCATGACGCCAATAAACCCGATGACACCCCCAGCTTCAAGCAGGCTACTGAAGCCTGCAATGCGAACGATGGATATCAACGCAATTAAGCTGATGAAGACGGTGACGAACAAACTTAATATACGCGACGCGTAGGTGTCCGCTATGCGAACCGAAGCCCCGGTTTGAACCGCTTTCCCGTACCGTTTTCGAACGAGACGGGCAAAAAGCGTTACCGCCAAATAGCTCAAATACAGCACGACCAGAATCGATATGACTTTCACACCGATGTTGTCGCTGGCATCACCAGAGTACTGACCAAAGAAACGAAAGTGACCCAGTAAAGCAATCACAACAACGTTTAAGCCCCGCACCACATTCGTCCAGAAACGTTCGGTCAGTTCGCCCTCACCTTCCCGCCACTCTCGTTTGGGCCCTGCAATAAATCGAATTAACCAGGGCGCCAGGATAATCAGCAGTACATTCACCAACAGCAAGGCGTAATACAACATATCGTGTTGGAGCAAGTACCGACTAATGGCTTCTGTCACTTAACGACTCACCGGTGCTGTGGTTTCTTATTGCTACGGCAGTAAAAAACCTTCCTGTAACGCTTGATAAGCGGGTTTGGGTTGGTAATTCTCGTCCAGTATCAATGGATTGTGTGCTTTTCGCCAGGAATACCGGTCGGTAAATCCCCAAATTTGCAGTGCTTTACACGCCGGTTCATTTAAGCACGCCGCTAATACACCCGCGTACACCTCGGCCTGTTGTGCCTCGGTTTGCCCATCAAGAATAGAAACATCCAGCTCGGTTATGTACACATCCAGGCCAAGGTCTCTAACCTTTGCAAAGGTTTCTGAGACGCCGGTAAAGTCGGCGAAGTCCGCATTCAAATGCATTTGAAAACCCACCCCATCCACCGGTACACCGTCGTTCACCAACCGCGTCATCAAGGCAATCAATCCGTCAGATTTTGGCCCGGGCATCGCGATATCGTAGTCGTTATAAATCAGTTGCCCGGTCGCACCGGCACTGCGTGTTCGCTGAAACGCTTTGTCGATGTGAGATTCACCCATCGCTTCATACCAAATCGATGGTCTCATGCCACCGTCTTCAGATAGCGCCTCATTCACCACATCCCACACAGCGACATCGGCGTTGTAGCGACTGACCATCGCATCAATGAATCCATTCATTAAGCCCTCTCGCGCCATAACCTCAGAATTCATAACCCACGGTGGTAACTGCGTGTACCAAACCAATGCGTGTGCATGCAACGCTTGGTTGTTAGCCTTTGCCACACCAACCAACCGATCCGCATCTTCATAACGCCAGCGATCGGGTTCAGGATTAATGTAACCCCACTTCATTGAATTCTCAGCGGTCACCATATTGAATTCAGCGCCAGCAATCCTTTCGTACACCGCAGCATCAGGCTGCTCAGAAATTTCCACCAGCGATGCATAACCTAATTCCAAACCGTGTGCATCGGCTAGCGTACGTAACCGCTCGCCTGGCAACACAAACGCGCTGGCGTCTCGAACCTCTAAGTGCGCAGTTGCTGTAGCGACCATACTTGGGTCATCAGCATCCTCAGCACGAAAATCAAACGTTTGAATGCCTGTGAAATCGTCGGGCAGCGTCCAACGCAGCAATCGCATACGTGGCTCGTTGGGATGCTCTTCAAACGTTGCACCGGCAAGTTCAGTTTCCAACGTTAAGCTGGGCACGGTGCCGTTAGCATCGACCGCCTTAACCCGCAGCGTAAATGAATCACCTTGGCTTACAACATAATCATCGATGGCATCGATGGTTGGTGGGTGATTCGGTATCAGCGTCAAATCCTCAGGCAGACGAACCTCTATGGTAATCGTGTGCTCAGTGGTCACCGAGCTGTCAATTGCATCAATCACCAGGATTCGAATCGAATACACACCGACATCCGGTTGTAATGGGCTCCAAAGCAAACTGCGCGTGCCATCAAAATTATCCACTGACTGCATGCCTTCAGGTAACCCTGTGATCAACAGTCCCGGTGTCTCGCCATCTGGGTCTATGGGTGCCACCACAAACTCCCATAACGGTCCGGCCACGATAAATTGATCTTCAATGCCGGGGACAAACGGTGCACGGTTACCAGACTCAGGTAGCTCTAATCGCTCTGAAATGGGTGAAAACAACTTCTCAACGTCGAAAGCCACGACCTGTACATCGACTGATTGCCCGGATGCGACTTCAGTGGAGTACTGCGTTGTGAAGACCGTCGCGGCATAACCGCCATCGACGTACACGTTATAGCCAGCCACACCCAAGTCGTCCTCGGCCTCATCCCACTGCACAAAAACGCGCGCCGTTGAACCGTCGTCGGTGTAAGTCCCTCGTAGATTATTTGGTGCGGCCGGTGCTTCATTTGTGGTTTGCGTGGAATCACTGGAGGCTCGAACCGAGGCTGAGCGCGCTGAAAAATTGCCATCCGGATCAAAGGCAACCACGCTGAATGCCACCACTTCGCCAGGCACTAGACCTAGGGAGAATTCATTTGAAAAAACAGTAGCGTGATAGCCGTCATTAACATAAACGTTGTACCCAGCCACTCGAGTATTGTCGACAGAGTCTTCCCACATCAACGTAGCAAGGTACCCACTGCCCTGCGCTTCTGTGGCGGCAACGACGTTAGCCGGTACCGACGGTGGTGCAGTTCGATCGATCGGTTCACCGGGAACCGGCACGGTCGCTGCGACTGAATTTGGCGAAAAATTTCCATCATCATCAAATGCCACCACGCTGTATTCACGCGGTGCATCACTTGGCTGGTCGGCCGAATACACCGTATCAAACACGGTGGTTAAGTAAGCTCCGTCCACGTACACGTTGTAGCCTGCCACTCGAAAGTCATCCGTGGCGGGTTCCCAATTCACACTGACCACCCCGTTCGACCAAACACCAGAGACGCCGGTTGGTGTCGTTGGAGCAATGGTTGTGTCCGCAGCACTATCCGCAGGTAAGCGAAGCGCATCCGATTGCGCCGAGAAGTTATTTCGAATATCGAAGGCCACCACGGACCATCGATGCACGGTGTCCGGGTTAACCGTTCCGACCCAGGCTTCGGTGGTAACGGTATCCAAATACTGATTATCGCGATACACGTTGTACCCGCGAACCGCTTCATCGTCAGTGGATGCCAGCCATGTGAGCTGTAAGCTATCGCCTTCAAACGTGCCGGTTAATCCGCTCGGTGTACTCGGCGGTATCGTTAAATCCGAAGGCACCAACGAATCAGGCACCGAAACGTTTTCAGAACGTGCTGAGAACATTACCGGGGCGTGGTCAAAAGCAACAACAGAAAATTGGGTGAGTTGGTCGGGATTAATGTCCGTTGTGTACTGGTTTTCAAGCACCGTCGTTTCATACTGATCGTTACGGTAGACGTTGTAACCCGCAACACCATCGGGGTCATCGTCGGTAGATGCCGACCAGCTTAACGACACCACCGAACCGTTAACGCTTGCGTTGAGGTTATCCGGGGTTGTAGGTGCTTGACCGGCGGCAAAGACGGGCGTTGCGATAAAGCTGATAAGAGCGAACCAAATCCTTTGGCTGTTAACAATGCGCTGAATCAACGGATGCATGGTGATCAGAGTTCCTTGAAAGTGCTTGGATTGTGCGCTCATGGCTTCACAATCCTTCGTTTCAAGCGAGTATGAACGCATTGTTGGGCCGACGTCAGCTAATCCCGCGTAGCTGTCACGTTCGGCAATGTTGCATGCATCAAGGTGCAACTTTAAGAGAGTTTTTAGATGCTATTAATGCCATTATTCTGACGAATAATGGCATTGCGCAATACGCGATTACATCGTGGCACCAATCTGCCAAGGAACGAATTCGTTATCGCCTAAACCGTGCTGTTCACTGAATGTTCGATCACCGGAAGCCACTTCCAATAATCTTCGATAAATGCGTTCACCCACATCAGCAACACTTTCGCCATCAGACACAATCGTACCGGCGTTGATATCCATGTCTTCACTGAGCGTGTTGTACATGTCTGAATTGGTCGCAATCTTTAAGCACGGGGAAGGTTTACTGCCAAACGTTGAGCCGCGCCCCGTTGTGAACGATACCAAGTTACAGCCAGTTGCTATTTGACCGGTAACCGAGGCTGGGTCATACCCAGGCGAATCCATAAACACCAGGCCTTTTTCGGTTACCCGATCCGCATAAGGTGCTACACGCACTAAGGGTGTGGTTCCACCTTTGGCAACAGCCCCCAGTGATTTTTCTAATATGGTGGTCAGCCCGCCCAACTTATTGCCCGGTGAAGGGTTGTTATCTAACGAGCCATGATTACGCGCGACATAGTCACGCCACCAATGCACACGACCCAACACATCCTGCGCAACATCGGCCGATATTGCACGGCGCATCAATAGGTGTTCCGCACCGTAGATTTCAGGAGTTTCTGCCAACACCGCAGTACCGCCTTGACGGATCAATTTATCGGCGGCATAACCTAACGCCGGGTTTGCGGTAATGCCCGACCATGCATCGGAACCGCCACATTGCAAAGCAAGACTTAAGTGGCTGGCGCTGGCTGGTTTTCTTACACAAAGATTCACCTCCGCCAACATATCGTTAACAATATCAACACCCGCCTGAACCGTTTTTCTGTGGCCACCGCAGCTTTGGATATTCAGCGTTCGCAACAGCGGGCCTTCCTGCAATCGATTGACCGACAGGATGGACTGCACCTGGCTGACTTCACAGCCTAAGCCCACGAATAAAACGCCTCCCACATTCGGGTGGGTGGCAAGGCCTGCAAAAACCCGCTGCAGGTTATCGAACCCTTCACCGCTATCGGCAAGACCACAACCGGTGCCATGCGCGAACGCGGCAACGCCATCCAGATTGGGGTAGTTCGCAAGTTCTGCGCTACTGAAATGGTTGGCGATGGTGTGTGCGGCCGTGGCAGAGCAATTGACACTGCTGATGACGGCCACAAAATTGCGCGTTCCTACTCGGCCATCCCGGCGGTGAAAGCCCTCGAACGTATCGGTTGGCGAAGGCTGCACCGGTGTTAAGTATTGATCGCTTAACGCTTCGTCTTCTGTGTCAACAAACATCAGATTATCGGTGTGCACCTGTTCCCCAGCACCAATGTAACGACTGGCAACACCAATGGACTGAGCGTATTTTAATACCGGGGTGCCTTCCGGAATGCCCTGCAAAGCCATCTTGTGCCCTTTCGGTATACGTTGCAGCACTTCCACACCGCACACCCGTTCCCCAGGCGTTAGCGCGCGTAACGCAACACCGACGCTATCTTGTTCATCCAGTATCAGTAACGGTTGGGTTGTATCGCGCTCACGCAGCCAGACAATGGGGGACGTATCGTTAGACATAAGCTTTAACGGTTGTTAGGTATATGACGGCATAATGCAGGGATGGTTTCTTCGCCGTGGCCACGTTCAACGACCGGTGCAATCAACGATTCCGCTGCGCTGGCGATGGTGTTATAGCCATTTACATCATCGGCAAACTGTTTGTAGTAACGAACGTCTTTCAAACCATTTACCAACGAAAACGCCATGCGACTTTCATCGTTTTCCAACGGAGCCGCCATAACCCAATCAAACAAATCACTGTGTACCGGACCTGCGGACATCACTTCATGCAATTGCTTTAAGTCCACACCGGCCGCCTTCGCTGTGCCTACGATTTCTGCAGTCAAGGCCGCCAGAGATAACGACATTGAATTGTTCAACAGCTTGATGGTGTGTCCCGTACCTAATTCGCCAAGATGAAATAAATTTTCAGACATGGTTTCAAGCAGAGGTTTAGCACGCTCAAAATCTTCCACACTGCCCCCTGCCATCATGTTTAACGTACCGGTTTCCGCTGCCTGTGGCGTGCGTCCCAGGGGCACATCCATCATGGACCCACCGGCTTCGGCTAACGCTGCACCGATGCGTTTTGTGGATGTTGGTTGAGAGGTCCCGCAATCAATTAACAAAAAACCCGGCTTTGCCCCAGCCATTAAGCCGTCATCACCAAACACCAGATTCTCAACCACTTCACTGGTGGTAACACAAACAATAACGACATCGGAGGCCGCCGCAACTTCTTTTGGGGTATTGACTTCCGTTGCGCCTAATGCCACCAGGCGATCCACTGGCTCGCGCCGCTTGTTCGCCATCAGCGTGAGGCTGTAGCCATGCTTCAGGATGTTTGCCGCCATACCCACACCCATGGCACCCAAGCCGATAAAACCGACCGATTCTTTACTCATTGTTCACCTGTTGTTGTGCATTGCATGTTGCATGTCGCACGCCGCACGTTGTACACGCCAGTGCACGCGCAATTGCATGAGCCGTTGCACGCGTCATTGCACGCGCCGTTGCACGCGTCAAAAAAAGATAAAGACGACACACACTAGCCTAGATAGACATGCCGCCGTCAGCGTTGATTTGTATACCGCTGGTAAATACCGATTCGTCACTGCCTAAGTGCACCGCCACCGCAGCAATTTCTGAAGCGAGGCCAAGCCGCCCCATGGGCTGACGAGCGATGAAGGCCTTTCGAGCCGCTTCAGGATCATCGAATGCGTTGATACGGCCTTCAAGACTGGGACTCTGAACGGTTCCCGGGCAGATGGCATTACAGCGGATGTTCTCACTCACAAAATCCGCAGCCACCGATTTGGTCAAACCAATGACCGCGGCTTTGCTGGCACTGTAAGCGAAGCGATTGGGTAACCCTCGATGGGCGCAGATAGACGAGATATTTACAATCGAACCGCCGCCGAGTGACTGCATGCCCGGCACGCAAGCACGAATGGTCAGATACATGGACTTCACATTCAAGTTGAACGCTTGGTCCCACTCGGACTCTGTACACGTAAGAACACTACCGTGATGAACCACACCAGCGCAATTGACCAAGACGTCGAACGGGCCTTCTGCAGTCACCAACTCACCGATAGCCTTTTCATCGGTCGCATCCAATGTTCGGGTACGGATGCCTTCTACCGTATCCAGGCCCTGTAACACCTCAGAATTAATGTCGGTAGCCAATACATCAGCCCCTTCGCTGGCGTACGCCCTGGCAATGGCCTCGCCAATGCCCTGTGCGCTGGCCGTGACTAGTGCCCGTTTTTTATGCAATCGTTGAGTCATAACCAACATCTTACGCCCGCCACACAAGCGGGGCAATACGACTGATGCGTCGATTTTTCTTAGCCTTTGGAATTCTTCTACTGTTGTTTGTGGCACCGGTAGGCATTCAATGGGCGCTGCATATGCAGGCTGAACCTACGGCCTGGTGGACGATGCGACGCGACAGCAGCGAGCAGGCACCACCGGCAAACCAGCCAGGCGCCGTGATTCAGGTATACGCTGCCCGGGCAGCCCGATGGCGAGGAAATCTGGGCGTACACAGTTGGGTGACGTACAAACGCTCCGACGCCGCTTACTACGAACGCTTAGAAGTCATTGGTTATTACGGTGCATACGGCGGCAACACCGTAAGACAACGACGCGGCAACCCTGACAGTTACTGGTTTGGAAACCGACCTCAGTTACTTCGGCAAATCACCGGTGGTGCGCACGTTGATCAGATGATTGATCGCCTGGAAGCAGCGGCCGATGCGTACCCGTACAACACGCAATACAAGGTTTGGCCCGGCCCCAACAGCAACACCTTTGTTGCCTGGCTGGCGAAGGCCGTGCCGGAGCTGCGCCTGGAATTGCCCCCACTGGCGATCGGTAAAGACTATCTGCCTGATAACGCGTTTGCAGCCAGAACGCCCAGTCATCGCGGTGTGCAAGTGTCTTTAGGCGGCTACGCAGGCTTACTGATCGGTTTAGAGGAAGGCATTGAAATCAACCTGCTGGCGGCAACAGTGGGCGTGGATGTCTGGCCGCCTGCGTTTAAATTGCCAGGCCTGGGTCGATTGGGCGTGGACGATTTGAAGGAGTTTCATTTCCCTTAACTGGTGAAGTGCGTTCACATTTGACGTTCCGTCATTTTTTGACGATCAGGTTGTCATTTTTTGACGAGTTGTCTATTCTCGGTATAAAAGTGGAACAACCCACGGTATGCCGACAAATTCCATGGCGCCTCTGTCCCGAAAACAACGTGAAATAGCCGAACGGCATACGCATTTTTTGAGTATTGCGCGCACGCTATTGCATGAGGAGGGATTCCACCAATTATCGATGGATCGTGTCGCTGAACTGGCGGAGTACTCTAAAGGTACGGTCTATCAGCACTTTCCTTGCAAAGAAGAAATGCTGGGGCAGCTTTGCATCAGCGCGATGCAACGCATGCTGGCTTTGGGCCGGCGGGCCCTAGTGCATCAGGGTTCACATCGGGAACGCTTAATGGCGTTTTTTATTGCACACGATGTATTCCAAAAGTTGGAATTTAACGATGTGCTCATGATGCAGAACTTCCATACCGATCAGGTATTGGAGAAGCTGTCCCCTATTACGCGCCAACGCCACGATGAATTAGAGGGCGCTATTTTTGGCGCGGTGAAATCCATCGTTGAAGACGCTATGGACGCAGGCGATCTGCCTCGTCAACAGGCTTCAGCCAGCGACATTGTGTTTGGTCTTTGGTCTCTGACCCATGGCGCAGAATCACTGCGCTCCTGCAACCTGCCGTTTGCCGAACTTGGCGTTGAAGATACCACCATGGCCGTGGTTTTAATGCTGGAAAAACTGCTCGACGGCTTGGGTTGGAAACCCATGTCGGATTCGTGCTGCAGTTTTGAAAAGATTCAAGAATTGAAATCCGTCTTGTTTAAAGAAGAGTTATCTGCAGCACAGCAACTGCAGCCGTAACAACACTCAAACTACTTTAGAGGTAACCCATGTCCACTATCACCACCGACGAACCAGTCAAACCGTCGTTGATTGAGCGGTACGGTCAATGGTTGGTTAACCACCCTGTTCTGATTCTTATCGCCAGTGTACTAATCACCCTGGGTTTAGCCTCTGGTGGAAAAAACTTAAGCTTCACTAACGATTACCGTGTGTTCTTCAGTGATCAAAACCCGCAATTACTGGCGTTTGAGGAGTTACAGGCGGCCTACACAAAATCTGACAACATACTCATCATGCTGGAACCCAGCGATGGCGACGTGTTTTCTGAACAAACACTGCAGGCGGTTTCAGACTTAACCACGCGCGCCTGGCAGGTCCCGTTTTCGGTACGAGTGGATTCGTTGACCAACTACCAGAACATGGTGGCCGAGGAAGACGATCTGATTGTCAGTGATCTGGTTGAAGACCCAACCAATTTAAGCGCCGAGGATATTACCTACATTCGAGAGACTGCTCTTGCGCAACCAACGTTAGTTAAAAAGTTGGTATCCCCGGATGGTTCAGTCACAGGCGTTAACATAACCATGGAAATGCCCGGTGAGCTCAGTGATGAAGATAGGCTGTTACCCAAGGAAGAACGCGATTTAAAAGATCCACAGATCGCACTGCAATTAGCTGTTGAAGACGCTCGCATCATGATTGCCGATATTGAGGCAAGTTATCCTGAAATCAAATTCAGCAGCACTGGCCTCGTCATGATGAATCAGGCGTTTCCAGAAGCCACGATAAAGGATATGTCCACGATTATCCCCATGGCTTTTGGCGTCATCATCGTGGGTATATTAATTTTGATCGCCAGTCCAACTTCGATGGTTGCCACCGTATTGGTTGTTCTTATGTCTATCATGGCCGCGATGGGAACCGCCGGTTGGATGGGCTACAAACTCACACCGCCATCGGCGTCGGCGCCCACACTTATATTGACATTGGCGGTCGCTGATTGCGTTCACTTCCTGGTAACGCTGTATCACAACTTACGCGCAGGTGTTGCTAAAAAAGACGCGGTGGTAGAAAGCTTACGCATCAATGCCATGCCAATTTTCTTAACCTCCGTTACCACAGCCATCGGCTTTCTCAGTATGAACGCCAGTGATGCACCTCCGTTCCGGGATCTGGGCAACATCACAGCCATCGGTGTGTTGTTCGCGTTCTTTCTGTCTATGACGTTTCTGCCTGCCTTCACCACGCTGTTTGCAAAAGCCGGTAAGGCAAAAGTCACCCGAGGCTCGAAAGTAATGGATGGCTTTGCCAGTTTTGTTATTAAACAACGCAAAGCGTTATTCGTGGTTATGGGTGTGATCATGGTGTCTCTGGCGGCACTGGCACCAAAGAACGAATTGAATGATGTGTTCGTTGAGTACTTTGATGAAACGGTGCCGTTTCGTGTAGAGACCGATCGCATTACCGAAAATCTCTCTGGGCTGTACTTAGTGGATTACTCGATTGATTCCGGCGAAGAAGGTGGCGTTAGTAATCCTGAGTTTTTGGCCAAAGTTGAGCAATTTGAACGCTATCTGGAGGCTCGCCCAGAAGTTCAACACGTTAGCGCAATAACCGAAACGGTTCGTCGATTGAACCGCAGCATGCACGGTGATGATCCAACGTACTACCGACTGCCAGAATCGCGTGAGCTCAGTGCGCAGTATCTGTTGCTGTATGAGATGTCTCTGCCCTACGGCTTGGATTTAAACAACCAAATTAACTTTGATAAATCCACCACCCGCATGTCGGTAACACTGGAAACCTTATCTACCGTAGACATGCTGGCGTTCGAAGATGAAGTTAAAACGTGGATGGACGAAAATACACCATCCATTTCAACACTTGGAACAGGTCCTACCGCTATGTTCTCGCACATCGGTATGAGAAACATCATCAGCATGTTGTCGGGCACCTCAATCGCGTTAGTACTGATATCACTCATTCTTGTATTCGCTTTGCGTTCGGTGAAGTTTGGACTGCTGAGCCTGATCCCCAACCTGGCACCCGCATTGATGTCGTTTGGACTGTGGGCCCTATTGGTGGGTCAGGTGGGTCTTGCAGTTTCCGTGGTGGTGGCGATGACACTCGGCATCGTGGTGGACGACACCATTCACTTTTTGAGTAAGTATCTACGAGCACGACGCGAGAAAAACATGAATTCTGAAGAAGCGGTGCGTTACGCATTCAATACCGTAGGTGTTGCACTGTTTGTGACTACGGTCGTACTCGTAGGCGGTTTCCTGGTTATTGCACAGTCAAACTTTTTGGTTAATTCTGAAATGGGCTTACTCACCGCTATCACGATTGCTGTGGCACTGATCGTTGACTTCTTGTTCCTCCCGCCCCTGTTGATGTTTATTGACGGCGACAAGAAAGAAAAAACCGATAGCGTTTCCGTTCCTCCGACCGCACAACCAACCGGTGGTGCAGCCTAGCTCTCATCGCCACGGAATAGCTTAGTGACCTGGCCACAGACGGTGGCCAGTGATCGACCCACTAACAGTATCTACGTTATTCAATCATTTAAATTTATAACTTGGATGTACACAATCATGCACAAACATACGAATCGATCGGTTAAACCTGCAGGCTTTAGCGCAGGAATCCTGTTTACAGCAGCCGTTACCTGCCTGAGTTGGGTGGGCCCTGCGCAGGCAGATGAAGCCGCTAAGCAACGAGGGCTGGAAATCGCAACCGCGGTACAAGCCCAGGACGATGGCTTTGGCGACAGTGAATCCGCCATGACCATGACGCTGATTAATAGAGCAGGCAAAGAAAGCATTCGTCAAATGCGATCAAAGATTCTGGAAGTCACTGATGCGGGCGATAAAAGCTTATCCATCTTTGATGAACCAGCGGATGTGAAAGGTACAGCCAGCTTGACTCACTCACACGCGACCGAACCGGATGAGCAGTGGTTATATCTGCCCGCGCTTAAGCGAGTTAAGCGGATCTCTTCAAAGAACAAATCAGGCCCGTTCATGGGGAGCGAATTCGCCTTTGAAGATATCAGTTCTCAGGAAGTGGAAAAGTACGATTACACCTACTTAGGTGATGAAGAAGTTGACGGTATTGCCGTGCATAAAGTAGAAGCGGTACCGACGTATGAACACTCAGGCTATACGCGCTTGATCAACTACATCGACACCGACCGCATGGTACCTGTGAAAGTGGAGTACTTTGACCGTAAGAATTCACCGCTGAAGACACTCAGCATTTCAGAATACGAGCAGCACTTAGGCAAATTCTGGCGCGCTGGAAAAATGGAGATGGAAAACCTGCAGACCGGCAAACGCACCATCCTGACCTGGTCTGACTATAAATTCCAAACCGGACTGACAGACAAAGATTTCAACAGTAAGTCATTAAAACGTCTTCGCTAGGGGTTGTTATGCGCGCTTTTGTTACGAGCAACAGGTTGGCGATCGCCAGCCTGTTGGTCAGCCTTTGCTATACGCCATCAGTTTTTGCCCAGTGGGATGTGCGCGGGAACGTTAGCACCGAAGTTTTAGTATTCCCTCATACAGCCAGTCACAGTGCAAATCAAAAAAGCTCGGTCTCACTGTCATCAGAAATCGAGCTCTACACCGATATCGGCGATGCGGGCAGCCTGACGATTACCCCATTTGTTCGTGTGGATCGGCACGATCCTGAGCGCTCGTACCTTGACTTTCGTGAGTTCATTTACACGCACGTGGGAGATACCTGGGAAGCGCGCGTAGGCTTGGGCAAAGTGTTTTTTGGTGTAGCAGAATCTGCCAATCTGGTGGATTTCATCAATCAAACTGACTCTGTCGAAGGCTTTAGTACCGATGCCAAACGCGGTCAGCCCATGATCAATCTGCTGCTCACTCGCGATTGGGGTGATATTGATTTATACATCCTGCCAGGTTTTCGCGAACAGACCTTCCCCAGTGAGTTTGGCCGACCAAGAATTCCCGTGCCGATTAACACCGATGGCACTCGATACGAAAGCGACGATAGGAGCAACGCAGTCGATTTTGCAGCTCGCGTATCCACGATTGTTGGTGACTGGGATTTAGGCGCACATGTTTTCGAAGGCACCACGCGAGAAGCGGAATTGCAATTTGATCCAACGCTCGGCGCGTTGGTACCCTTTTACTCACGCACGACACAAGTGGGGCTGGATGCGCAAGCCACTCTGGAGAGCTGGTTACTCAAAGCGGAAGTCGTACATCGCAGTGGGCAGGCGTTTACTGACCACATCGCCCTGGTCACAGGATTTGAATACAGCTTCTACGACATCCAGGGCACGGGCGCCGATTTAGGTATTGTGGCTGAATACCTTATGGACGATCGCGGTAAAGACGGACCGGCACTGCTGCAAAACGATGCGTTAATTGGATTACGCTTCGCGTTAAACGATGTAAATTCCTCAGAGGCCTTACTGGGCGTTATTACCGATCTGGACGGAGATGGCAATCTGCTGAGCCTGTCGGCCAGCCGGCGCATTGGGAACAGC
This sequence comes from Granulosicoccaceae bacterium, assembly GCA_020629835.1. Lineage (GTDB taxonomy): Bacteria > Pseudomonadota > Gammaproteobacteria > Granulosicoccales > Granulosicoccaceae > Granulosicoccus. The sequence goes on from JAHDCO010000015.1 coordinate 31,743, forward strand.
GTAAAAGCCACCGTCGAATACACCGGTTGGTCAACAGACAAGGCGTCATCGTCGTTGTTAGCGCTGGACAGAGAAGACAACGTACGCGTAGAACTCAGCTACTTCTTCTAAAGCGGTCAGCGGGTAAGGGTATAGGCACGAAGACAAGTCGTGTAATCAATACGGTACCAAACACGTCAGAATCGATGCTGACTACAAGGCTTCAGTGGCAGGGAAGATCCATTGAAGCCCATCACAAATACCCCATGCCTGTCTTATGCGGCCGCGAACTGTGATCACGTTCTTCTTAACTTCACGAACAGCTATCATCATAGAGCAACAACTATTCGATACAGTCCCGGCATAACTCAAGAGCTTCTCTCCTATGCATCTAGTGGGTGTTTCAATTTCCACCATGCCCCAGCTTAGAACGCTGGTGTTGTGCCTAAGCATGACTACGGCATTGACCGCCTGCAGTGGATCGAGCAGTGGCGGAGGTGACGGCGTTACTAACGCAGGCGACTCCAATCAGCCGACCACCGACCCGGTTAACCCTGATGCACCCGACGTCAACCCAGGAGATGAGCCCACGGCGGGGCCGCCTGTTAATCCCAATCCAGAGCCGCCGGCGGCGTTGGCGCCGTTACCCAACCCCGCTACCTCCGAAAGCCCGGGTTTTGATGACGAACCGAGCAACATTAATCGCCCGGTTACCGCCATTACGCGTTATTTTTTGGTTGAAAACCCCGCTCGCCGAATTGAGCCGCAGCCGACTTTGGGTATCACAGAAACCGACTTTGCCACCGGTATGCCACCGGCCGTTATAACGGCAGAGAACGGATTCGACACCAGCACCAATTCCGCTCCGTACTTTGACGGTTTAACCAATCAGGAAATTGATGCGGGCCAGGTACTTAATGTGCTGTACAAACCTGTGGATGACGACGGCGGTTTACCAGGCATGTTTCCAAATGAACTGCCCGAAAGCGCTACGTTCACCGATAACTTTGATGGTACAAAAACCTTTTCATGGATGCCGCTGCAAGGCGATATCGGGATCACGCCATTCACAGTGACTGCTGTGGACGGCGATGTCCCATCTTACCGAGCAGAGCAAACCATATTAATCAAGGTTAACGCTCCTGCAGACCCGTCCACCATTCCTAACTTCCCACCGGTGGTAAACGAAGTGCGCGAGCACACGGTTCGTGTGGGTGACCCGGTGTTACTGGAGCTTAAAGGTTCAGATCGCAACAGCACCTACCCCAGTGTGGAGGTGTTAACGCCGCCACCGGGTGCCACCGTTCTTCCACACTACATCTTTGAAGAGATCACCGTGCTGCGATTCATACCGGAAACACCCGGAGTAATTAATATTGACGTATTGGCTCGCGATGCCGATGATCCCAACCTTACTGGCACACGCACAATCTCTGTAACCGCTGAACCCAAAGAAGCCTTCGCCCTGCCCGGCGAGCGCTTACGTGCCTTAGCCGGTGAGCGCGGGTTTCGGCTTGGTTTTGCCGCTGTACAAGAATTTTACTACCGACCCGACGGTGCATTGTATTCAGACTTAGCCGGCCTGGAGTTCAATATTGTCAGTGCAGAGAACTCCATGAAATGGGATTACATTAACCCAGAACCCGGCACCTTTCGCTGGGCTGATGCTGACAACTTGATTGCGTTTGCCAAACACTACAACCATATTGTGCATGGTCATCCGATGATTTGGCATCGGCAATTACCCATCTGGATTCGTGAAGCGCCTGAAGCCTCGTTGGAAATGCACATGCGAGAGTTCATCGACCGCCTGGCCGTTCGTTACGGAGACGATGTTGCCATCTGGGATGTGATCAATGAACCGATTGCAGACGAAGGCGGTTTTCGCCGCTCGATCTGGTACAACGCAATGGGTGAAGATTACATCGATATTGCCTTTCGTCAGGCACGAGACAGCGACCCTGACGGCATACTGCTGCTAAATGAATACGATATTGCCTGGGATACACCAAAAACCGAAACACTGTTCCCGCTGTTGGATTCACTATTACTAAAAAGCACACCCATCGATGGCGTAGGCTTTCAGCTTCATATCGATGCGAACTTCGATAAATTCGATGAAGTTGAGGCTAACTTTCAAAAAGTGGCCGATCTAGGCTTGGACATCTACGTAACTGAATTAGACGTTGCCATTACCGCAGGTGTTGCTACAGAAGAAGATCAAGCAACAGTCTATGCACGAATACTGGACATTTGTTTGAACCAGCCTCGTTGTAAAGCCTTACAGATCTGGGGATTCACGGATCAGTATTCATGGCGACGCGATCAGAACCCTCTGGTTTTTGATAGCGCGTACAAGCCAAAGCCTGCCTATTTTGCTTTACAGGAACGGCTTGCTCAGTGACCGTAAAGGCAACCGCAGCCAGCGCTGCTGCCGCCGTTCACCCATAGGCACACTGAGACCGACATCAGCGTAACGGTGGCCGACTATTACGACGGTTGACGCTTACGAAACAAAAGCACCGCACCCAATAAGAAGAAGCCGACAAACCACGCCAAAGACCATTCACCGATACTCAGGGTGAGAAAGGTCCATTGCACTTCTGCGCAGTTACCGTCGCCTTTGAATAGCAGTGCTACCGTATTAAAAAATGGCTCGTTCTCAAGCCAATACTGTAAGCCCAAACCGCATTCAGGCACTTCGTCTTCGGGTAAGTGTTGCAACCATACCTGACGGCCCGCGGTGGCAATACCACCAATGGCAGACAGCATGAAGGGCACAGCAAGCCAGCGCTGCACCCGAGGAAAGCGATAGCTCAATAGCGCGATCACGGACACACCACCAATCAACATATAAAACAGGCGCTGTGTAATACACAGAGGACACGGGTCCAGATACTCAACGTATTGCAGGTAGTAACCGTAACCCAACAAACAGACCACGGCCAAGAGCGAAAAAGCCCAGGCCCACAAGGTAGTAAAAGTTGACTGGCGTAACGTCATAACATACTCACTTTAAAATACAGTACTGATAATCAAATAATTCGCAGCCAATATTACCGATAAAGCTCGGTAGCATTGCAACACCAAGCCAGGTGGTTACCCATCACACTTCAATCATCCGCTGACACCGTTACGGTTCAGCAACCACGATGAAGGAACTGTGCATGTACGCTCACCCATCCCGTTTAACACCCCTTGCTCTGGCTCTAGCCTCACTGATGAGCATCACCGCCTGTTCATCCGGAGAAAGTAACAGCACCCCAAGACTGGATGACCCGGCAATCACGCCCACGTCCGCTGTACGGTTAACGGTTGAACTGCCGCCGCGAATGCAAAACCTTGACGCTACGTTGGAAGTCATCGTCACGGCCGCTGGCGAGAGCGTGTTAATGAACGGAGCTCAAGACAGCTACAGTGCAGAGCTTAGCCTACCGTCGGACCGAAGTTTCCCTTTATTTGTCCGAGTACAACGTGCCGATGATGATCTGATCGTGGCGTCTGCCCAGGCAAACATCAGCACAGACACAAGCATCGTGCCATTCACCTTGCCCCCACAGTTATTCAGTACAGACTTTGACTCAGACGGTGACGGTTTTACCAATATTGTCGAACTGGAGCGAGGCAGTGAACCGCGTGGTTTAAGCGAAGACTTTGATGGCGATGGTATCGCCAACGAAACCGACTTAGACGATGACAACGATGGGGTATTTGATGTTAACGACGCGTTTCCATTGAATGGAGCGGAATCGTTGGACAGCGACGGCGACGGCATTGGCGATAATCAGGACAGAGACGATGACAACGATTTGATTCTGGATGTTGACGATAACTTTCCACTCGATCCCAATGAATCGCTGGATTTGGATTTGGACGGACTGGGTAACTCCGTAGACGAAGACGATGATGGCGACGGCACCATAGACCTGGAAGACCCACAACCTAATAACCCCAACATCACTGGTAACGAAGACAGTGATGGTGATGGCGTCAGAGATTTAGAAGACGCATTCCCGTATGACCCCGCCGAGAGTAATGACGTTGATGGCGATGGCATTGGCGACAACGCCGATAATGACAACGATAACAATGGCATCCCCGATGACCAGGATAATTCAGTGGTCAACATCCCGTTCTCTGCGGTATCACCCACAATAGACGGCGCTTACAGCTGGTGGGAATGGTCGGCAGCAACCAGTGCCGATAGTCGTGGTAATCGCCTGTATATCGATCATCTGTTAATCGATAACCTTGGCATTGAAGACGATCAATACAATTACAACTACAGCCGCTGGCGCGCTTTGCACGACGGTGAATATCTGTACGTGCTGTTCATCATCGATAACGAAAACTTACCCGAACGTTGGAGTGACTCGGTGAACCCATGGGATGATGATTCGGTAGAGCTGTATTTTGACGTAGGCGCTGAATCAGCAACAACCTATGACAGCAACGACTACCAACGATTGTTCCGTTATCAGGACGATGCGGATGATAATCAAACCGATGGTTTCTACAGCGCAAGCGGCATGGTGTCCAACTACTGTTCCAGCCGTACCATGGCCAGGCAATGGTCTCACTACGCCTACTATGAAGTGCGCGTCTTACTGTCATCCATAGGCTTGCAGGAAGGTGTGCCGTTCAAGATGGACGTGATGTACAACGATGACGACACCGCAGGTGAACGAGACTCCAAATGGGCCTGGTTTTCACCATCGGGTGTGGACAACGCCTGGCAGAACCCCAGTACCTTCGGGACCGCAATCCTGTCAACCAATCGCCCGGTTGTTGGTGGTGGGGATTAGCAAGGGTCGCTCTAGGCCTGGTGAACTAGGGAACTAGGGAACTAGGGAACTAGGAAACTAGGAAACTAGGAAACTAGGAAACTAGGAAACTAGGAAACTAGGAAACTAAAAAGTATTACTCGAGAAAAAAACCATCAACAAAATAGCGGCCGCCTTTAACGGCGACTGTGGTGACTGCCAACACCTGATCTTCGGTTCGATCATAGTGTTGATGCCACAGTACGGTGAATGATTTTTCTTTGCGGAAGATGGTGACCACATCGCGTTGGGCGGGCCGCCCCCAGCGCGCTTCCTGAAGGTCGCAGCGTTGCAGGAACGCCTCGGATGTGAGTGTTGACTTTAAGTCAACGGAGAAATGGCAACTGTGTAGCGCGTAGTCCCGCTGGTCAACGCCAGACATCACGTCGTCCATCATGGGTTCCACTACGTGCAACACCGCTTGATCGTCTAATTCCATGCAGCTCATTCTGCAATTCTACAAGGAACGAGGATTTGCCGCCATGGCGAAACCACGTCAGATGGCTTGGCCATGGCGGCGGCTCTTACTGACCGCTTAGATCGAATTAATCTTCGCGGTTTTGCTTACCCATGCGGTAGCCGCCGTACCATTCTTTCTCTAACTCGCTACTTGCGAAATACGAGTGGTGGCAGTTAGAAGGCGTTGTGCCTTTGATGCCTGCGTCCATACCGGCTTTGCGTGCCGTAGCGGGGGTAACGTGGTGTAACGGCTTAAACGCTTCACTAATAACCGTGTTAAGGCCGATAAAGTCAAATTTGCGAGTCATCAAGACAAGCTCCTAAAGTGAGACAGCCACAGACACCGTTGCCTGTGTGTTGGAACGGAAAAGTAGCATTAAGCTACCGCCCGGCCGTTCGACCAGTTCTCACTACCCCCTAGTCGAAAGGACCAAGTTGAGCACTGGCGCAAACCTTCCCCGTTCGTGTGTCCACGCTGTGACATTTCGCACGAAATATAAACCCCAATTACGTCAGTGCTATGACCACCAGGCGTCGGCCGCTGGCTGCAAATCGTTCGCACGGAACCGCGCTTTCTGGTTAGACGGAGCCAGTTCTTCAGCGTAGAAAAACTCGGGTAAATCATCATCTTTTTGCGTAAAACCCGCATCACGATTGAACTGGTTCTCAAGTTCCAGGGTTTCCCGACCCAGAGCCGGAAAGAAGTCTGCCGGTAACTCTGCGTTAACCGCATCCTTCAATGCCTGCAGGATGAAATCCTGCTTTACCAACGTGACCGAACGACCAAATATGCAAAACCCTAACGAGTCTGTGGTGGCACACAACGCCTGTAAATCCAGGCTGGCCTCAACCAGCTCTTCGGCAGGCTTACCTTTACTGTCGTACTGCGGCAGATTGCCGGCAGTGTGGTCAGCACCTTGTGCCGTCATTTGCATGCTGATGCCGGTCACTTCAATAACGCGTGGGTCATAAGCACTGATGGCTTGCCCTTTGATTACCGGTATGCGGGCAACCGACAAGCCTTCACCAACACGTTGCGTGCCCTGCGCGTAAAAACGACCCTCTTCACTGCCACTGCGCATTTCGTCCATAACGGTATGCATGTAGGCAGCATCACCAAAATCACCTTTGCCCGCTTCCATTAAGACGCCAATCATGGCACCCAACTCGATGGTGTCGACACCTAGATCGTTCGCTTGCCAGTTCAGTGCGGCAAGATCATCAGGTTCTTCTAATCCGCAGTTGGTACCCATTAGACCGATGGTTTCATACTCCACCGGCGAGACGACTTCATTGCCGTCTTTATCTGCGTACACGTTACTGCACTGGATAATGCACCCGGGCATACACGCATGCGTCGTGTTACCACCGCGCTCAAGGTTTAATTCACGCAGGTAGTCACCACCTAACTTAAAGCGCTCTTCACCGGATGTATCGGTGGCTTGTCCCTGGCTGAAGTTTTTTACTGGAATTCCGCCCACCGTATTGGTGTAGTCACCTACCGCAGCCGTTCCCTGTTCCTGGAATGTGCGAATAGCCGGTTGCTCTTCCAATTGTTTGCGATAACTTTTAACCGCCTGCATCACCTGCTTACGCTCATGCAACGGAGGCATGCGATCAAGTTCTGCAATGATGGCTTTCACTTTCTTACTGCCCATCACCGCACCAACACCGCCACGTGCGGCCAGACGTGACGGTCGCAAATCCACATCACTGAACGCAACACCTGCCATTAAGCCCTGGTATTCACCGACCAAACCGCACAGTGCAATGCTGACTTTTTTACCAAACCGTTCATGCAGGCGTTCAGCGGTTTTGAAGTTGCCTTCGCCCAAATAATCTGAAGCATCCAGAAATTCAATCTCGCCACCTTTTTTAAGATGGATCATGACCCAGTCTTCAGACTGACCGGTGAGCGTGAACCCGGCAATTTCCAACTGCCCTAACGCAAACGCAAAGTTACCACCGGCATTGGCTTCTTTGATGCCACCGGTGAGCGGGCTTTTGCAACCAACGCTTAAACGATTGGCGTTAGAAAAGTTGGTACCAGCCAACGGACCTGCTGAAAAAATTAATGGGTTATCCGGGCCCAAAGGGTCGACCTTGGCCACGCCCATTGCGTTTAGCGTTTTCGCAATGTGATAACGGCCGGCTTTGACCAGCGCTTCCCCCGCAAGGGTTTCGGTTTCAACTCGGCGTTGGGCTAAATCGATCGTGTGGTACTGACGCATGGGCTCTATCTCAAGAACAGGCTGATTGCCTTATTCTACACTCCAACCGCCCGCCGGCAGACCCAACTAGCTGGGTTGTTGAAGACCAGCATCCAGCAACTCAATCCAATGAGAAACCGGACGACCGCTGCCTGCCTGCAAATGCAACTGGCAACCTATATTGGCCGTCACGATGACATCGGGTTCGCTGGCCATAATGTTGTTCACTTTGTTGTCTCGCAACTGATGGCTGATGGTGGGTTGAAACAGCGAGTAGGTACCGGCCGAACCGCAGCACGTGTGTGCATCATCAAAGCTGGTCAATGTAAACCCGAGTTTGGTTAAGAAGGTCTCGGTTACCTGAGGCAACTTTTGCCCATGTTGCAGGGTGCACGGTGGGTGAAAGGCGACCCGACCTGCACTTTTTGCCGCATGAGCCAAAGCCGAAACGTCGTCTTCCGCACTGAGCACTTCTACAATGTCTTTCGCCAGTGCGCTGACTTTAGCGGCTTTTTGCGCATAGTCTTCGTCGTGCTGCAGGAGATGTCCGTAGTCCTTAACCATGACACCGCAACCACTGGCGGTGGTGATGATCGCTTCCGCACCGGCTTCAATCTCGGGCCACCAGGCATCGATATTCTGTTTTACAAACACCAGCGCGGCGTCTTGCTCATTCAAGTGGTGGTGCACAGCGCCGCAGCAACCACTGCGTTCAATCGATACCAGGCTAATGCCTAAAGCATTAAGTACACGCGCTGATGCAGTGTTGGTTTGTGGGGTCATGGCCGCTTGCGCACAACCATCCAATACCAGCATGCGGCGTTCGTGACTGGCGGTTGGCCACTGTCCGGTGGGCAGTGCTACCGGAACACTGGCTTTTATGGGTTTAGGTAGTAGCGGTCGCACCAAACGACCCAAGGCTAACAAGGGTGCGAGGCGTGCTCGATAGGGTAATACGGTCAATATCGCTTTTCGTTTGAAGCGCTCTACCGGCGTGCGAGGAACACGTTCTTCAACCAACGCTCGCCCGTGGTCGATCAGCTTGCCGTATTCCACTCCTGACGGACAGGTGGTTTCACAATTACGACACGTGAGACAACGGTCTAAATGCGTTTGCGTACTGGCGGTTGGTTCATGCCCCTCCAGCACTTGCTTAACCAAATATATTCGCCCACGCGGGCTGTCTAACTCATCGCCCAGCAGATTGTATGTTGGGCAGGTAGCCAGACAAAAACCACAATGCACACACTTGGAGATGACAGCTTCTGCAGCCAACGCGTGAGGGTTATTGGCCAGTGCAGAGTCCAGTCGCGTATCCATGACTTACGAATCCAGTTCGGGGTGAAAACGGCCGCGATTACACAGGCGATGAGGGTCGAAGCTGGCCCTGAGTTCAGATTGTAACCGAGCACTCACCCCATTAATCGGCTGATGGGTTGGTGCGCCGGCAGGGGCCTCGCTGAAACGCGTGGCGTGGCCTTTGGCACCTGCAGCTGCTGCAAAACAAACCTCGGCAGAAGCGTTGGTTTTCACCCAGCGTTGTGCACCACCCCAATCGTATAACGTAGCCGCAGGAGTGCCGTCGTCATCATTGGGTAGCTCAAGCGTACTTGCGTAGTCAGGCACCGAAAAGCGCCATGTAGGCCGAATATCATCAAAAAACGCGTGGCTCAGATCTCGCACCCCTGTCCAGGGCCCATCATCGTTAACGCTTTCACCACCAAGTTGCGCCGCGGCCGCTTTAACACCTGCCTCGCTGCCCGCCAATCGAATAAACCGCTGTTCGCCAATCAACACAGCACCGGTTACGGGTAAGTATTGCCGCGCAAGTTGCACCATCGGTACGGTGTCGTGCGCTGCTTGTTCAAACATTAAGGTCACTGTAGATTCGGGCAAAGGCAACACTTTTAAGCTGATGTCCAACAGAACGCCTAAGGTGCCGAACGCCCCAACCTGCACACGCGAAACATCATAACCAGCCACGTTTTTCATGACCTCTCCACCGAAACTGCAGTCCTCGCCCTTACCGGAAATGATACGCACGCCCAGCGCGTGGTCGCGCACCGAACCCGCGTAGGGACGAGTCGGTCCTGATAATCCGCACGCTACTGTGCCACCGAGCGTTGCATTCGGGAGCTGGGGAGGATCGAACGGTAGCTGCTGACCGTGTTCATGCAGCGTGCTTATAACAGTACTCAACGGGGTTCCGCTGCGTGCGGTCATAACAAGCTCAGTGGGCTCATAGTTGATCACCCCATGATGCTCGGCCACTGAGACAACCGCGGGCGGTTCGGACACCGCTGGGCGGCAGCCTAAAAACGATTTACTGCCACCGCCGACGATAACGAATGGGTTAGCCCCTGCGACGTACTGTTGCACCGTCTCGAGTAAGGCAGCGGAGGCATCGTTGGTCATGGCAAACGTTCTTTTTTAAAGCGATTAGATAACTAAGGTCGGTCCGCACCGAGATGCGAGTTAAAAGCGTTCCAGTTCAGGGTGTGAACATTGGCCATTGTGAACATGCATGGCACCAAACTCTGCGCATCGCTGAAGCGTGGGAATCGCCTTACCAGGGTTCAATAACCCGGCCGGGTCAAACGCCGCTTTCACTGCATGGAATTGATTTAACGTGTCTGTGTCGAACTGCACACACATCTCATTAATCTTTTCCACACCCACGCCGTGCTCACCAGTGACGGTTCCGCCTACCTTTACACACAGCTGTAAAATCTCGCTTCCAAGGCGTTCAGTGCGCTCGGTTTCACCGTCTACACTTGCATCGTACAAAATCAGCGGATGCAGATTGCCGTCACCGGCATGAAATACGTTGGCGATACGCAAGCCGAACTCTTTTGAGAGCTCGTCCATACGACTGAGCACAGTCGACAACTCGCGTCGAGGTATGGTGCCGTCGATGCAATAGTAATCCGGAGAAATACGCCCAACCGCAGGAAACGCGGACTTACGTCCTTTCCATAACAACAGACGTTCATCTTCAGTTTCCGCAATGTGCAACGCTGTGGCGTGACAGCGGTTAAACACATCGGATACCCGCCCTATTTGTGCGTTGACCTCAGCCTCAGTACCGTCTAACTCACACAACAAAACCGCTGCTGCATCGGTTGGGTAGCCGCAGCCGGCAAAATCTTCTGCTGCAACAATGGCTGGGCTGTCCATCAGTTCAAGCCCGGCTGGAATAATGCCTTCGGCAATAACGCTACCTACCGCATCACCGGCGGCTGAAACACTGTTGAACGCCGCCATAACCAGCTTGGCAACAGGCGGTACCGGCAACAGCTTTACGGTTACTTCAACGGTTACCGCCAGCATGCCTTCTGACCCCGTCAGCAACGCCATCAGATCATAGCCAGCGTCATCGCACCCCATGGCGCCGATTGTCAATAACTCTCCGTCTACTGTTACTACATCAATAGATAGAACGTTGTGTACGGTCAGCCCGTACTTTAAGCAGTGCACGCCGCCTGAATTTTCCGCCACATTGCCGCCAATGGTGCAGGCGATCTGAGACGACGGGTCGGGGGCGTAATACAGCCCATGGGGCCTGGCAACATTTGAAATCGCAAGATTGGTGACACCAGGCTGCACGCGTGCGTATCCGTGCTCTGCATTGAGCTCAAGAATTTTGTTGAATTTAGCAAGCCCGAGCAGAATGCCGTCCTCGTGCGGCAGGGCACCACCAGAAAGTCCGGTTCCGGCGCCACGTGCAACCACTGGAACCTGCCGGGACGATGCCCAGCGCATAACGGCTTGAACCTCTTCAATAGTGGCAGGCAATACCACCGAAAGCGGCGCTCGTTTAAAAACGGTTAAGCCATCCGACTCATAAGGACGCAAATCCTCGTCGGTGTGCAGCACCTGCCCTTTCGGGACTAAAGCGCTTAATTCGCTGGAATACAGGGCGCGTTTATCGGCCCGTGAAAGTGCTGTTTTTGCGTCGGCAACCATAACCTTATTGTACGCGCTGAACTCCTGTTTAGAGTGTCACCGGACGGGTACTATAACTACACACTGCGCTACTGGGCCTGAGATAGTTAAGCAACAATGATTGAAGATAATAGTATTCCGGGCTAGCCATCGGGCTGTCACAATTTACGGGGTATAATGCGGAGCGATTTACGTAGTTTCACTACAAATAAAAACTCGGACGAGATTACCCATCATGAGACGCCGCCGCGACGCAAAAATTGTCGCCACCATTGGTCCTGCCAGTAATTCAAAAGCCGTTATCTCCCAATTATTCGCAGCCGGTATTGATGTATTCCGGCTGAATTTCAGTCATGGGACGCATCAAGATCACGCAACGGTCCATCAGTTCATCCGTGAAGTAGAACTAGAGACTGGCCGGCCTATTGGAATATTGGCTGACCTCCAGGGTCCTAAGTTACGCGTGGGTCAATTCGCCAACGGTAAAGAGACGCTGAGTGTTGGACAACGGTTTCGCCTGGATATGGATGCGGCCCCTGGCACGGCCGAACGTGTGCAGTTGCCCCACCCCGAAATATTTGCAGCCGTTGAAGACGGGGCAAATTTGCTGGTTAACGACGGCAAGATTCGTTTACGGGTTGTGTCTCACGGCGATGACTTCGCTGAAACGGAAGTGGTTGTTGGCGGCGTCATCAGCAACAACAAAGGCGTAAATGTTCCAGATCTGTATTTACCTATTTCACCACTGACTGAAAAAGACCGCACCGATTTAACGTATGCGTTAAGCCTCGGAGTGGATTGGGTTGCGATGTCGTTTGTACAACGCCCCGAAGACATGGTGGAACTGCGGGGGCTGGTAGACGGTAAAGCCGCCATCATGGCCAAAATGGAAAAGCCTTCTGCGATTAATCACCTGACCGATATCATCGATCTGTCGGACGGCATTATGGTGGCGCGTGGAGATCTTGGCGTGGAGATGCCGCAGGAAAAAGTGCCTGTTGTGCAGAAGAAACTGCTAAGGCGTGCGCGCCTGGCCGGAAAGCCTGTCATTGTGGCTACACAGATGCTCGAATCGATGATTCATTCGCCGGTTCCCACACGTGCAGAATCATCGGATGTAGCAACGGCTGCTTACGATGGTGCCGATGCCGTCATGTTATCGGCAGAAACTGCGGCAGGCGATTTTCCTGTGGAAGCCGCCACAGCGATGGACCGAATTCTGATCGAAGTGGAACGCGACCCACACTACCGTCGGGTGATTTCCGCTGCTTCTCCGACGCCAGGCGACACGGCGGCCGATGCAATCACTTCATCCCTGTCACATATTGCAGGAGTTTTGCCGCTTGCGGCTGTTTTTACCTATACTGAGTCAGGTTTTTCAGCGTTTCGTGCGGCCCGAGAAAGGCCAGAGGCACCGCTTATCGGTTGCACTCCGCATCAAGCAACTGCCCGGCGGTTGGCGTTGGTTTGGGGCGTGCATGCGGTGCTTTCTGACGAAATGAGCAACGTGGATGAAATGGTGTCGAACGCCATTAACATCACAATGCGAGAAGGCTTTGGTGAGCTTGGGATGATCATCGCTATCACCGCCGGTATGCCGTTCGGAAGAACGGGTACCACCAACATGTTGAGGTTAACTCGATTGAAGGTGTTGGATGGCGACGGTAATACGCACGACGACATCTCTATGGGTTAACAGTCAAACTGTCGCAGCAAACGGCAGGAGTTAGGATGAGCACGCACATTAACGACGAGGCACATACAGTGATTTCGCGCGCCTCGGCACCGCTTGCCTTGCTGCTGCCTGGTGTAAGACATGCAATGCGGCACGTAGGCGCAAGTTTGCCTTGCGCTTTGCTTGCCACGCTTGTGGGCTTCAGTGCTGCCAACACGACGGTATATGCCCAGACAGACACAGCCGAAGACGTCCAACGCTTCATCCGTACCATCACCATACGTCCGGGTGACACGCTCACACACATCGCGTTGCGTGAGCTTGGAGATGAAGCAAGAGCACGCGAAATCGCCGATTTAAACGGCTTGGGTATTAACGACATATTAAAGCCCGGTGACGCTCTACAGATACCAGGCGAACTGCCAGTGCGTGATGAGTTTGCGCGTGTGTTGTTTACCAAAGGCTTTGTACAGATCAATGGCAATGCAGCCCAGCCCGATGATGAACTGCGGCTTAACGACGCCATTGAAACCGGCGCCACGGGCTACGCCAGTTTGACGTTTGAATCGGGTACCTTAATTAACTTACATCCAAATACGTTGGCAAGAATCGTTACCTTGCATTGTCAGTCGCAGGACGACACCTGTGTCATCGAAATGGCCACCGACAAGGGCCAGCTAACCACCGACGTACGACGTAACCGCAGCCAGCCAACCGACTTTCGCGTGCAAACACCTTATGCTTCTGCGGCGGTGCGGGGTACGGTGTTCGACATTGATGCTGACGATAATGGTCTTCGTATTGGCGTAACAGAAGGTGCCATCGCTCTCAGTACAGAAGAAGACAACCAAGGCGTTGAGCTGGATACGGGTTTTGGATCGGTAAACGCACCGGGTGCGCCGTTGGGCGAACCGATTGCGCTCTTACCCGCCCCGGTTTTTCGTTATGTACCACCGCGCATTGCCACAGGCGATACCTTACGTTGGTTTGGTTTAACTGAAACGCCACGTTATACCGTGCAAATCGCTGCATCGCCCAATGGCGTTGGCATTGCGTACGACACATCCGTAACAGCCGACGCGTTCACGTTGGAAGACGATATCCCCATCGGCGATTACTCGGTATTGCTGCGCGCGATCGACATTAATGGCCTCAGGGGTTTTACCGCGACAAGCCCGATCACAGTGGCACTGACCGACGTCAGCCTGCCCGAAGTCAATACGTCCATTGCCCGAGAGGCAGGTAACTTTCGTGTGCGCGTAGAAGGCGCACCAGAAAACATTCAGGGCTTTGAAATTCAACTGGCAACCGATGAAGACTTTTCAGACCCCGTCAGTGTGGACGTAGACGCCACTGGCGATGCAATAGTAAGAGTAGGAAGCGACAGCCTGTTTGCGCGTTCTCGTATTCTGATGAGTCGCACGGTAGTGGGTCCGTACGGGCCAGCAGCTCAGGTCGAGTAAAACGTTATCGTTAGTTCTTCGATTTAACAAAGCGCGAGTCAATGGCACGACGCGCTTTGGCCAACTGCTGCAGCATGTCTTCACCACCTTTTACTGCAATACCCACGGCCAGTATGTCGAGAATCATCATCTGTCCGATCCGGGATTTAACTGGCGAAAAAATATCGCTGTCTTCGATTAGATCCACCGATAAATGAACATCGCTGCTCTCTGCAAGCGGGGATTTAGTTGCGGTAACTGAGATTACTTTGGCGCGCGCTTTTTTTGCGATATCCACTGCGCTCAGAATGTCGCTACTTCGGCCGGAATGCGATATGGCCACCATTAACGTTTTTTCGTTATACAGCGCAGCAGCAGACTGTTGAATGTGCGGATCGTTATACGCAATGGCAGGTTTTCCTAATCGGAAAAATTTTAGCTGCGCATCTTCGGCCACGATGGCAGAGCCACCCGAGCCATGAAATTCAATTCGCTCGCATTCATCAAATAACCGGATGGCGTCATACAACGCCTGGTCGTTAAATTGATTTTTCATTTGCATCATGGACGCAATGGTGCCGTCAATGATCTTTGATGCAAGCTCTTTACCGGTGTCCTCCGCGGTGACGTCCTTGTAGAAGAAGGTGCCCCGACTGGCGAGGTCTTGCGCCAGCCGCAACTTAAACTGCTGGAAACCAACACAATCTAAAGCACGACAAAATCGTATGACCGTGGGCTCACTAACCGAAGATTTCGCAGCAATAGCTTGTATGGAGGACTGCACGCTGCCATCGGGATCCTCAAGGATCACATCGGCCACTTTTTGTTCTGATTTTCTCAACCCATCGCGAGCCGAGCGAATTTTAGCGAGCATTCGGGTCCACACAGTTCCCCAATCGGTAATTCAGTATACCGTGCCCCAAGCTACCGGGCAGCAGTAAAACACCGCTGGAGCGATGCGTCAGCTACCACACCGCCCGTTTGGACACGCCCGCTAATGCGTGCTGTAAATCGTGATGCGCTGATTCGTGGCTTGTAAAAACTGCGCTATGGGATAAGTCGATTGCGCCGGATCGCCGAGCACTTCATCCACCAGCGCACGTTTCTCCTGCCCGCTGATATGCAGGAACTGGCAGTCCGTGTTCATCAACGCCCTAAGCGTTAAGGTTATTCTGGCCTGAGGCACCGTGCTGGGTTCAACGATGCTAACCAGTGACTGGGTTTCTGTCATCGCAGCCTCGGTACCCGGTGCATCCGGGAATAACGACGCGGTGTGCCCGTCACCGCCCATACCCAATATCACCACGGTGAACGGTTGTGGCACACCCTTTAAGCGTTCATTAACCAGACTGACGCCATCGTGTGGCGTTTTCTGATCCTCATACAAACTGACAAAGGTGGCGCCCGCCGCTTCGTCTTTTAACAAATGAGTTTTCACAAACGTTGCGTTGCTATCAGAATCGCTCTCCGGCACCCATCGCTCATCAGCAAGCGTTACGGTAACGGCAGACCATGGCAGCGCGCGTTGACTGAGTGCTTCAAACAACGGCTTTGGCGTACTACCGCCCGACACCACCAACGATGCTTTACCGTCTGCATCTATCGCGCTTTGTAGTTTTTCAACAATGGCATCCGCTAGCCGCTGCGCCAGGTCTTCTGCTGAATCCATTTGCACAATGGGTAATTTGCTTGAAGCGCTCAATGACTTACTCCTCGTACCAGCTAAAGCCATCGCGGCTGATCAAGCTACTTGCAGCCGATGGACCCATGCTGCCTGAACGATAGCCTTTAGGCTTGTACTGAAATTGTTGCCAGGCTTGCTGGATAGGGTCGATCCATGCCCATGCCGCAGAGACTTCATCACGCCGCATAAACAGTACCGGATTGCCACGCAAGACATCCACGATCAAACGTTCGTACGCAATCATTCGACGCTTTTGAAAAACGTCATTGAAATCCAGATTCAGATGAACCGGGCGCAGCTTTATTTCATCACCCCACGCCTTCACATAGATACGCATGCGAATCTCTTCGTTGGGCTGCAGACGAATAATGAGCTGGTTCGGTTCGGATAAACCATCTGCGGTTTCAAAAATGGAATGCGGTACCTTCTTGAAGTTAACGATGATCTCGGTTTGCTTTTGTTCCATGCGCTTACCGGTTCGAAGATAAAACGGTACACCTTCCCAACGCCAACTGCCAATCTCTGCTTTTAACGCCACAAACGTTTCAGTCGTGCTGTCGTTTGGAATATCGTCATTATCTAAATACCCTGGAACGGTGCCACTTTCATAAGCCCCGCCTTTGTACTGCCCACGAACGGTGTTTTCAATCACGTCTCGTCCCACTAACGGTTTCAACGCACGTAAGACTTTTATTTTTTCATCGCGTACAGCGTCAGGGTCTACGCTGACGGGCGGCTCCATGGTTAATATCACTAACAACTGCAGTAAGTGGTTTTGCACCATGTCGCGCAATGCGCCGGTTTGATCGTAGAACCGACCTCGGCTGTCTACCCCCAGACTTTCAGCAATGGTGATTTGCACATCACTGATGCGTTCGTTTCGCCACAGCGGTTCAAAAAGCGCGTTACCAAAACGCAGCGCCATTAAATTCTGAACCGTCTCTTTACCCAGGTAATGATCGATTCGAAAGATTTGCGTTTCATCAAACACGGCCGCTAAATCGTCGTTGATTTTATCCGCTGACTCCTGGTCACGGCCCAGCGGTTTTTCAAGCGCTACTCGACTTTGCGGCGTTATCAAACCCGCTTCGTTTACACCGTCGGTTATGGCCGTAAACAAGCTCGGCGCAACTGATAGATAAAACACACGCACGTGTGATTCACGTCCGTCCAGCAAGTCTTTTAACTTGGCGTAATCGCTTTGATCGGTTACATCGATTTTTAAATACAGAACACGATCCAGGAATGCCTGCCACTGCGCGTCATCAAAATGATCGGCATCAATATGCTGCTTCGATTCTTCTTCTAAAAATTTCCGAAACTCGTCTGAGTCCATTTCCGAACGAGCGGCGCAGATGATGCGCCCATCCTCAGGCAACTGATCAGCACAATGTCTGAAATACAGCGCCGGCAGCAACTTGCGAACGGATAAGTCACCCGTACCACCAAATAGGATGAAGTCGAACGGTTCCACCGGACTGTCGGTAAAATCTGCAGATGCAATCATGAAGGTTTTTTCGTTTAAGGGCGCATTCACCCACAATGGACGTAATTTTACTACAGGAATTTCCCACCGGCTTTGCCATTTGGTCAATGTAGAACGCCGTAGGCTGTGCCATCATGTAGTAACTTTCTTACCGAATGCGCTTTTAGTCAGTTGGTTTCTACGCTAAACACTCGGTCTGCACGTATCTATCTGAATTCTACTGAATTGCCTGGAACCCATGCCGAAATTGCACGCTACCGTTGAAAAAGTTACTGAGCGCGTCATTAAGCGCAGTGAGGGCCCACGTTCTGCGTATCTGGCGCAAATTGAAGCCGCCCGCAGCCAAAAAACCACCCGCACCCGCCTGTCCTGCACCAACATCGCTCACGCCGTTGCCGCGGTACCGGCTAACGATAAGTTGGTATTGCACGCCGAACGCGCCCCGAATCTGGGCATTGTGACCAGCTACAACGACATGCTGTCCGCGCATCAGCCGTTTGAAACGTTCCCCGAACGAATCAAGCAGGCGGTTCGCCGCATGGGTGCCACAGCTCAGGTAGCCGGTGGTACGCCTGCTATGTGTGACGGCGTGACTCAGGGCCAGCCGGGTATGGAGTTGTCGCTGTTCAGTCGTGATGTCATCGCCATGTCCACCGCCATTGCCCTATCCCACGACATGTTCGATGCCGGTGTGTACCTCGGCGTCTGCGACAAGATTGTGCCGGGACTGTTAATGGGCGCACTGACGTTTGGTCACTTACCGGCAGTCTTTATTCCAGCGGGGCCCATGACTACCGGCGCATCAAACAAAGAAAAAGCGGAAATTCGTCAGCGCTTCGCGACCGGCGATGCCACGCGTCAGGAGTTGTTGGAATCTGAGAGTCGGTCCTACCATGGGCCTGGCACCTGTACGTTCTATGGCACAGCCAACAGCAATCAAATGCTGATGGAGTTCATGGGGCTGCACTTGCCGGGTGCTGCGTTCATAAACCCGGGCACACCGCTGCGTGATGCATTAACCGAAGCCGCCGCGGTTCGCGCCTTATCCATCACCGACCGGGGCAATGAATACACGCCAGTGGGAAAAGTGATTAGCGAAAAATCGATGATTAACGGACTGGTTGGCCTGCTGGCGACGAGCGGGTCAACCAATCATACGATGCATCTGGTTGCGATCGCAAAGATGGCAGGCATCATCATTGACTGGGATGACTTTGATGAGCTTAGCCATGTGGTGCCATTGCTAACGCACGTTTACCCAAGCGGCAGCGCAGACGTCAATGAGTTCCACGCAGCGGGCGGACTGGGCCTGGTCATGCGCGAGTTGCTGGGGGCGGGATTACTGCACGACGATGTAACAACGGTCGCCGGCGACGGTGGATTATCCCAATACACTCAAGAACCCTGGCTTGATAATGACGATCTATCATGGCGGGACGGTCCGGAAAAGCCGCTGGATGAAACGATCGTTACAACCATGGACAAGCCGTTTCAAGCCGATGGGGGCTTGAGGCTAATGCACGGTAACTTAGGCCGCGCTGTTATCAAGACATCGGCTCTGGCGGATGATGCCCGGGTAATTGAAGCGCCTGCAGTGGTATTCCACTCGCAAGCCGCTCTAACCAAAGCGTTTGAAGCGGGCGAATTAGAGCGCGACCTTATCGCGGTTGTGAAGTGCCAGGGACCCCGAGCGAACGGCATGCCCGAGCTACACAAAATGACACCGCCATTAGGTGTGCTTATGGATCGGGGATTTAAAGTCGCGCTGGTGACCGACGGCAGAATGTCAGGGGCATCCGGCAAAGTCCCTGCGGCCATTCATGTGTCTCCAGAATGCGTGTTAGGTGGCCCACTGGGTAAAGTTCAAACCGGCGATATCATCCGTTTAGACACACACACCGGTGAAATGAACGCGTTGGTGAATGAAACCGTTTGGAAAGAACGCGATGCGGACTTGCCTGATTTATCTGCCAACCAGGCCGACACGGGACGCGAGCTGTTTAAAACGGCACGACAAACTGTAACCAGTGCAGAGAGCGGCGCAATTAGCTTATTGGGCTGATGGCGTTTCAGCACCATTACATAACCCATCTCTTATCAAGACAAACCTATATCTATGAAAGCTCGCGATCTTATGAACATGGCACCGGTCATACCGGTGATTGTGGTACACGACGTTTCCACCGCTGTACCCTTGGCAGAGAGCTTAGTGGCCGGCGGGTTACCGGTACTGGAAGTAACGCTGCGAACGCCTGTAGCTATGGACGCCATGCGCGCAATGCAAGCCGTAAAGGGCGCTGTGGTGGGAGTGGGTACAGCCATCAGCGGTGACGATTTAAAAGCGGCAAAAGATGCCGGCGCTCAGTTCGCTGTCAGTCCCGGGTTTACCGAAGAACTTGGTCGTACGGCGTTGGATATTGATATGCCGTTACTGCCGGGTATTGCAAATTCAGCTGACATCATGCGAGCGCACGCACTGGGTTTTAAAGAACTTAAATTCTTTCCTGCGTCGCAAGCCGGTGGCCCAAGCATGCTTAAAGCCCTGGGCGGCCCCTTCGTGGACGCAGCATTTTGCCCAACGGGCGGTGTCTCAATCGACAACGCTAACGACTATTTATCGTTACCGAATGTGTTGTGTGTGGGCGGATCCTGGGTAGCGCCAAAAGCGTTAATCGATGCCGGCGATTGGGCTGGAATCGAATCCTTAGCGAAGACAGCTTCACAACTTCCTCGTTGATCGCTGCGTAGGCTGAATACACAGCGATGCCCACCCCCGGCCTGATAGAAGCCACAAAGACGTGGGCGACGATTGGCATCTTGTCGTTCGGTGGTCCGGCTGCGCAAATTGCGCTGATGCACAAAACATTGGTGGACGACAACCAATGGTTGACTGAAAAGGATTTTCTGCACGCCTTAAGTTTTTGCATGCTGCTGCCCGGACCGGAAGCTATGCAGCTCGCCACCTACGCAGGCTGGCGTTTGCATGGAACACTGGGTGGATTGATTGCCGGGTTGTTGTTTATTGTTCCCGGGGCTTTAGTGGTACTTGGACTGGCAGCGCTTTATGCCTTGTTCGGTGACGTGTCGTTGGTATCAGCGCTGTTTTTTGGCATCAAGGCAGCGGTTATCGTGATCGTGATTGAAGCGTTGATTAAAGTGGCTAAACGTGCCCTTACCCATCCGTTGCAATGGGTCTTAGCGTTGTTTGCGTTTATATCGCTTTTCTATCTGGCCGTACCGTACCCGCTGGTTGTGCTGACGGCTGCAGCGGTTGGTTTCGCTTTCCATAAACAGCTGGTACCGAATCCAACCACCCTATCTACAAGTTCGGTAAGCAAGCAGGCAAGCCTTAAAACTCAAGACGCCACAAAGAAACGTGAATTGACCGAGGCGCACGCAACAAGCGAAACAGCCAAACTCACCACGTGGCAAGCAACACTTCGAACCGTTGTCATCTGGCTATTGATTTGGTGGTTACCCATTGGCGGCTTACTGGCTTGGGGTCAGCATCAGTTACTGGTAGAGATCGGTACGTTCTTTTCCACTTTGGCCGTCGTCACGTTTGGCGGAGCCTATGCAGTGCTTGCTTACCTGGCTCAGGATGCCGTCACACAGTACGGATGGTTAAGCGCTGTGCAAATGATGGATGGCCTGGCGTTGGCTGAGACCACGCCCGGCCCACTGATACTGGTTACAGAATTTGTAGGGTTTATGGCAGGCTTTCAACAGGCAGGCCTCGCCTACGGTGTCGCAGCGGCTTTCGTCACACTGTGGGTTACGTTCGTGCCGTGTTTTCTGTGGATATTTGCCGGTGCCCCTTATATTGATTGGCTCAGCGATCAGCCGCGTTTAAAAGCTGCGTTAACCGCCATCACCGCAGCGGTTGTGGGAGTTATTCTGAACCTCTCGCTATGGTTCGCGATGAATGTGGTGTTTGGCACCGTATTACGTTACGAGAACGGCCCAATACAAACGTGGATGCCCGAGTGGCAAAGCGTACAACCTATCACGCTGGCTTTGATTGCCGTATGTGCAGTCATGACCTTTGCCTTTAAATGGCCGTTATTGCGCGTTTTGGTTATTGCCGCGGCACTCGGTTATGTGTTGTATCCCGCGTAAACTGCTGGTAACCGCACGACACCACTTAAAACAAATTCAACGCCAGTATGGCCAGCATGAGTGCAACAACCACACTCACCATCGCGTTAACGCCCCAGATATCGGCCAATAAGCCCGATGGGGAGGCAAACTGAGACAAGCGAGTCATGCTTCGCTTTAATCCGTCCATTGCAACATCGCGTGCCCGCCGATTCACCGCAGCAACGGCCGCCACGATTGCCGGTAATGCAACAGCAGCCGCTTTGCGATACACCCAGTCAGCATCCAGGTTGACTCGCCGGATTTGATTCGGGTGCAGCCCCACCTTCATTAAATACACAAACGCCAAGAGCGCAAAACACAAGAGCTGCATTTGCGTAATCACATGGCTGAAGGTATACGGTTGATAGTCAACCGAATACGGCAGTATGGCGTACAGCGTGCCTGGAAATACGCCAATAAACACACACAAAAACGCCGTTATAACCATAGCCAGCTGCATGTGGCGAGGAGCCTCGGCTGGGCGCTTGCCACTGTCGTGTCCAAAAAACGTAAAAAATGGAATCTTGATGGCGGTGTGGGCAATTGCACCCACTGATGCGGCTACTAAGGCAAACCACGCCAGGTAGTAACCCTTCTTACTGGCCGCATCGATGATCAACGACTTTGAAATAAAGCCGCTGAGCAACGGAAAGGCTGAAATCGACATAGCGCCGACAAGGCAACACACCATGGTCACGGGCATCGTGCGGTACAAACCACCCAGCTCAGACGCCTTTGAGGTGCCCGTACGGTACATCACGGCGCCCACGGTCATAAACAATAAGGACTTGTACAAGACTGAACTGAATGCATGCGCCACAGTACCGTTTAATGCCAGCTCAGTGCCGATGCCCACACCAACCACCATAAAGCCAAGCTGGCTGTTCAGGCTATACGCCAACACGCGCCGTAAGTCGTTTTCAATGACCGCAAAAAACAGCGTAAAGATCGCCATGACCGATCCGATGTACACCAACACCTCAGTGCCTGCATAACCGCGTGCCAGGGTGTAGACCGCCATCTTCGTCGTAAATGCTGATAACACGACAGTACCGGTAATCGTGGCGGCCGGATAAGCGTCCTGAAGCCAGTTATGCAAAAACGGGAAAGCGCATTTGATGCCGAACGCAATGAATATCAACCAGGTACCTAACGACACTAAGCCGAGGTTGCCGAAGGTTGTGGAGCCCGTATCGTAGAAATGCAGTAACAGCCCGGCCAGCAATAACACACCGGATAACACCTGAATGATGAGATACCGCATACCCGTTGCCATGGCACCAGGCGTACGGCGTGCAAAAATTAAAAACACCGACGTAATAGCGGTGGCTTCCCACCATATAAAAAGCGTAATTAAGTCCCCGGCAAACACACCACCCAGTGCGGCACCGGCATAACCCAGGGTTGCTACCTGCTGCACCACGTCACGCACATGCCACGCGTACAAGCCGGCCAGGAACGCCGCGATACAGAACACCACCCCAAACGGGAAGCTCAGGGTGTCGATTCGGTAAAAAATCAACTCGAACCCCTGAACACTCACAACCGCGTGTGTGCCCATGCCGAACCACAATATGGACGCTAGCCCAGCGAACGGCGTGATTAATAAGATAGGCGCGCGAAAACGCGCAGGCACACACGCAACCAGCACACTGGCGAATAAAAAGATAATGGGTGCACTGAATGCCATCATGCGTCGGGTGCCTTGTCCTGATTAAACGCGATCTGTTCGGTACCTGACTCAGGGTATGATTCTGCGTCGACCGAGTCTGGTGCGTAGTAGTTTTCAGGACGAGCGATTAGCCAACGTAAAGCGGATGCACCCAACACGATAAAACTAAACGCCAGAAATCCGGTTAAGGCATAAAATCCGGGCGTACCTTCGTAAGGCGCGTAAGCGTGCCGATGTATCAAAAAATCCAGAACAAACAACAGCGCACTAAGCGCGGCTACGCCGTAAATTACTCGCTGGACAACGGTAGATGATTCCGTCCACGAAAACGCCCGGGCCAATGGAGTCAGTTGGGCGTTCGTTGGATTGTTTTGCGCGGATTTTTTCATGGTGTTAGCGCCAGGGAATCATTGCGACTAATTCGGTAAGCGGGGCAGGAAAGAAAAATAACAACACAGTACCTGTTGCCGTCACCGCAATCGCATATCGACAGGCAGCCGGTGCATCACCGTGATCATGATGCTCCGCATCGCTATTCTCGGGCAGCGGTTTAAAAAATGCTCGCAATGGAATCGGTAGTAAATACGCAATATTCAACAAGGTACTGAGCATAAGCACCGCAACCCAAATCCACATGCCGGTATCGAACGATCCACCCGCAATCAAAAGCTTACTCCAGGTGCCACCGGTAGGCGGTAAGCCAATGATTCCCAGGCTGGCAATAAAGAAAGCGGCCATCGTCAGTGGCATACGCTTACCGATACCATCCAACTGACTGATGGAGTCTTTATGCGCACCGACCAAGATGGCGCCGGCGCAAAAGAACAACGTGATCTTGCCAAAGGCGTGCATTACGATATGCATCACACCACCGCTAACAGACATGGTGGTGGCCAGCAAAGCTGCCATCACAATGTACGACAGTTGACTCACGGTGGAATACGCCAGCCGTGCCTTTAAGTTGTCTTTGGTGAAAGCCACGGCAGATGCGGCCAAAATCGTAAACGCAGTAAACGGAAGCAACCAGTCAGCCGCACCGCTCGCCGATACGGTGTCAATGCCGAAGATGTAAGTAACGATTTTCAGGATGGCGAATACACCGGTTTTTACAACCGCTACCGCGTGCAACAACGCACTGACCGGTGTAGGCGCGACCATCGCAGCCGGTAGCCAGCGATGTAACGGCATTACCGCTGCCTTGCCAATGCCGAAAACAAATAAACCCAGTAAAAACGCTAACGAAAACCCGCTAAGCCCGGCACCACTAAGCACACCGCCTTCGGCAAAGTCCAAGGTACCTGAGGCCGTAGCTACCCAAATCATCGCGGGTAAAAATAAGCCAATCGAACTCGTCATTAATATGCCGATGTAAACCTTTCCCGCACGTACGGCCGCAGCATGCCCGGCGTGCGTCACTAACGGAAAAGTCGATAGTGTGATGACCTCATACGCCACAAACAACGTCAGTAAATTACCCGCGTAAGCCGCTGCCATAACGGCTGCGATCGCAATGGCAAAGCAGGTATAGAAACGGGTTTGATTCTTCTCGTTGTGCCCACGCATGTATCCGATGCTGTACACCGTGGTGACGATCCAGAGAAAACTTGCCAGCAACCCGAAGATCACCCCCATCGGCTCAACAACCAGCTTAAGTGAGTACTGGCTCAGTATCTGGATTTCACCACTGACCTGTACCTCACCGGCCAAGGTTGCGCGCCAGATGATGATGTTGATAACGAACAAACAAAATCCGGCAAACAGAATGGCCCCTTCTCGCCAATTTCGACGGCGCTCACCGAATGCAATGATGAAAGGCACCACCAGCAACGGTGGCAGTAACGTCCATAACGGGTTCATGGATAACCCCGCAATAACGTTTCTGCCGCACTACCGGCAAGACTTAACGACTGCCCGCCAAAAATCCCGAAATACAAACTCAGCGCCAGCAAGCTGTACATGGGCACCAACATCGAAATTGGGACCTCACGATACCCCTCGTTCGAGACCGCAGGCCCTCGGGATTCCCGGAACAAGATGAGGTAAATCACACGCCCAATATAGGCCACCGCCATGACCGAACTTAATAGAATCAGGCCAGCCGCGATTCCCCAGCCCTGCTCTATTAATGCACTGATGAGCGTGAACTTACTGACGAAGCCCGCCGTCAGTGGCACACCGATGAGCCCAAGCCCTGCCAGGATAAACGCAGTGGACGTAAACGGCATACGCGACATCAGACGATCCAGGCTGGGTATATGAGCGTGGCCGGTTCGGTACAAAATGCAGCCCACCGCCATAAACAAAGTGGTTTTGACCATGCCGTGATTGAATATATGAACCACAGCGGCAGTTAATCCGGTTTGTGTCGCCAGGCTAATGCCCGTCACGATATACCCAATTTGCGCAACACTCGAATACGCCAACATACGACGCAGGTCGGTTTGGTAGATCGCCACCAAGGACATAGATAAAAACGCGGCAACTGCAGCGGGCAACAACACCCAATTCAAAAACAGTTGTCCGAAACTGTATTCGGTGCCAAAGACACTAAAAAATAATCGCACCAGCACATACAGTGAGACCTTTGTCGCGGTACCGGCCAAGAAGGCGGTGACCGCCACGGGGGCGTGGTGATAGGCGTTTAGTAACCATCCGTGCAGTGGAAAGATGGCAGCTTTGATTAACAAGCCCACCGTTAAGAAACTAAACGCCACCAAGACGGCGCGAGGGCTTTCGGTATCAGGAATACGAGCTGCCAGATCGACCATGTTCAGTGTGCCGGTGGCCGCGTACAAAAAGCCAATGCCGATCAATATAAACGAGGCACCCACACTGCCTAAAACGAGATAACGAAAACTTGCCACTAACGCTCGGCGGTCGGAACCGAACGCGATAAGCATGTAAGTAGACAACGAAGAAATTTCTAGAAATACAAAGACGTTGAACGCATCACCAGTGATGACGATACCGATCAAACCGGTAATGCATAACAACCAGCCGCAGTAAAACAGGTAATGACGCGAGCTGTCCAAACTGCGCTTGATGCTCTCATACGCATACACCAGCACCACGGTACTGATGCCACTGACGAGCAGAGCAACGCCTGCGTTTACTTGATCGATGTAGAACTCGATACCTGTGGGCGCTTCCCAACCCCCAATCGAATAGCGAATGATGGAGCCGTCGGACACTTGCAAGAGCAACGCAACCGAAACCAGAAACGTCAGCACACTCACTAATGTTGCAAACGCCCAACTCCACACGGGGTGACGTAATAGGATGATCAACGGTGCGCCCACTAACGGCAGCATCACCTGCAACGCTGGCAACTGATCCATCATCAGGCGTCTTGCTCCGCCGCATTCGCAGCACGAATCTCATCTTCCTCGATGGTTCCGTAGGCTTCGTAAACTCGAACCGTTAGCGCAAGTGCCACAGCGGTGGTAGCGACCCCTACCACAATGGCGGTTAAGATCAGGACGTGCGGCAACGGATTGGAGTAAACCACGGAAGGATCATCAATCAGTATCGGTGCGGTACCACCCTCCACCTTACTCATGGTGATGTAGAGAAAAAAGATTGAGGTTTGAAAAATACTCAGGCCAATCATTTTTTTGACCATGTTGTACCGGGCAATCAGTATGTAAAGCCCCGCCATCATCAGCACAATGACGACCCAATAGTTGTATAACCCAAGCCAGTCCATCAGCGCTTACTCGCAAAACCGTAAAACAAACTCACCATAACCGCCGTAACCGTAATACCCACACCTAACTCAACTGCGAAGATACCCCAGTGTTGTCCATGCAGCGGGTCATGAGCTAACGCATCATAGTCCAGCAAATTACCGCCTAACATCATGGTGACAACGCCAGTCCCGGCGTACAGAAGAACCCCTAACGCCATTAACCAACGCAAAACTGATGGCGGTAAAACGCGCCGTGTTCGCTGCAAACCGAATATCAAGCCGTACAGGATGAAAGCTGTGGCGAAAATAACGCCGGCCTGGAATCCACCACCCGGTCCGTAGTCGCCATGGAATTGCACGTACAGACCGAACATCAACACAAACGGCACCAATAAACGCGTGACAACTTGCAACACGCGATGGCGCTGACGAGGATAGCTTTTCATGTCATTCGATCGTTGTCGTGCCCGGGCTCGTGCGGTGTGTCGCCCGGTGCGTGTTCAGGTAGCTCTTCTTCTGGTCGTCGGCGCTTCAAACCGAGTAAGCCCATAACAGCAACACCGGCGGTAAACACCACCACCGTTTCGCCCAGCGTGTCATAGCCTCGATAACTGGCTAACACCGACGTTACGATGTTAGGCGGCCCAACTTCATCGCCAGACTGCTCGATAAAGCGTTTGGCTAACTGGGGGTGCGTTTGTGCCGGTGAGGTTGCACTGCCGTACGGAGGCATATCCAAGGTGCCGTATATGAGCAGCCCGCCCGTTACCACCACGAACAGCAATGCCAGCCAACTGTCGTTACCACGCGGCTTTTGATCGTGTTTGGTAAACGACAGCGCACCTAAGAACAAAATGGTCGAAATGCCTGAGCCAACCGCAGCTTCAGTGAACGCAACATCCATGGCGTCCATCACGACGAACGCACCGGCCGCAATTAATGAATAGAGCCCGGTTAGGATGACCGCCGCCAAAAGGTCTCGCAATACGATGATGCCGATAGCGGCCACGGCTAAAAACGTTAGCAGCACCGCGATGCTAAATTGCTCAAGGCTCATGACGCACCATCCTTGTTGCTGTTGTCACCCTCATCATCGGCTTCAAAGCCCTCTTTCGGCTTACGAGACAGGGCCATTTTCTTCGCTAACTTTGGTGATGCCAAAATGGGCTTGCCGTTTTCATCAATTGGCACGAGCCCCGACAGCAGCGCAATCTTTGCTAAGGCATGAGAGCACGTGGGGGTCGTAAACAAGGTGAAAAATAAAATCAGAATCAACTTTGCGGCAATCCAGGGATTTTGATATTCCACCAGCGCGATGATGACCATACCCAGCAACATAAAGATGGTGCTGCCAGTATCGGTCACGCCTGCGGCGTGCAAGCGGGTGTACAGGTCGGGCAACCGGAGTAAACCCACACCACCGGCCACAACAAACACACAACCGATGAGCATAAGCACCCAAGCCAACCCGGTCAGCAGCACCAACACAAAATCAGGCATGGTCAAATTCCCGTCGCATCAGTAGTCATCCTCTTGGTAGGCTCCGCTGCCAAGATCGTCGTATTCGTAAAACTTCAGCACCGCGACCGTGGCAACAAAGTTAATGAGCGAATACACCAACGCGATATCAAGGAATTCAGGACGCCCCGTGAGAAAACCAAACACCGCGATGAACAGCATGATTTTCGTACCAAACGAATTAACCGCTGACAGTCGGTCGTACAAAGTAGGGCCCAGCAACGCACGTACGATCGTCAACACCATGGTGGCCAGTAATGCGAGTACCGCAGCAACAAACATCAGCGCACCCTCCCATCGGCGGTTTTGAAATGCGGTTCCACATCACGAATGTGGGCAGCCATTTCGCCGCCTTCCAATTCATCAAGGCTGTCTTCATGCAGGGCGTGCACAACAATTTCACCTTCAACCGAAAAATTTATTGCCGTAGTGCCAGGCGTTAATGTGATTGAGTTGGCGAAGATCACCCGACCAATCTCCGTCTCCGGGGTGGCCGCTACCCGACGTAACGTGGGCTTGATGTTCATATTCGGTGACAGGACCCGGCGTGTGACATCCACATTGGACAGAAAGATCTGTTTCAGCAACCAACCCCAATAGGCCAGGATATGCAAAAACCGGAAATAGATAGGCTCGCCACGGTGCTGCAAAACGCGCATGTAGGCGGACAACCAGACCACCAGGGCCACCGACAAAGCGCCCAGTATGATGAGTTGAGTTTTGAACAGCCCTGATAACAGCAGCCACAAAACTGTCAGAGTTGCTAACAACCGAAACGCTAATATCATGTGGACAAATGTTAACACGCGGGCTGATCGAGGGCTTCATGCTCGGGTTAATTGCCATCATGGACTTACCCTTACGTTAGAAGACCGACAGCTATACCAAGGTCAGCACAGACACCCGTTCAAGAGCTGGTATGCTCGCCCCGCTTCATCGCTTCCTGGTTGCACCAGAAAACCACTCCAGACAAATCACCTCAGAAAACGTATTTCATGACTCCACGCATGGCGACTTCGAATTTGACGAAACACCTACGTACGGCAACCTGCACGCTCGCACTTGCGCTGACAGTAGCGGCCTGTGACAGCGATGTGCAGCCCCGAGGTACTACGCCCACAGGCACAGACGGCGGTACCACACCCCCGACCAGCGGAGGGCCAATTGTTGTCGGTTCAGGCGGGTCATCCGTTGACAACGGGCAGTACCGAATCGAACTCAGCGCCACCAACTTTGACATTACCGAAGGCGGCAATATCGCAGGTCTGGATGTAACGGTCGTCCGGCAGAACGGCCACAGCGAGCCCATAAACTTTGCACTGCGTGGCAACACCTCAGCAGATGAAAACAACATGCGCTGGGTGTTTGATGACAATCAGCTCACCGGCACCGAAACCACCACTACAGCGCAAATTGAGTTGGGTGTTGGTCGAGCCCCGATCCTGCCTCAAAGCCGGCAATTGGTGTTGGTAGCCACCGATGGCAGCAGCGCGCCTTTAGAAGCCACGTTAAACCTGAGCATCACACCTACATCCGCTGATGATGTCTATTTGCTGGTGGGCCAAAGCAACATGGTGGGGGCCAGTTTACCCGCGCGAGCAAGTGGCCCTGGTGAGCCAGACGAGCCCAACTCACGCATCCGGCAGCTAAACGTGACGGGGAACGACACCACCAATTTTCCTTCCCCGAGTGCGTTTACTAACCCGGATAACGTTGCTAACCCCGATGCGCGAACGGTTACAGCGCTCGACCCGCTGCACGACGGATTCAACTTCGCCATCAATGGTAAGACCTCCGAGCGGGTTGGCTTAGGTTTGTCGTTTGCCAAAGCCATGCTTCCCAACACATCCGCAAATATCTACCTGGTCCCGGCCGCCTGGTCCGACAGCGGGTTTTGTAAAACGGAAACCGTGCCGTTTGATGCAGGCTGGAACACCGTGCCTCCTGCAGATACAACAAACTTCGGCAGCACCCTGCTTCACGACCGTGCCATAACGCGCCTGAACCTGGCCCTGCAGGAAACCGGAGGCGTTTTTCGGGGCATCCTGTGGCACCAGGGCGAGGGCGATTCGAACAGCGCCGTGTGTGCCAACGCGTACCAGCAAAATCTCAGTGCGCTGGTTGCGTCCATTCGCTCAAACGCACAAGTGGACGCACGCGGCAACACAGCCAGAGGCGC
Source organism: Granulosicoccaceae bacterium (assembly GCA_020629835.1). Classification (GTDB taxonomy): domain Bacteria; phylum Pseudomonadota; class Gammaproteobacteria; order Granulosicoccales; family Granulosicoccaceae; genus Granulosicoccus. Next base: position 62,643 of record JAHDCO010000015.1, read on the forward strand.
AGCCGCCGATATACCGTTTGTGGCTGGCACCATGTCCTTTGGTGAGGAATTCGCCCAGGTTAGTAGTTCAAAGCAAATCGTCGATGGCGTGCACCGCACGGTAGGCAGTTTCATTCCGTTTGCAGCCACGTCCATCCATGATGATCTGGTGCCCCCTGCCTATCCTTGTGGTGAGGGTAGCTGCGTTCATTTCGGCGCTACGGCTTATCGGGAGATGGGCAGACGCTATGCCGATCGAATGCTGGAAATTCAGCGCCGTTAACGACATCACAGTTCAAGAGTCGATTACGCCTGTTTTTTTGCATCTAACCCACGTAGATCGGTTCTGACGGGAATCTGCCCGGCAGGTATTTGATTGTGCGGCCGATAATCGTGGAAGGAACAATCGAGTACCCAATGCGCAGGGCGTTTTTGACGGCGGCGCGGGCGATGCAAAATAAAACTACTTAAGCCTATGTTTACCACACACTATCCTGCTCGCTGGGGCTTTATAAAACCTGGCGCACTGAGTTCGGTCTTGCTGCTGGCGATCGGTTGCTCATCCGGTGGCAGCGATAGCAACCTACTCAGCAGCGATGCGTTCGATCTCACGACCACCGTCCCAGGCACCATCACAGTTACCGAAGGCGATGAAAGCTCAGTCAGTGTGCCGCTCAGCCTCACCCGCGCCGACGGCAGCTCAGCGCCGGTTAGCTTGAGTATTCGCGGCACGACTGCTAACGACACCCACCAATTAAACGCTGCGTTTAGCGCGCAGACATTCGAAGCAAGTAATTCTTCGTCTAACCTGGTGTTATCCGTCGGCATCGATGCACTCCCAATTCAAGAGCACTCTCGCACCATCACGGTTAGTGCAACCGATGGCACCAGCACCGATGAGCTGAATCTGGAGCTGAGAGTCAAACCAACAAGCAAACCGGATATCTATTTACTGGTGGGTCAGAGCAATATGGTGGGCTTTAGCGGCGATGGCACTAAACAAGCCAATGCCGGCGAACCGGATGAACCGCACCCGCGCATTAAACAGCTGCATGTGTCCTACAACGACGAATGGAATAATTTCACCGACGCGGCCGCGTTTCGAAGTGTGCAGGCGAATGTATTATCGCCAGCGATTATTACCGCAGAAGATCCGTTACACGAGCCACAGAACTCGCAGACCCAATCAAAAGACAACAACTACATTGGCATGGGTTTAAGCTTTGCCAAAGCCGCGTTAAACGACACCACCGCCAACATCGTACTGGTACCGGCTGCGTGGTCAGGTTCTGCGTTCTGTAACAACGACAATGGCCCGCGTGGTCAATGGAATGCTGATGCCACCAATGATCCATCCTTGGGTAACACGTGGTTGTTCGACCGCGCCATTACACGGGCCAACGCAGCCATCGATCAAAGCGGTGGCGTATTACGCGGCATTTTGTGGCACCAGGGTGAATCGGATTCCAATTCAAACTGTGCCGGCAGTTATCTTGCGAACATAGAGCGCTTGGCGCAACAGTTCAGGCTGCGAATAAAGCCCGATGCCCGCGGCGGTGAATTCCGGCGCGCTGATTCGCCCATTCCGTTCATTTTAGGCACCATGTCGCGCGGGTTTGATGAGCGAGGTGATTTATCGGTGTTTCATCCAGACAAACAGTTGGTTGATAACTTCCACCGGGAACTCCCTGCGCAACTGCCCTATGTTGCAACGTCTGTACACGACGATTTAGTGGGCAATCAATGGCCATGCGGTAATTCAACCTGCATTCATTTTGGTGCCGAGGCCCTAAGAGAGATAGGTGCGCGGTACTATCAGCAGCTGCAAGCCGTTATGGAAAATAATCGGTTGTGAAACGACTTCATGCCCTGCAATACCTGCGAGCCATCGCAGCGTTGTTGGTGGTATACAGCCATGCCACCATCCAGGTACCCGCGTGGGAGAGTTTTCTACCCTACACCGGCGCTTACGGGGTCGATATCTTCTTTGTGATCTCAGGCTTCATCATGGTGTACATCACCAAGCCTGACGACACCGCTGGGCGGTTTTTAGTACAGCGCATTCGACGAGTTGTACCGTTGTACTGGTTCTTCACGTTATTGATGGGGGCAATTTTGTTCTTCTTGCCATCCCTGTTTAAAACCGGCGAATTCAGCTGGGTAACGCTGTTTCAAAGTCTGTTCTTCATACCGCATTACAGCCTGCAAAACCCAGATTACATCTGGCCCATCGTGGCACCTGGCTGGTCGCTGAATTATGAAATGTATTTTTACGTACTGTTTGCTGCGTCGTTATTTGTCGCACCGAAATTTCGCGTTGCCTGCGTGATCAGCGCCATCATTGTCATTTGGGCCGTGTGTGGTGCAAGCGGAAGTCAGCTGGCAATCCCAAGGTTTGTATCTGACCCATCGGTGTTCGAATTCGTGGCGGGTATGCTGCTCGCGGTTGCCTGGAAACGTGGCTTAGAACTATCGTCTTCTGCGGGCTGGATGTTGATTGTGGCGGGGTTTGCCTTGGCGACCTTCTCACCCGACCATTGGCACCATTGGGTTCGTATCAGTTTGCCCAGTACGCTCATCGTTATCGGGTTTTTATTCATCAGGGTTCCGGTAAGCCGCATCGGGTTATTGCTGGGCGACGCATCCTATGCGCTGTACTTAAGTCACCTGTTTGTGTTGGGTGGTATGCGGGTCTTCGTGCCCGATGACGTTCCGGCAACTGGGTTGTATGCCTGGGGTTTTGTGGTGTTATCGCTCGTCGTCTGCACAATCGTGGGCATTGTTGTGCACTTTGCGGTGGACAACTGGTTATTACGCTACGAGCGTATCGCGTTCTTCCGCCGCGCACCACAAGCCGCAAGCCGATCATGAAAATCAGTTCGGAACACTTACGAGAATGGGCAAAGCTCAGCCGCGAGTGGCGTATACAAATGCTGAATACGCATACTGAAACGCGCGCGGGTACCCGCTATCAAACCCTATGGTTTTACGCCGTTTGCGAAGAAACCAAAGCGTCTCGGCGTTATCGAGTCTGGTTTAATGAAAGCCTTTCACCGCCCTACCGCAAACAGCAAGGCTGGGAACTGTTTGACGATGAAGGCTCAGTGTGCGACCGTGAAATTCGTTATTCGCGTCGTGACGACAGCAATTACCTGCACTAAAACCAATTGCTTGCTCGTCAAGCCATCCAATCAAGCGTCGTCGATCTCTGCCTCGAACTCATTCACTACGGCCATAAATTCCAGCCCGTAGCGTTCAAGCTTGTGGTCACCCACGCCTGACACCATCGACATCTCTTCAAGACTACTCGGGCGTTTTTGCACCATGTCAGCAAGCGTTGCATCGGTGAACACCACATACGCTGGCACACCCGCTTCATCGGCTAAATCTTTACGTAACGCTCGCAGCGCGTTCCATAGGGGTTGATCGCCAGCGGCAATAGACACTGGCGTACGAGCGCGACCACTGCGTTCACGCTTCGGCTTAACTGTGGCCAACTGGCGACGAAACTGCAGCTGGGTTTCACCGCGTAACACAGGCCGTGCGTTCTCCGTGAGCTTGACTGAACCATGACCTTCTAAATCTACCGACAGGAAGTTCAGCGCAATGAGCTGTCGAAACACGCTACGCCAATCAGCCGCGGAGATATCCGCCCCAATACCGTGAGTAGACAGTTGATCGTGGCCGAACTGCACAATGCGATCGCTGGATTTGCCGTGCAACACATCAATTAGGTAGTTAACCCCAAAGCGCTGCCCGGTTCGGTAGACACAACTCATGGCTTTCTGTGCTGCCTCGGTGGCATCGTAGGTTTCCGGTGGGGTTAAGCAATTGTCGCAGTTACCACACGGCGCACTACCCGGTTCATCGAAGTAATCCAGAATCCATTGACGCCGGCACCCAGTCATTTCTGCAAGGCTCAGCATGGCGTCTAATTTATGACTTTCCACGCGCTTATGCTGATCGTCCGCAGCCGATTGCTGCATCATCTGACGCAGCGTAATGACGTCCTGTAACCCATAGGACATCCATGCATTCGCAGGCTCTCCGTCGCGTCCGGCACGCCCGGTTTCCTGATAATAAGCTTCCACACTTTTCGGTAAGTTTAAGTGTGCAACGAAACGCACATCCGGCTTATCAATGCCCATCCCGAAGGCAATGGTGGCCACAACAATGATGTTGTCTTCGCGCAGAAAACGATTCTGGTTATGTTCACGTTCCTGTGCAGACATTCGCGCGTGATACGGCAAGGCAACACGCCCCTTTTTCTCCAACCAGGCGGCGGTGTCTTCTACTTTCTTTCGCGACAAGCAATACACAATGCCGGAGTCTTCGGGGTGAAACGCTTTTATAAAACGCCATAAATCCTCACGCCCGCCTTGCGACTCGCCCACAAGGTATCGAATGTTCGGACGGTCAAAGCTGGATACAAAATGCTGAGCACTTACCAGGTCTAAGTTCTTGGCAATCTCCTCACGGGTACGACGATCCGCAGTCGCGGTTAAGGCCATTCGTGGCACATCGGGGTAACGGTCAGACAACACGGAAAGCCCCATGTATTCCGGGCGGAAATCGTGCCCCCAAGCGGATACACAATGCGCTTCATCAATCGCAAACACCGCAATATCCAATGCGTCTAACAACGCTAAGGTGGCCGGCATTAACAAGCGCTCCGGCGCTACGTACAGGATATCCACCAGGCCTTGTCGTAAGTCGGCTTCGATTGCGCGGATGGAATCGATGTCCAACGTGGAGTTAATAAACTGAGCGTTTAAGTTCAGTGCACGCAGTGCGTCTACCTGATCTTGCATCAGTGCAATTAAAGGAGACACCACCACGCCAACGCCGGGGCGAACCAGGGATGGGATTTGGTAACACAACGACTTGCCGCCGCCGGTAGGCATCAGTACCAGGGCATCGTTGCCCTTGATGACGGTATCAATGATGTCGGCTTGCTGACCGCGAAACGCATCGTAGCCGTAAATGGTGTTAAGGACGTCGACCGCATCCGTGTGAGTCATAGCGTATAACCTTTAAGTAGATTTTGAAAACGCTGCGATGATCCGTATCGCAACAGCCGCTCAAGTTTACCAGTCAACCGGCTGATTTGAGCGCATTGTAATCGTCCACCACCGTTTGCATGGCTTCATCATCGTATTCACGCAAACCACCGAGCACCATGGACTTGGCACCGGTACCAATCACCTGCCCACCCGCGCTCAGTTCAAAGCCTAATTCCACCGTGCCTTTTTTACCCTCTACCGCCAGGGTAGCGCCGGTGAATTCAACGGCCACGGCGTCACCGGACAATTGCGTCATAGCTAGCCGCATGGACTGGTAAATGACCAATGGCCGCGTTGGATTGATCATGACGCCATGCTGCTGCATCAGCGGTCGCAACACATCCGGGAAGGTTTTGCCTGAGAATTGAACATATTGCTCGGTCAAGTTAGCAACGAATTCGGCGTTGCTGGTTTTTTCACCTGAACATTCGACGAGTAAGACTTCTCTGTCGCGGGTATCTTTTATCGCAACCTGCTCACCTGCTGAAGAACTTGAAACCTCAGCAGGCAAGAGCACTTCGGCACTGCCATCAACCATGCCAGCAAAAGCCACCGATACGTTTTCGTGTAAGCCGTATTGATGCAGCAACACGGAGAACAATAAGTCCCCCGGCACACAGAAACGTTTGTTATCCGGATCGTGCAACGGGTTAAAGTCGCCTGCCACACGCTTGGCAAAGGCACTCGCTGTGTCTCGGGAAAACGATAAGCGCTCGTCCGTCAGTTCAAAGTAATCACTTAACTTCATTCTGTGTACCCTATAAACACTCGTTCTTGCTGTTGCACGGCAGCGATCCGTTCATCAAACGCTGCGGTAACCTCGACGGATAAACTGACCGCCCTCGGGTAAATGGGCTGCTCACGATCAGCGAAAATCGGTGCGGACCACCCTTGAGTACTGCCAATGAATCGATCCACCCCGGCCCAACCGAATACGTCCAGATACCCGGCTAGCACACAATCGGTATAGCTCTGCAGCAAAGGATAATCCGCATTTGCCATGGCGACGTGTTCCGGCCGGGACACATAGATGGCGACCGGCTCAGTTGACAGATCCGATCGAGTGATTTGACGCTCGTATCCCGCCTCTCGAGCGTCTAATTGTGGAATGTCAGTATCGTCAATCGTGACCTGCACGCCATCGAGCAGACCCGCTTTACAGTACGCCACGGTCAGCACAGTGAACCCCTTTTCAGGTGCGGGCACGCTGGCTGTATGACCGGGTTGTTGCACCCGATGAGCCCACGCACGTTGCCAGTTCATCACGCTGACCGGCTGAAACGCTTCGTTATCGGGCCTTGTTTGACGGTTGACCAACGAGCCATAACCAAAATAGTGCATCTTCTGACCGGGTACCTGGAAGTAAATCACTGATACGGGTTTCAATGACAGATCGTCATCAAAGCGCGCGGCAAAATGGCATGGCCGTCGCTATAGTTGACTGTGTGATAAGTGTAACCACCCCAACGGCTTCGCGCCCACCTCTTGTGTTGAAGCTGCTGTTCAACGCGGTGTTGTGGCTCGGACTATCACTGCCGGCATCCTTCGCAGCCGCAGCCCCACTCAGTTCAGATCAGCTAGCCAAAGCCCAACAAATGGCCGAAGCGTTACCGTGGTTCGTAACACCCTCGAGCGCCGATACCGCGCGCACCGATACCCCAGGCACGGGAAACCCAAAGCATCCACTGGCCCAGCAAACGCTGGCCATCGAACCACACGTGACCAAGGGCTTCGTATCCTCTGATCGCGTTCGGGTATATCAGTTTGATTACCATACGGCTTCAGCGCGAGTCGTCACGCTGTCCCTTGTAACCGAGGCAATAGAGAACAGCACGCCTATCCCGTCGGTTCACTTGCCATTGAATGCACAAGAGATACAAGCGGCGATTGATGCACTGGCTCAGTCGTCTGACGCCCTGGAACAGTTGCGAAATGATCAAATCCGGCGTGGCCTGACACCACTGACCACCTTAGCTGAGCTCTCTGTCAAAGCAAGCATCTACGTTCCGATCGATAAAACCGACACCTGCTTTGACGAGCGCTGTGCGTTGCTTTCGTTATTCGACAATCGCAACACCGTATTCGCGCTGGAACCGGTGATCAACCTGCAGCGCGGCACGCAAGGCTGGCTTGCCCGATGAAGCCATTTAGCGCTCAATTCAGCAGCTACGCAATCGTGGCCGTAATTACCTGCACCTTATCGATAGCCGCGCCGAGTCCAGCAAGTGCACAAGCGGTTTGCGATGGCAGTACCTTACTCGAACACACGTTTGAATCCGGTGCGGCTTGGTCGTTGTGTGCCGAGATAGAAGAGCACGCGGGCCTGTTGCTTACTGACATTCATTACAAAACTCCCCAGGGGCCATATAGAAGAACGTTCTCAGAACTTCACCTGGCCGGGGTGCTGGAACACTTTCATAACGAATCGGCTGAAACAAACGTTCTCTCTGAAGCCCCATTTGGCGGAGAGAACTTTTTGAGTGCGGCAGCTACGGAATGCCCAGGGCGTATTGAGAACATTTCTCGAACAGCTCAAGCGAGTACCACCTCCGTCGCCTCTCAAAATACAGCGATTTGCACGCATCACTACGACAATCGAATTCTTGCCAAATTCAAAGACACCGACGTGGTGCAATCACACAGTTGGGACCTGATTGCCGCCGCCACACAAGGTTCAGATGCATGGGAAACGGTGTACACCTTGCACGAGGAGGGTTCTATCTCGCCGCGGCTAGATCGTAGTGGCGTGGTAAGTCGCTTCACCGATGACCCGCGTTTCGGGAACACCGCCGCACCTACAACTTCAGCGGGTGCACCAACAAACCGCTATGCCGTGAACATGACGCTACTGGGCACCTGGCGCGCGGTACCGGTGTTTGATAATGGCGCGTTGAGTCAGACTATAGAGCAGTGGGATTTCAACCTGCAGCCAGATTTGGGCAACCGTCGCCCCATGACGATTGAAACCATCGAAACTGAAACGCTGCGTCAGGTTGATCGCGAGGCGTTTCGTCGCTGGGTCGTTAAAGCGGCCTCTGGCCCTGGATACAGTTTGCAAGTGAACAACAGCGGCTTTCAGTATCGATCCAATCAATACAACTGGGCGTTATTTAATGTGGCCTTCACGCGTTACAACGACTGTGAACGGCTGTCGCTTCAAGCCGCTGAAAATTGCGGTTCATCGATTGATGACTACGTTAACGGTCAATCCCTGCTGAACACGACGCCCGTCATCTGGTTCAGCCAGTCAATGCCCATTGCGCCAACGGCTGAAGATTTTCCCATGCTACGAACCCGTTCATTGACGTTTTCGTGGCTACCGTTTGATTGGACAGACGTATCCCCGTTTGCACCCGACGTGACAGGCGGTGGGTTGTGAGTGCTAAAGCATCAAGTTACCTAAGGCTGTGCGGCCTGGCCGCGTGTTGTGCATTGTTTAGTTTTCCTTCGGGTACGTACGCTCAGGAAGCCATTGAGGAATCAACCCAAGAGCCAGGCTACTCTTCACGAGATCTCTCATTTACCAGCACCGCTTGCCAATCCGGACAAGCCGTGAACATAGATTTTGACAACGGTGCTGGCTGGCGCTTGTGTGTTGATAATCGCGCTCGAGAAAATTTAGTGCTGACGCAAGTGCGTTATAAAAACAGCGATGGCATTGAATTTCCGATTCTGGCCAGTGCCGGCATCAGCCAATTACATGTGGCGTACGACGACAGCAACGTCACCTACAACGATGTTACGCAGTACGGCCTGGGCG
>JAHDCO010000069.1 GCA_020629835.1 Granulosicoccaceae bacterium
ATGCGGCTATTAAAGAACTCTCTTCAAGACTCGACAATATCTACGCACAAACCCCAGGCGATCAACCAGAAGACAGAGCGTTGGCTGAGGTGGTGAGCACATTCAACATTCCGCGTTCCATGCCGGATGCATTGATTGAAGGGTTAGCTTGGGATAACACTGGCAGGCGATATGAAACCCTGTCTGAGTTATACGATTACGCTGCGCGCGTCGCCGGATGTGTCGGTGCAATGATGTCTCTGATCATGGGCCGCAGCGATTTACGAGCCATGGCGAGAGCGTGTGACCTGGGTGTTGCCATGCAATTAACGAACATTTCGCGCGATATTGGTGCAGATGCCCGTATGGGCCGCCTATACATACCGCGTAGCTGGTTCCGCGAGGTGGGTATGGACCCGGACGAGTGGCTGGCTAATCCGAAAGAAGATCCGCGCATTGCGCAAATGTGCGCACGATTACTGCACTTAGCGGATGTGTTGTATCGCCGCGCCGACAGTGGTGTATCGCTTCTGCCCATGGGCTGTCGCCCCGGTATACGAGCTGCACGGCTGATTTATTCAGACATCGGAAACACCATCAATGCCATGGATTACATGACGGTGGAAAAGCGAGCTGTCGTACCGATATGGCGAAAATTGATGCTGCTGGCGTGGGCACCGCTCAGTATGCCCTGGCGTGAGACGGCCGATTTGCACCAACGACTCGACCAACCGCCGCTACCCGAAACTCGCTACTTACTTAACGATGTGGATGAAATACCGCACACATTTCGCATGGAATGGTTGGTCAACCTGTTCATGTCGCTAGAAAAAACGCGGTAAAAGTACCCAGCAAAAACGCGCGCTCAAGACCATTTGGCACGAAAAGTCGTCGATTCTGTTGATTAACAAGCCCTTTGGAGCCTTGGCTCACCGGTTCGGCCTCGTTTTTGAATAGACTTATGGCTAAGAACTCATCGTCAATTCTCTCTATGTAGAGCCTGCGGCGTAGAATGAGCAAGATTGTTATTGAGTGCCCTGAATGCCCTCCCGTCCGCCGCTACGCATCGCCTTGTTGACCAACAGCACCGAAGTGCTTGCTTGGCAGCACCTGATGTTAAAGCGTGTGCAGGACAATGGCACCGGCAATGTTGTTCTGGCTATTGTGCGCGGGGAAGACGCAGCGGAGACCCCCACCACTTCATCCCTGGCTCTGTCGCTGTTCTATCGCTACATCAATTGGGACCGCAAAAAATTCTCTCAGGAACCGGATCCGTTTAAAACGCATTCGGTTCACGACCTCAATCCCGATATCGAAACACTCACCCTCAGGCCTGATACCACCCGTTGGAGCGACAGCCTCAATGACGCGGATGTCGCTACGCTCAAGAAATACGATGTGGATGTCATTATTCGCCTGGGGTGGCGCATCATCAAAGGCGATTTGCTAACGATTCCCCGTTACGGGGTGTGGTCGTTTCATCATGGTGATAACCGAGTCAACCGAGGCGGGCCTCCGGGTGTGTGGGAACACTTTCAAGGCCAGGAATGCACTGGCGTCACCTTGCAAATACTGAGCGAAAATTTAGACGACGGCATTGTGCTTGAACGCTCGCTAACCGCCACGGACAAAACGTCGATTACAAAGACTCGCGTAAAACTGTACTGGCGATCAGTCGATATGTTGCCGCGGCAGTTAGAGGCTTTGAGACAATTAGGTTATGACGCGTATTTAGCACGCGTGCGCAAGAACACGGACCCCATTAACTTCTATTCGTACCCCTTGTTTACCGAAAAGCGCATGACCGTGAGTCAAGTGCTTAAGTACTTTGTGCGCTTTACAAAGAACTATGTAACCCGCGCCATACAATCTAAGTACATTGAGGAAAAATGGGTACTGTATTTCAGATTGAGCCAAGACCTATCAACATCGCTGTGGCAGTACGAAAAAATTGAATCCGGTAATGACCGGTATTGGGCTGATCCTCACGTTATAAAACGTGATGGTACCTATTACGTTTTCGTTGAAGAATTTATCTATAAAACGGATCGTGGGCGTATTGCGGTCATACCTATTTCAGAAGACGGCACAGTTGGGGAATCACAAACCGTTTTAGAAACCGACTATCACCTTTCGTATCCCTTTGTATTCGAACACGACGGTGAGACCTATATGATTCCAGAGTCGAGTGAGAATCGCTCAGTGGATCTTTACCGATGTACCGAATTTCCAAATCAATGGGAACACGTGAAAACCCTGCTTGATGATGTACAAGCCGTGGACACCACCTTGCACCACGATGGTGAACGCTGGTGGCTGTTCGCTAATCGTTGTGATACCGAAGGCGGAACTACGCACGATGAGTTATCACTGTATTCAGCGCACAACTTATTAGACGATGTTTGGACCCCTCATCCGATGGGTGTTGTCGTATCGGATGTTCGTATGGCACGACCGGCTGGCGCCCTGTTCTATCACAACGATCGGCTTTACAGACCGGCGCAGGATTGCTGTGTTGAATACGGCTACGCATTACAGATAAATGAGGTCACGCAATTGACTGAAACTGACTACGCTGAACGCCCGGTTAGTACGATCACGCCAGACTGGAACGAACGTGTGAAAGGTGTTCACACCATATCCAACGTGCCTGGGTTGTGCATCTTCGATGCTAAAACACACATTCTAAAGAGCAGAACGAAACTGTCCTGATTAAGTGGGCCTAAATCTTACGACAAGATCTCGGTAGGGGCTTATATCAGCACCCATTTTTCCAGTTAAAAATAAGAATCGGCAAGGTCAAAACGCTGAGCTCGGAGCGGCCGCCTTTCCGCATTATAGAAGGCAAGCATGACCCACAAATGGGCTTCTAACTGAGACAGTTTTTTGGTCGTGTTCCAAGTCCGTCTGACTAGTCGACTAACAAACGCCCTTAAGGTGGCCATCTGGTGGTTGATGCAAAACAGTGGATCAAAACCGCCTTCTTTGAGTTCCCCTTGACCCGCCACACACGCCCGCCGAGATAAATAAGTGTCATGGTGTGCATTGGGGCAATGACGTTGGATTAATGGTGGATACCCCTGATGAGCATCAGTTATAAAAGCTGCGTCATCAGCAATTACCACCTTGATCTCTGCAAGTAGTTTGTGTCGATTAAGAATGCTCTCATCGGGCCGAAGTCCGTACTTTTCTCGGGCTTTTTGAGCAATTGTTCCGCTGGTTGGTATGCGCGATACGCAAAAGCCCAGCATACGATAGCGGTCTGAATCGGTCATGAGCGTAACGCTGACTTGCTTAAGTGCACTGTGTTCGAAAGTGATTAGATCGTCCATCTGAACGCGCTTTGCTTTTGGCCATGTAGAGCGCTCTTTCTCAACGGAATCTTTAGCAATTTGACCCAATATCGTCAGATGCCGGCTGACGGTGTCGGGGTGAATGTTGAGTAAACGCGCCGTTCCGCGGATGGTGCCGGACGACACTAGTTGAGTTTTGATATGAGGATTTAAGCGGCGGTAGCGGTGCCGGTACCAGGGACTATAACCAGCTCTTGAGAACGACTTACCACAGTCCTTACAGCTAAAGCGCTGAACGCGTCTGGAGTCCCCAGCTCGGGAGTAAAAACCCTTCTTCTTAAAACGCTCAGAGGCGCAATGTGGGCACGAAGTGGTGGGGCGGCCGCGTTCCTGCGGCGTAACGAGAGGATACATATCCTTGTTTCCTGTGTGTTTTCAACGTCATCCTTGACGTGTTGAAGCGTATCACAAGTAGCTAGGCCCAGTTAGTAAGGACAGTTCACACGGGTTGAATTAAATCCCAAAGATTACCCGCAATATCTTCAAATACAGCCACCGTACCGTACGGCTGAGCCGTTGGTAACTGAGTAAATACGACGCCATTGTCTGAATAGTTTTTGAAGTCACGTTCAATGTCGTCCGTGTACAGAAATAGAAACACACGGCCACCGGTCTGATTCCCTACCCGAGTGGCTTGCTGATCATTAGCAGCTTTTGCCAACAGAATACGCGTTTCTGTGGCACCTTTAGGCGCAACTACTACCCAGCGTTTGTTTTGTTCAGGAATTTCAGTATCTTCAATTAGCGAAAATCCTAATTTACTTACAAAGAAGTGTATGGCGCTGTCGTAGTCTTCGACAACCAAAGACACTAGCGATAAATGTTGTTGCAAGGTAAGTACTCAGCAAATGACAAGAACAATGGGTTGTAGCATAACCCGCCAACTGACTAGGCCCCTTCAATAAAGCGTTTAAGTTCTTCTGCCAACGTATCAAACACTACCCGAATGCGTTTACTGCTTTTCAGTTGTTTATGAGCAACCAACCAAACGGGAAAATCAACGGTCTGATCATCAGCGAAGACTCGTGTCACGGCCGGTTCAGCCTCCCCTACTTGTTCCATCATGATGCCAATGCATCCTCCGAGCTTCGTCAATTCCCACTGCACCAATAAACTTTCAGACACAATCGGAAAACGTTGTTCATCCAGCGACAAGCCGAACGCTTTAAAGGGCTGCATCATTTCGGCCGATCGATTAAATCCCGAATAGCTCGCCAACTCCAGGGAGGTTATGCCTGCTAAGTATTCACCGGTTGCATAGAGTCGGGCTGACACATCACCGATTTTTCTAGCAATGAGTTCATCGTCTAACGGACGTACATTACGTATAGCAATGTCTGCCTCTCGGCGGGACAGGTTGCTTATCTTGTCTGATGCCAACACCGTGATGACGATACCGGGGTAACGTTTGCGTAAGCGTATGAGTAGCCTGGGCAGTACAAAAACAGAAAACGCCTCTGTGGCAGCGACGCACACTTCACCATCAAGCTGCTGAGATTGGCCACCGGCAACCAGTGACACACGACGTGCTGCATCAGACATGTTTCGAACGTGATCCAGTAAGGCTAAACCTTCGGGCGTCAGGATCAGCTGTTTACCCACGCGGTCGAACAACACAACATTTAATTCTTCCTCAAGCGCCGCAACTTGCCGACCTACAGTAGGTTGTGCGGTATCCAACGCCCGCGCGGCAGCCGATAGTGAGCCCTCTTCAGCCGTAACGAGAAACGCCCTTGCGCGGTTCCAGTCAAAATTTACAGACGTCCAATCCATACTTATTAGTATATGTGAAGTGCATTTTTAAGCAATTTAATATGCACATACGCATTGATAAACTGCTTTTATCGTCATTGATAAGCGCAACGATATTCCGTGATCTCCTCGTTTTTATTCCTCACTCACAGCGTAGTCGGCGGCGCGGTTGTCGCCGCTGGTGTTATCGCTCTGTGTGTAAGCAAGGGCTCTAAACCCCACAAAATAGCCGGTAGCGTCTATGCCCTGGCTGTGTGTTTGATGACACCCGTGGTGCTAATTCAGAAGTGGTGGTCACCTGAAAGCGTTTCACCCTTAGGAGTAATTTTTGTACTGCTGATGGGTTATCTCGTGCTAACGGCACGTGTTGCCATGGTTACCGCCCCACCATCAATCGGAAAACCTACCGTAAGTCGTTGGCAGCTTACCGCCCCGGTGACTGCCATCAGCATTTGCGTGCTAAGTATTTGGTTTGGGTTTAGTGCTTCACAGCAAACATCACTGACTGAAAGCGCTCCACCGATCGAAGCCTATTTTTTCTTTGCGACCCTTGCATTCGCGGCAGCTTGCCTAGACAGCCTAACGCTAAGTAAAAGGCTTAAATCTACTAAGCATCGGTCCTTAAGACACGCCTGGCGAATGAGCTGCGTGCTGTTCTTTTCTACGTCAACTTTATTTACCGGACCCGGTGCCGTGGTGCTACCCGAAACACTTCGCTCGAGTGAGCGGATGGTATTACCCCAATACATTGTGATTTTGGTCGCTGTTGCTTATGTCATAAAAATTATCAAAGGAAAACGCCGTGTTACACAGTAAAGCTCTATCAAGGTTAAGTCGCCTTTTAACGGCAAGCGTCTTGATAACAACGGCGGTGGCATGCGGTCAAATGATTAAAAACGGCAGCCTCATAGAGGCGCAGGAAGCGCTTGTGCAGCAGCAGCCAGTCAGCGCTTAGCCCGATTAATATCGATGTAATGTGTACACCCTACGTCCGTTTAGGTGGGCGCAACACCCAACTTCTCGTGCACACTCGGTGTTGTTGTGGTGTATTGCACGAACACCTTCTTGTCTGGCTCGAACACTTGCTTGATACCGTACGCGGCCAATGCCGCTTCGTGAAACCCACTCAGGATCAGCTTCTTTTTGCCTTCGTAGGTGTTGATGTCGCCAATAGCGTAGATACCCGGCACGCTGGTTTCGTAGGTGTCCTGGCGAATAGTTATCGCTTTTCGTTCCAACTCCAGACCCCAATTTTCGATAGGCCCCAGCTTGGGTGACAAACCGAAAAACACCAAAAGGTTATCCAGTTCGATGGTTTTAGACGAACGCTCTTCATCGCGCATTTCAAACGTTAATGAGCGTAGTGTCGTTTCATCACCATCGAATGACTTCGCAGCGCCTAACAGTAATGACAAGCGCCCCTCATCAGCTAGAGCTTGCACTTTTTCAACAGTGGCTTCCACGGCACGGAAACGTTCGGTTCGGTTAACCACGGTGAGTTCACCCGCGATGTCTACCAAACTCAGTGCCCAGTCGAGGGCGGAGTCACCACCACCTAAGATCACCACGCGCTTACCCTTAAATTCATTCGGATCACGCACGCGATAGCGAAGCTGCTTGCCTTCGTAACGATCGATTTCAGGTAAACGAACACGCACGGGGGTGAAAGACCCGGCGCCAGCGGCGATGATGACCGCCCGGCATTCAAAACGTTGGTTCTTTGAGGTGGTAATGATGAACTGTTGTTCATCAACCTTTTCCAGGGTGTCTACCGTTTGATCCATGTGGAAAACCGGATCGAACGGTTTTATTTGCTGCATCAGGTTATCGATCAGCTGTTGGCCGGTGCATTCGGGAACTGCGGGGATGTCGTAGATTGGCTTATCCGGATAAAGCTCGATGCACTGACCACCGGGTTCAGGCAACGCGTCGATCAAATGGCAAGAGATGCCTTGTAAGCCCAATTCGAATACTTGGAACAGCCCTACTGGGCCTGCGCCAATTATCACCACATCGGTTTTTATTGTTTCGGTCATTGATTTCACCAGGTAGCCGTGAAGCAGGAAAGCGACCTGATGAAATCAACCCGTCGCCTGCCACCTCTTAAGGTTGTATTTTATATACGAGGGGCTAGCGAATGTGTTCCGGCATCAAAAGAAAAACCGGAACCCTCCTCCAAACATTGCTTCGTCGATGATGTCGACACCGACAAACACCTCACCAGGCCCAATGGGCATGATGACGCCTCCGCCAAAGGACAACTCAGTATCGTCGAATGAAAAGTCACTGCTTCGGCGCTGGAAGCCGATATTGCCGTAGAAGTCGATATTGCCATTTGCGCCAAACCCGTCCTGGGTACTGGCCACAAGTTCAAGCGCTAAATTTGATAAATCAAAATTTACATCGAGTAACTCAAATGAGCCGCGGTGATAACTGGCTTTTATACCCACATCTAGGCCGCTAACTAAACCTTCGAGCGTGTACAACGCCCCAACACCGATCGGAAGTCCATCGCTACGGCCTTGCTCACTGAGGCCCATGCTGCCGAACACCATAAAAATCGGAGTAAGTTTGTAATTTACGCGCGCGCCCAGGAACTGATAATCGTCTGCAAAAGCGACACCGACATCCGCCGATAGCGTAGGCATTCGAGAGACGTCAGCAAAGCGGCCATGCATCAAACCTAAATATTCTGCTTTCGCCGCAGAGCTTGCGCAGAGCAAACCGATACATAGGCTGAGTAGTACTGAAGACCGACATTTACGGCTAGTCACTAAAAGCATTCTCACAGCTTGAATGGTGGGGTATCGTACTTTGTGAATGGTGTCACACGAACGCGGTGATGACAACACAGAGCACCGAGATCAGTTAAACACTTGCTCCCGAGTGGCCAAAAATTCAACATCTGGCCAACGCTCTTGCGTCATGGTTAAGTTAACGCGCGTAGGCGCTAGGTACACCAGTTCACCGGCATGATCAAAGGATAGATTACTGTCCAGCTTCTTGCGAAAGTCACTCAACATTTTTTCATCACCGCAACGAATCCAGCGGGCTTGTTGAATGGTAATGGGCTCAAATTGGGCCTCGACCTTATACTCATCTCGCAGTCGCTGTGCAACAACCTCAAACTGAAGTACGCCCACAGCCCCTAATATTTGATCGTTGTTGGTGATCGGCCTGAACAGTTGCGTTGCTCCTTCCTCGCACAATTGCTCAAGGCCTTTCTGCAGCGCTTTCATTTTCAACGGGTCTTTCAAAATCGCCCGTCGAAACAGTTCGGGGGCAAAATTTGGAATACCGGTAAACGCCAGTTCTTCACCCACAGTGAACGTATCGCCGATGCGAATGGTGCCGTGGTTATGAAGACCAATTATGTCTCCCGCCCAGGCTTCGTCCACATGACCTCGGTCGCTGGCCAGAAAGGTTAACGCGTCGTTAAACCGCACTTCCTTACCTAAGCGTACGTGTCGCGCTTTCATACCTTTTTTGTAGGTGCCTGAACAAATTCGCACGAACGCCACACGGTCTCGGTGTTGCGGATCCATATTCGCTTGAATCTTAAATGCGAAACCCGTGAACTTTGATTCACTGGGCAACACTTCTCGGGTCACGGTTGGCCGCGCTTGAGGGGCTGGAGCGTAGTCGACAAAATCATCCAACAGCTCAGCCACGCCAAAGTTGTTAATGGCCGAACCAAAAAACACCGGGGTTAACTCACCGGCTAAGTACTCATCTTTGTCAAAGGGGTTGCAAGCACCCTGTACCAGTTCAATTTCATCGCGAAGCTCTGTAGCCATGTCCCCTAGTATTTCATCAAGCTTTGGGTTATCCAAGCCATTGACCACCTCACCTTCCTGCACTCGCCCGCCATGCGTGGGCGAGTAAAAGTGCACAGTGTCGTTGTGCAGGTGATAAACGCCTTTAAATCGTTTACCCATGCCTATTGGCCAGGTAATCGGTGCGCACCGTATGTTCAGCACTTTTTCCACTTCGTCCATCAAATCGATGGGCTCTCGACCCTCTCGGTCAAGCTTGTTAATGAACGTCATGACTGGCGTGGTGCGCAGACGACAGACTTCCATCAGTTTCTCAGTTCGCGCTTCAACGCCTTTTGCTACATCAATAACCATCAACGCAGAATCCACAGCGGTCAGCGTGCGGTAGGTGTCTTCTGAGAAGTCTTCGTGCCCTGGCGTATCGAGTAAGTTTACGATTCGGTCTTTATAAGGGAACTGCATGACCGATGATGTCACCGAGATGCCGCGCTCTTGTTCCATAGCCATCCAATCCGATGTGGCATGGCGCGCTGCCTTGCGGCCCTTGACCGTACCGGCTAATTGAATCGCTCCGCCGAACAGCAGAAGCTTTTCGGTTAACGTGGTTTTACCGGCATCCGGATGCGAGATGATGGCAAACGTACGCCGCTTTTCCACCTCTTCCAATAATGCACTGTCACTCATGTGAGTCAGCCTTTACTCGTAGCCGTGTATTGTGGCACCAACGGACACCAAGGTGTTCAAGCCACCAAAGCTTTCGCCATAACCACAGCATCTTCACGGCCGGTGGGCGTGTCGTAATAGTCTTTACGCACGCTGATTTCGTTGAATCCGTTCATTTCGTACAGCGCCCGCGCCCGCGGATTTGACGGACGCACTTCCAGAAACATCATCTGTGCTTGACGAGCGACAGAAACCGTCTCCATATGGGCCAACAGTTTTCGAGCATGCCCCTGACGTTGATAAGCCGAATCCACACACAAATTAAGCACATGAGATTCCTCAAACCCGATCTGCAGCATGCAGTAGCCGATCAGCGTCTGGTGCTGCTTTATTAAAAAGCCCAAATACCCGGCCTTCAGGCAGTCACGAAAAATCCCGTCACTCCACGGCACCGGGTAGTTGCGACGCTCGACAACACCAACCGCCGGCACATCGCTCAATGTCATCGATGTAATTAACGCAACGCTCATACGGCGTTAGGTGTTTGAAGCGTGCCCTTAACCGCCTTCAGTACATTCCAGGCCCGTCGTTTTAACACCGGTTGTTCAAGTATCTGTGCTGGATGCGGTAAGTTCCACGCCGCTACTGGACTACCGGGCAGCTTCCAGCGGGATTCTGCTTCGCTGTCGCCGTGACTTTTCGCGGAAGACATCACTAAACGAACCACCACCTGAATCGTTGGTGTCAGTGCTTGCGATAATTCCTGATTCATATCGACGGGCGCGGTTCCTTCATCCGCCATCAAGGCCCTGACCACATGTTCCGGGCCTAACTCAATGGCTTTTAACATGTCGGTTAAAAGCCGCTCCTGCTCCTGTGGCAGTTGAAGATCTGAGCCGGCGGTTATATCGCGCTGTTCCAGTAGAACAAGCACACTGGCGGCGGCACTGCCTGGATGCAAAAAAGCTTTGTTGCCCCGAAATACCGTCTCGAGCAAGAACAGTTTTTTCGAACCGGTTTTCTGTGCAGTGCTGGGAGCAACGGCTGGTACGGGTTCGGCTGGTACTGGTACGGCTGACAAGGTGAGTGCGCGTTTATCAATCCAGGGAACTAACCCCATGGCTTGCAGTAACGCACGTTGGCGTTCGCTGTAGGGCATGGCTTTAGGGCTGTTGAACAGATCGAGAACGGCGTTTTCGTACCCAACTGATTAACGCCCAGGCAGGTCCTGAGGCGGCATACACGCTGCTGGCGATCAAAATCATCTTCGGAGGGTCAACCGCGGTTGTCACAAACAACAGTAGCAATGCCAGCAACATGGCAAAAGGCACTTTGCGGTTTGCCGTCATATCTTTGAAGCTGTAATAAGCAAAACTGCTGACCATCAATCCACCGGTGATTAAAGTGGCCAGCAATGAAAGCACCACAACGCTGGAGCCTTCGTTCCCGAAGTTGATGTTGACCCAAACAAAGCTTGCGAGGGTAGCCGCCGCCGCCGGGCACGCAAGTCCCTGAAAGAAGCGCTTATCGGCGGTGCCCACCGCCACATTGAAACGCGCCAGTCGAAGACCGCAACAAGCGCAATACACAAACGCAACCACCCAACCTAACTGCCCCCAGGTTTCCGCAGTCAGGCTTTCAAGCGACCAGGTGTACATCAGGAACGAGGGAGCCAAACCGAACGACACCATGTCGGCCATGCTGTCGTACTCGGCACCAAAAGCGGTGGTGGTGTTTGTCATGCGGGCCACGCGGCCATCAAACCCATCCAGCACCATAGCTACCAATATGGCGATTGCAGCGGTTTCAAATTGCGACTGATAAGCGGCAATAACCGCGTAGAAGCCAGCGAATAAAGCACTGGTTGTGAATAAGTTTGGCAGCAGGTATATGCCACGCCCACGAGGTTTTACAGACGACTGGTTGGGCGTAGGCTCATTCACTTGTTCAGTTTCCTTAAACTTTCAGCGCTTTTTCGCCACGGGCAATGCCCGTGGCGCCAGAGCGCACAACTTCCAGCAGATTATCCGGTCCGAGTGCGTCCAAAAAGGCTGTGATTTTTTGATCGTCACCGGTTAGCTCTATTACGTAACTGGTGTCAGTTACGTCCAATATTCGGCCACGAAAAATATCGGTTAGCCGCTTTACTTCCTCTCGACCACTTTCAACCGCACGCACTTTGACCAGCATGATTTCACGTTCGATGCACGAGATTTCAGATAAATCCGTTAATCGAACCACTTCAACCAGTTTGTTCAACTGTTTGATGATTTGTTCAATCACACGTTCAGTGCCTGACGTAACAATAGTAATTCGAGACAAAGTAGGATCGTTGGTCGGCGCAACCGTCAGTGATTCAATGTTGTAGCCACGCGCACTGAACAAACCGGCCACGCGAGATAGCGCACCGGATTCGTTTTCCAACAAAACAGCAATTACATGACGCATTACGCTAGCTCCCGTGACGGTTTCAAGCGCATTTCGTGATGGCCTTTACCTGCTTCAATCATGGGATACACGTTTTCAGTTTGATCGGTCACGAAGTCCATGAACACCAAACGATCCTTCATGGCAAACGCTTCCTGTAATGACTTATCAACGTCAGCCGGATTCTCAATACGCATCCCAACGTGGCCGTAGCTTTCAGTAAGCTTTACAAAGTCAGGCAATGCGTCCATGTACGAGTGCGAGTAACGCTTTTCGTAACTGAATTCCTGCCACTGGCGAACCATACCCATATACCGGTTATTCAAGCAAATGATCTTCACTGGCGTACCGTACTGAAGGCAGGTCGAAAGCTCTTGAATACACATCTGGATACTCGCCTCACCCGTGACGCACACGACCGTTTCATCAGGAAACGCCAGTTGCACACCCAAAGCTGCCGGTAAACCAAAACCCATGGTGCCAAGGCCGCCAGAATTAATCCAACGCCGCGGCTTATCAAACGGGTAATACTGAGCCACCCACATTTGGTGCTGCCCAACGTCCGACGTCACGTACGCGTCGCCATTGGTGGCACGCCAAACGGCCTCGATAACGGCCTGGGGCTTGATAACTTCATCGCTCTGATCGTAAGACAAGCACTCTTTAGACTGCCAGCCACGCATTTGCGCCCACCAGTCGTTCAGATCATCTTCGTCCGCACGCTTATCAGTTGCTTCAATGAGTTTGATCATCTCGCCCAGCACCTGCGCCACGTTGCCCACGATAGGCACGTCCACCTTAACGTTTTTCGAAATCGAGGCAGGATCAATGTCTACGTGCACAATTTTCGCGTGCGGACAGAAGCTCTCCAGCTCACCGGTAACCCGGTCATCAAAGCGAGCGCCAATGGCGATTAGCACGTCACAGTCATGCATGCCCATATTGGCTTCGTAAGTACCGTGCATTCCCAACATGCCCACAAACTGAGGGTCGGTGGATGGGAAAGCCCCGAGACCCATAAGCGTATTGGTTACCGGATAATTCAATAGACGGGAGAACTTGGTGAGTTGCTCTGAGGCATCGCCGAGAACAACACCACCACCGGAGTAGATCATTGGCCTGCGCGCAGACAGAATCAGGTCAACGGCTTTTCGAATTTGACCCGGATGCCCTTCCAGCGCTGGTGTGTAAGAACGCATTTCGACGGTCTTGGGATAGTCGAAAGGTACTTTGATACCCGGCGTCGTGAAATCTTTAGGAATATCGATAACCACCGGACCAGGCCGACCAGTTGTTGCTACGTGGAATGCTTTTTTAATGGTCTCCGCGAAAGACTCTAATGAATCCACGAGGAAGTTGTGCTTAACACAAGGCCGTGTGATACCGATGCAGTCAACTTCCTGGAAGGCATCGCTACCAATAAATCGGCTTTGTACCTGCCCAGAGATGATTACCATCGGAATGGAATCCATGAAGGCGGTGGCAATGCCAGTGACCGCATTGGTTGCACCTGGGCCCGATGTGACTAACACAACACCCGCTTTGCCCGTTGCGCGAGCATAGCCATCAGCGGCGTGCGTTGCGCCTTGCTCGTGCCGCACAAGAATGTGCTTCACCGAGTTTTGCTCGTACAGCGCATCGTAAATGTGCAGTACCGCGCCGCCCGGGTAACCAAAAATGTACTCCACGCCCTCTTCCTTTAGGGCCTCAATCAATACTTCTCCGCCTGATAACTCCACAGTGTGGTTTCCTCAATGTATGGGTACGTCGTCGATACGAGAGGTATCGCCGCGCAGACACCCTTTTTTGCAATAGTGAGCGAAATAATTCGCTATGAGTATTGTGGCAATGAGCCGCCGCGAATAGGTAACTTCGCTGTCTTGGCGGGCGCTTTGCCGAGCGTTTGAGTGTGCCGTTGAGGTGGTTGAATAGCTGTGTGCATCGACTGCCTTGTGCGGTGGGTGTGGCCGCGTTTGGTACGATTAAGAACCGTTTGATTCCGTCGCGCTGTCGATACACTATCCAACCGGATTGTGTCTTGCCCCAAAACGTTGCATGAGTATAACCAAACGATCTGCCTGACGGTGATACAACACAGGAACTGCGACCGTGTCGGAACTTCAACGATCAGCGCGTGCTAGATTGGCGCGAATCGTGGGTCTAGGCTTATGCAGCGAATGGCGATTAAGCCGATACATTAACTAGGACAACCTGTTTTACCCCTCATTTATTGTGCTCAACCGACTGATCAGACATGGCTTGAATGTAAAGCTGTTCCGCCATAGGCCACGGGCCCTGGCGGGCATCATGGCGCTGTTCGTCACACTTTTGCTGCTGGCCTTGCCGATCGGGCCTGCTCACACCCAGAGCAATCTGCCCTCAATGGGAGAACCAGCCGACAACGCATTGTCGCCCATTGAAGAGCAAGCCATCGGGCGGCAGATGATGCGACAGATTCGCAGCAGCCTGCCACTGGTGCGTGATACCCAGCTCAATGAATACATAAACACCCTGGGTCAGCAACTCGTGCAGGCATCCGGACGGCAGAGCAATACCTTCACATTCTTCATCGTCCAAGACCCAAACATTAACGCGTTCGCCATACCAGGCGGCTACATTGGCGTTAATTTGGGCCTGATAGAGGCTATGCAATATGAGGATCAGCTCGCGGGAGTTTTGGCTCATGAAATTGCCCACGTGACTCAACGCCACCATGCCCGTATGTTTGCTGTTGGAAAATCTCGCTCGTTAAGTGCGGCAGCCACCATCCTTGCAGCCATACTTATCGGCCAAGCGTCTCCCGAGGCCGGGCAGGCAGCACTGGCCGCCGGTCTTGCCGCTACACAACAATCCACAATCAACTTCACGCGCAGTAATGAGATCGAAGCGGACCGAATCGGTATCGACATACTGAACAGCGCCGAATTTGACCCGTCGGCCATGGCCGAATCGTTTGCCATTTTGCAGCGTAAAAATCGTTTAAACACGTCCGGCCTGGAGCTGGAGTACCTAAGAACCCACCCACTGGATTCAAAGCGGATAGCAGAAGCTGCCAACCGGGCCGCGAACATGTCAGCGCGCGGGCGCGACACCCAAGTGGACTTTGAACTCTTCAAAGCTCGAATGCGAGTACTGAACACACAAGATGCGGGCGCATTAGAGCTACGCGAAGCGGCCCGCTGGAAAAAGCAGCCGTCGCTGGCGTCCGCTTATGCGCTGACCTTGCTGCACTTAAACAAAAAACAACTGGATAAAGCATCCGAGTGGATGGACAGGCTGACAGGGTTGAACAACAACCACCCCGCTGTTTTGCTGTTGGAAGCGGAATTGACCGCAGCTAAGGGTCAATCAACAGACAGCCGAGAGCAACTAACCCTGCTGCACGCCCTATTCCCAGAGCGCTACTCAATACTGGAAATGCTGCTGGATCAAGTCATTGAAGAGCGGCAGTTAGGCAAGGCGCAAGAACTAGCCAAAAACTACTTACGCTATTCCGAGAACCCGAACCCCAATGCTTACCGGACATTGGCCAACGTGCAGCAGCAACTGGGTGAAGCGGCCGCCAGCCACGAAACCCTGGCCTACTACTTTGCCGAACTGGATGAGTATGGACGCGCCGCTAGCCAGTTGGAATTGGCTTTAGTACACGTACCGGTTGGCAGCCAGGATGAGTTGCGACTTCGAGCGAGTCTTAACGTAGTCCGCGGCGTCTCACCGAGATAACTCAAAAACTCCCAATACCCAAAATGTTCTTAGCTGAGGCTGTTGCTTTGAGCCTTTGAGCCTTTGAGCCTTTGAGCCTTTGAGCCTGTGAGCCTGTGAGCTTGTGAGCTTGTGAGCTTGTGAGCTTGTGAGCTTGAAAATTATGAGCG
>JAHDCO010000070.1:0-10071 GCA_020629835.1 Granulosicoccaceae bacterium
TGTGAGCTTGTGAGCTTGTGAGCTTGTGAGCTTGTGAGCTTGAAAATTATGAGCGCCTGCTTTGTGCAAAGCGCTCATATGCGAATTAAACAGCCGCCGATTGCAGGTTAACCGTTACGCTGCGGGCCAGCGGACACCAGCGATGCGCCGTGCTCATTGTCTGTGTACTGCTGGAAGTTGGCGATGAACTTGACTGCAAGATCGTCGGCTTTGGTCGCCCACTCAGCAGCGTCGTCATAACTTTTACGTGGGTCCAATAACTCGTTATCAATACCGTTTAGCGCCGTCGGTACACTGAGGTTAAACACAGGAACAGTCTCGGTTTCAGCGTCATCAATGGATCCATCAAGAATGGCATCGATAATGGCACGTGTTGCTTTAATCGAAATACGCTTGCCACTGCCGTTCCAGCCAGTATTCACTAAATACGCCTTGGCGCCTGAGGCTTGCATGCGCTTTAGCAGCTGCTCTGCGTACATCGTGGGGTGCAAACTTAAGAAAGCCTTACCGAAGCATGCAGAAAATGTCGGCGTCGGTTCTGTCACACCCAACTCAGTACCTGCCAACTTAGCCGTGAACCCCGACAAGAAATGGTATTGAGTTTGTTCAGGCGTTAACAAAGACACCGGAGGTAACACGCCAAAAGCATCCGCAGACAAGAAAATAACTTTCGATGCGTGACCCGCGCGGGAGACTGGCTTAACAATATTTTGAATGTGATGGATCGGGTACGAAACACGGGAGTTCTCTGTTTTTGAACCGTCATCGTAATCCACCGAACCGTCCGCACGCACCATGACGTTTTCAAGCAGCGCATCGCGCTTTATCGCCTGGTAAATATCTGGCTCAGACTCTTCGCTTAAGTTGATTGTCTTCGCGTAGCAACCGCCTTCAAAGTTGAATACCCCGTCATCGTCCCAACCGTGTTCGTCATCACCGATTAAACGACGTTTCGGGTCGGTGGACAGCGTGGTTTTTCCAGTGCCGGAAAGACCAAAAAACACAGCGGTGTCACCGTTCTCGTCCGCATTGGCTGAGCAGTGCATAGATGCAATGCCGCGCAGTGGGAGCAAGTAGTTCATGTAGGCAAACATGCCTTTCTTCATTTCACCGCCATACCAGGTGCCCCCGATAATTTGCATCTTTTCGGTCAGGTTAAACGCGATGAAGTTTTCAGAGTTCAGTCCGTGCTCCAGCCATTTTTCATTGACCGTCTTTGCACTGTTCATAACCACAAAATCTGGCTCGAAGTTATCCAACTCAGCATCTGTCGGCCGGATAAACATGTTGGTTACGAAGTGAGCCTGCCACGCAACTTCCATAACGAATCGAATCGATAAACGGGTACTTTCGTTCGCGCCGCAGAACGCATCTACAACAAACAAACGCTTGTTGCTTAATTGATTCAATGTGGCGCTTTTCAAGTCTTCCCACACATCGGCGGAGATGGGTTTGTTGTCGTTGGCTTGATTGTCACCTGCCCACCACAAAGTATCTCTGGTGGTGTCGTCCATCACGATGTATTTATCTTTCGGGCATCGACCGGTGAAAGCCCCGGTGTCCACTGCCACTGCGCCACTTTGGGTTACATAACCCCGCTCCAAACCTTCCAGGTGATCGGCTGTTTCTTCAGCAAACAACTGTTCATAATTTGGGTTATGAACCACGTCTACTGCGCCTGTGATTCCATGCTGGCTCAGATCCAATTGGGTAAAGATCTGCTTGGCCGATGCATTCATGCGGTGTTCTCCTGGGAAGTCGGTTCACGAACTTTGTAGCGGCATATCGGGTAGATAGCGGCCTACTTCGTTCGAACTATACGACAGGATATCGGCCAGCAACACCGTGCATTTCACCAAAAAACCGCGCTACAGAGCCTTTTCAGGGTGTTTTGGTAGTTTCACTACCTTAAGGACTACCAAGTTAAATCGCGCTGAAGCCCACAGATTAGGGCCTACCCGGATGGTAATAGGTGCTATGTGAACTGATTAACGAAATTAGTTACCCAAAAAATTATTTTCGGTAGTTTCAATTCTTTTACGTCTGGACACAATTGGGCAAAAAAAAACCCGCTTTCGCGGGTTTTTTCATCAGTTTATGCGCCAATTATTCGTCATTAGGCTTGATGCGCACACGTTGCCGCCTACCGCGACGCAAACCAACGATCGCCAGGCTCAATAATGCCATCAAGCTCAGGGTGTACTCAGTGGCGCTGCCTGTCACGCTGCAACCAGCGATGCCATTAACCCCTGTGGTGATGCGCCCTTCTGTATTGCCGCCATCGGTCGGTGGGGTTGTAGGAGGCGTAGTGGGTGGTGTTGTCGGCGGTGTGGTGGTGGGCGGTACAACGACTTCACCGCCAACCGGGCCATTGGCACTGCCGTCCGCATTGCCATCCTGGAAATCAGGGTTCACATCATCGTCGTTATCGGGCAGCGCACCATCAACCACCAGATAGTTGATGTTGCCGTCGAACCAGCCGTCGCCGTCTGCGTCGACACCGTCATCAACGATACCGTCGTTATTGTTGTCGTTCGCGCCACTTTCCAGCGCGTCCGTAATGCCGTCACCGTCACTGTCTAAATCGCGAAAATCACGAACACCGTCTGAATCTGTATCGGCAACGACGAACAGAATGACCCCTGAATCGTCGTCTGTTTCCACGTCATCGGACAAGCCATTGATACCAAAAATCAGATTGCTGTCTATACGACCATCGACATCGGTATCGAGGAAGTATAACGGCAGTGTCAGGAAATTCGATTCGTATAAATCAGGGATACCGTCGTTGTCGCTGTCTAAATCAATAAAGTCCGGCAAGCCGTCCTGATCTGTATCAGCAGGCGTGGGCCCCTCACCCAGTTCAATCGCATCCGGAATGGAATCGTTATCCGAATCAAGGTCGGACACATTTAAGACGCCATCTCCATCGTCATCCCCGTTACCTTCATCCGCATCGGTAATACCATCACCATCGGTATCGTCAGCTGCTCGCTGGCTATCGGGCACACCGTCGTCATTCGAGTCTAAGTCCAGGTAATCAGGCAGACCATCCGAGTCACTGTCCACCGGGTTCTGTGGGTTCTCACCGGCTTCGATGAAATCCGCGATGGTGTCGTTGTCTGAATCAAAGTCGCGAGAATCAACGGTGCCATCACCGTCAGTGTCCACGGTACCTTCTACAGAGTCCGGTATTCCATCGTTGTCGTTATCAAGATCTTCACTGTCTGGGATTTCATCACCGTCAAAATCCGCCTGGATTTCAAGGGCGTAGTCTTCCACTTCACCATCTGCCAAATAACCGGTTGCGGTTCCAGCGGTAATCGCTTGAGAGCTGATGCGAAAACGGGCGAAGGTGGGACCGAAGTAATCCGATGTCACACCATCGAGTGAGGGCCACTCCAACTTAACTTTGATGTTTTCACCGGGCTCTCCACTAGGGACTTCGGCGGTAGTGTACTCATCAACATCAAAGGTACCGTTGCCATCGAAGTCTACCCAACCGGCTAGAAAGGCCGGGCTACCCGTGCTGTTCTGTAGGAACACGTTTGTGGTGTATGCCTTACCGTTTTGCACAAGCGTAGGAAAACCAAATACGCCGTCTTCATCATCCTGTGCCTCGGATAAGTCATCACCATCGGCGAACGGGCTAAAAACAGGCCCATTGTTATCAGGACCCACCTGCCCGATTTGCGGAGAACCATCCACAACCTCATGCAATGCTTCACCATAGGTAGCGGGTGCATCACCAGAGTCGGTAGCTAACACAGGCGAGGCGGCAAGGCCTAACGCTGCTGCTATTACAACGTTCAGTCTGTTGGGTTTAAGCATTTTCGATCGTTCCTACTCATCGAGGATCAGTTATAAAAATTAATTTTGATACTAACAAAGCTGTGTTTTACGGCAGGTGACGTCAATCACCAAACACCATGCAAAACCATGCAACACCAACACGGCTGTGAAACAGTTCACACAGCCGCTTACTGCTTTATCGCACACGTAACTCAACGCGATCATTACTGTCTGTCGAGGCGTTCGCTGATACAGGTACTGCATCACCAAAAGCTACGGGTCTCAAACGGGTTGCTTGCACTCCACCGTCCACCAAAGCACGAACAACCGCTAAGGCGCGACGTCGTGACAACAACATCATTAATTCTGAATCACCAACGGCAGACGCATGTGCTTCTATTGTTATATTCAACTCAGGGTCATCGCTCATCGCAGTTACCAGCTGCTGAATTTGCTGTCTTGCCTCGGCGTTCAATAACGCACCCGACTGTGCAAACACAATCGGCCCAATCGGCAGTAAGGCACCTGTCGGTAAATCAGAAAAACGGTTTCCCGTACTGGGTTCAATCGAAGCTACCGATTCTGGCACTGCAACTGGCGATGCTTCTGAGCTCAGTTCTCGCGTTTCTTCGGATGACGATTCAGACGTTGGAACTTCTTCGGTAATGTTTTCAGACACAGGAACACGGCCAGCATCGGGCGCGCCCACTTCAGCACCACGAATTAATTCAACTTGAGGTAATTCACCGGGCGTAAACGGCCGACTGACTACACCACTTTGATTACCTGAATTTTGACGTCCATCGGCTTGCTGTGCACGCGACGCCGCAGACCCCCTTGAAGCAATCACTTCGGGTGAAGGCTCGGGTACCGGTTCAATAAGCAAACCTTCCAGAGCTGCTGGCGCTGACGGTTCAACGGGTTGACTTGGATTATTACGAATAACCATCGGTAAATCAGATGCCGCCGTGTTCTGCGGTAAAGGATTGGCGTTGGGTAAACGTTGATTGATTGTTGCCGTATCCGGCTCAGCCACCGATAGGGTTGTCTGTTCTGCTGGTTGTTCTGCTGGTTGTTCGAGTGTTTGCTCGGAAGCGGTTTGTGAACCGACGTTGTCTGCGGCAGCGGTTTGAGAATCACCAGGTACAGAAGTATCAGTAGCCGTTTGGGACAAACCGTTGAGCGCTGTTCGCTTTTGAAAGGCCCACACCAAATCAAGCGAACCAAAGATCGCATCTTTATCATGAGCGGATACTGACAAACGGACATCCAGGCTTGGGGTTGCTCGAATATAAGCACCAATCCCTGCAACGGCGTGTGCGGGATGATTTAACTCCACATCAAAATCTCCGTCGTTACGAAATGTGCCTAACCCTGCCCGCGCAAACACGGCAAGCCTTGAAAACGAATGCGACCACAGCGCGGTTGCATCAGCAAATTGGTAGCCCAATTCTCGATCATCTTCATAACGTGCACTGCCAATGTCAGCCAGACGAGCTTCCACCGCAACGTTCGAATTAAATCGATAACCTAAACCTATCTGGAACCCAGCACTGTTCGATGTGGACACACTGAGTTCGTTGTCTAACGTATCGGGGTTAATGCGCGCGGCACCAGCACCCAACGTTACATAACCAGACCCCGTTTCCTGCGCTAAGGCAACCGGGGTAATGGCAACTACATAACCGCCTAGTGCGATCGCCAGCCAATACCCAACCCTATGTTTGGGTTTATGTGCGACCGCAAAGGGCATTACAGCAAGTTAAATTCAACCCGTCGGTTCGCTGAACGTCCGGCCGCCGTTTCGTTACTCTGAATTGGCTGTGATTCACCGTAGGCTCGTGGTGTTAAACGTGCACCATCAATACCCTGTTCTACGAGATAACGAGTCACTGAAATTGCGCGACGCTTGGAAAGAAGCAAGTTGGATTCGCCATCGCCTTCGTTATCAGTGTGAGCACCGATAGCGATGCGTGTGTCCGGGTAACGACGTAACACATCGACAACTTCTTGCAGTTTGATTAATGAATCAGCCGTCAGTACAGCAGACCCTGAATCGAACACAATACCTTCGATCACACCGTCGAAATACGAACAACCAGTACTGCTCACCGGGGTGCCAACCGGCGTGTCATTACACTGGTCCAGCGTATCGATGATGCCGTCTGCATCGGTATCCAAAGGCGTTGCATCGGTAATGATGAGTGTGGATGTCGGCTCTGGATCGGGCTCTACCACAGGTTCCGGGGCGGGTGGCTGGGGTAATGGTGCAGGACGCCGACGACGCTCGTTATCACCAAATCGATAAATCAGGGAAGCTTGCCCGTACATCGCATCTAAATCGTGCGACACACCTTCAAGGCGAACGCCCAAGCCGTTTGACAAGCCGTATTCCAAGCCCAATCCAGCAAGCAGATGGTAGTCATTGACGCGTTCAAAAGGAACACCGTCACCTTGGTTTTGCATGGCACCGCCACCGATTCGTCCGTATACCGAGAAACCCTCACGTCGAGCTCGATCTTCTTCGCCGTTTAATCCATAGATCAACGCGCTGATACCCGCTACGTCGTAACCGATGCTGCCACTGGGGTTAAAGGTCGCTTCACCCAAAGTCGAGTAATGTCCTTCAATGGATACCCGGGGCATGAAGTCGTAGCCCAATAAAAGGCTACCACCCGCGCTTTGTGTTTCATCAACACTGAATACCGTTTCACCTTCTGTTTCCGGCTCCACCTTACTAATGAGTGCACCGGCACCCGCGTAGATTCGCCCGTTAAAGTCAGAACGTGAATCACCAAACGAACCACACGCCACAAGCGCAAGGGTCGCTGATACAAGAACGGTATGAGCTACGGTTCGTTTTGCCATCATCATGAATGCACTCACTAATGCCCTGGGTAATCTCAAAAAACGGTTATAAAAAATTCGTACAGCTGTTAATGCAGCCATGTGCTACCCAGGTACCACCGAGTGGATCGGGTAGCGGAGTATATCGTTGCCAGCCAATTCTCTGGCGTCCCGCGACCCGTTGACCGGCCACAAGATACAATTGTTGCTAAACGCACGCACTTAATTGCAGTTTTACCGCTTTCATGGGGTTTTGGAGTGTTTGCCCCACTCTAAGCGTAGTCTAGTTTCGTCTCTCAGCATGCAAGAGCTTTACCACTACCGGCCCGCTGGATTGATGACGCGTAACTCAACACGTCGATTACGGTTGCGATCTGCCTCGGTAACAGCTTGAGCTACTGGCAGCGCATCGCCGTAAGGCTCTGCAATCAGTCGTTCCCGATCAATACCCTGATTGACGAAGTGCGACACTAAGGTATTGGCTTGTTCACGACTCAACGCAAGGTTTGAGACGGCATCACCGGGTTCATTGACGTGCACAAGGAAAGCTACGCGAACCGCTGAGTGTTCTTGCAGCTTTTCACCGATTCGATCTAATTCCACAAAGGATGATGCGGTAAATTCGTTGGTGCCAGGCACAAAATCAAGTCCCTTCACTAGCCCACCCAGCCCCAGGCTGCGAACTCGCACAGCGGGCTGAAGTGAGGTGTTAACCGCGTTGCTGGCCGGTAGCGCTGCTGCCAACGTTGGCTCTGCTGCTGCCTGCTTTGCAGGTGGTGAACCAGCCGCCAGCGCCAGCGCCTGAATCTCTTCGGGCTTCAATGTGATGCTTGCCGCACGTTGTTCGGCTTCCTGTTGTTCTTTTTTCACCTTGGCTTCGGCCGCAAGCTGCTTAGCCGCGCGCTGGCTGGCAATCTCGTCCGGCGTCAAACTCGGCAACGTAACCAATTGAATGCGTCGATTGATTTGGCGATTTTCATCCGAATCGTTAGACACCAACGGAGATGATTCACCGTAACCTTTTGCGCTCAGCTGCTTTTCACCAACACCTTTTTCTATCATGTAGGCCATAACCGCTTTAGCTCGGGCATCTGAAACAATTTGGTTAATCTCTTCAGAACCGCGGTTGTCCGCGTGTGCCTGCACTTCAATGCGAGCTTCAGGAAACGCAAGGATTACGTCAACCACTTCATCAATAGCACGCTTTGATTTCGGCGAAAGCCAATGCGTACCGGATTTAAACGTTACGTCCGTCAACACCTGATCAAATAGCCCACAACCGGACTGACTAATCGCTGTATTACGAGCCGTGTCAGGACACAAATCGGATCGATCAAAGACGCCATCGCCGTCCTGATCGTTTTTCGCTTTCGGTTGGGACCATAACGCAGCATGCGGACCTTCATGCACAAGCGATACATGCCCGGGTAGTTTCGTCGTTTCAGGTAAGGCCGCACCCAGACTGGGTTCGTTACGGTTTGAACTTTGCCCTGCCACGCTGTCTTTGGCCACATTAGCGACAACCGAACCAAATTCGCTGGCAGACAATCCCATACGGTACACAACACCCAGACCGATCAGGGTTGCGTCACTGGCATAGCGCGAGACTTCTCCACGTAACGCTAAGCCGTTACGAAAGCCGTACTCAGCACCCAGGCCGAACGATACGCCGGTCTCGCTGCCATCAAACGGCTGCACGACAGATGCCCTTTGCAGTAATGAATACCCAAGCCGCCCATAGCCTTGCCAACCCACTCGGCGTGAGCGATTGTCCGGCTTTCCAAGCCCATAGAACAGCGCACTGGTAGAGACCGAGGTGTAACTGACATCAGCTTCCACTTCACGAACCGTCGCTGCTCCCAACACGGACGTGTCGAGTTCTAAAGCCAACACAGGGTTGATGTCCACACCCAATCGCAACTGAGTTGAGCCACCTTGGCGGTCGGTCAGTGTGTATCTTGTGTCTGAAGTATCCGGACTCAGCAGCGCTGTACCTGCGCCAGCACCCGCGTATACGCGAGTATTAAAATCTCGATCGGAGGGTGCGGTCCAGGCGTTGTGCAACGCATCAGACGCTTTGTCGCTTAAGTTGTCCAGCGTCGTGCAACCGCCTAGCGCCAGAGAGACTAGAATGGCGGCGCTAAGCTTGGTGAGACTCGACGGTCTCACCGGATGCGAAACCGCATCGGTCAACGGTAGAATCGGGTCTGTCATGGCTGAAACTGTCCGTAAGGGCGCAAAATCTTAAAAAAGCGGCTGCAAAATCCGCACCGCCTGAAGCAGACGGCGATAAAATTAGCGGGTGATCGCAAGTTCAATGCGGTTAACCAGCATCTCACCGGCGAAAGTCCCCGTAGCGATAACCGGTTCTCTGTCGCCGAACGCTCGAGCGCCCAAACGCTCAACACCCACACCGTTGGCTACAAACGCTCTGGCAACTGCAACGGCGCGCCGCTTCGATAAGTCTTGCGCCGCCGCTGGCCCCTGACGAGACTGCGCGTGCGCGCGTATCTCAATACGCACCTGAGGACTCGTCAGCATGATGGTGGCTAGATTGCCAATAGATGCCATCGAAGTTTGGGTGAGTTGGTCGGTATCACCGATAAACTGGATATCCCGGCGAACACCACTCAGCAATGCACAGCCATCGGATCCCGCAGGTTCACTGCCCACCGGTCGTTCACAACCCAGGCTATTGATGCGCGACCCATCAGCAATGGGTTGCACCTCCAGGGTCTGGCTTTGCGGTGCAGTTGGAATCGGCAAGCGGTTGGATTCGATGTTTGGAATCTGCGGCTGCTGTGGCGCGGGCGCAGGTGCAGGTGCGGGCGCAGGTGCGGGCGCAGGTGCGGGCACAGGTCTTGGAGCTGGGGCGGTTGCTACCGGTGCCGATGGCTGCGGTGTGCTAACGGGGTTGGGAAAACGTTGGCGCTGGTTTGAAGACGTAAACGGTCGGAGTACCACACCCGCGGTTAGGGCCTGAACATCGCCGTCAAAACTGGCAACTTCGGCGCGTAAGGCCAGACTGGATGTCATTGACCATTCAAACCCAACGCCTGCCCAGATAGCCGTGTTGTTGGCCTCTTCCAAAACCAATTCACTGTCATTTTCGATTTTGTTCACGCCCAGTCTCAGGTAGGTCCAGGCGCCCTGCCGCTCGGCAATGCTTCTGGGGTCACCCAACGCATGAAACACCGCACTTAAAGAGAATGCGGTGTAATCGATGTCTCGATCACCAAGACCTGCGCCGCTGAGCGTTGCTGTGCCTAAATCACTGAACGCGGCTTCCGCGGCCCAGCGATCGGTGATATCAAAACCTAGTAAGCCATTGAAGCCTGCACTGGTTTCTTCGGTTAACGTCAGCCCCGAACTGCCCGGGTCTGGGGACAGCCGCACAATCCCTGCGTTTACCGCACCGTAGGGATCAAAACG
>JAHDCO010000070.1:10171-15779 GCA_020629835.1 Granulosicoccaceae bacterium
GGTCTGGGGACAGCCGCACAATCCCTGCGTTTACCGCACCGTAGGGATCAAAACGAAAGTCCGCCAGAGCCGGTGCGCTGATACCCAAGGCCACCGCAACCAGCGCAGCGGGTTTGAATAAAGAATGAAAGTTCATGAACGGGCCGGTTATCAAAGGTTCTATGCAGTGACACTTTGCACAGATCGCGCCGGTCTGTTTAGTTTTGGGTGGATTTTAACGTTTGGATGGTCGCATAGAAGCCAGCCTGGCAGCCCGTTTACAGTTCTTGCCCTGCCTTGAACTCACCCCAACGAAGAACCGCATTTGCAGCGATCGATGCCACAGGTTCAGGCGGTAACTTCCGGGGCGCGTTACCGGTCATCTGATCCTGCAGTAAATCGCTGGTTTGCTCAGACGCTAACTCTGCAGCCAAGCTGCCTGAAATCGTCCCTTTGGCGGTACCCAACCCATTTTGACAACACGCCGAATACAAATGACGATCAATTTCACCGAATATCGAAACCTGGTTGCGGGTTAAACACAATCGACCTCCCCATCGATAGTCCATAGGCACATCACTTAGCATGCGAAAGCGCGCGTGATACGAGCGATCGTGTTGCTTCGCAACATCCGTAAGGCGTTGCTCTTTCACACTCAACGATGCATCGAAGGTTGCGCGATTACGAATGATGATTCGGTCACCGCCCGTACCACTGATTCGCCGAACGGTTGTGCCCAGGGCGTCGGCCGGAGTTATAGCCCAGCGTCGTTCACCACCAAGTTGTTTTATCTCAGCTGAGTTCAGCGCCCTGGTCATCGAAGCGTAGGTAAACACGTGCATCAGAGCGCGCTGATGAAACCCGAAATTCGCTAAATGACCGTTCACGCACAAGATCACTCGCGCGGCCTGTACAGAACCCTTGGGTGTGCTGGCTTTCCAGATTGCCCCTTTACGCACAAGATCAACCACCGGTGAATTTTCATAAATGGTGACCGCACTACCTTCGATGCCGCACGCTAAGGCTCTTATGTATTTCGCGGGCTGAATCATGGCCGTACCTGGTGAATACAAACCATCGATGTAACAGTCAGTGCCGGTGATGGCTTTCATATCATCGGCGTTTAGACGGGTGTAGGCCTCACCAAGCCGATCTAAATGTTTAGCGTAAGCAGAGTTATGGGATTGACCACGAGCACTGACGGCACCGTTGATCTTACCGCTCAGTACGATGCACTCGTCATCCATCTGATATTCATGCGCTGCGGCCAGCGCTAACTCAATGCCCGCGCGGTTCAACCGGATATCACGTTCATCGTGTTCGGTATCACCCGCGTAGTCGGATGCGCTTAAGTCATGCGGTACATCAATCATGAAGCCACTGTTACGACCGGCCGGGCCTTCGGCCACGGCTGTGGCATCCAACACAACCACTTGATCCGTGGGGTGTAACTGAGCCAAACGCCGTGCAGCAGACAAACCCGCAAAACCCGCCCCGATGACCAACCAATCAGCTATACGGTTTTCACTTAATGCGGCACGTGCGGGTTCAGCCGGCAATAAACAGTTCCACGCCGATGGACCCGGGTCACACGGCAATTGGTGCTTAACCACCGGCGTTAATAGTCCGTGTTTAACGCATCAACCGCAGGAATCTCTCGTTCACGGCGTGCAATGAAATCCCGAAGCGATTCATCTACAGCTTCATCTAACCTGGGTTCCTCGTATTGATCAAGCACTGTTTTCGCTTCTTTCAAAGCACGCTCGGTAATCTCCTGGCTGCCATCGGCTACCCATTGTTCAATCGAGTTGTTATCAAATAAACGCGGCATAAAAAACGCATCCTGGAATTTAGATAACGTGTGTTCGTGTCCAAGGTAATGACCACCTGGCCCCACATCTCTAACCGCGGATAGCGCTTCATCGAAATCATCCCATTGAATACCTTCCGCCATGCGATAGGCCATGGCGCATTGTTCAGCGTCCACCATAAATTTTGCTATTGAACAATGCATTCCCGCTTCATTCCATCCCGCAGAATGCCAGATGTAATTCGCACCGGCCATCATCACAGCCATTAACGTGCTTGCGCTCTCATAACCAGCCTGTGCATCAAAGGTTTTTGCTCCACCCAACGTATTTGACGTACGCCACGGCACGTCGTAATAACGCGCCATCTGACCAATCATGAAATTCATCAAGCTGATCTCGGGCGTACCCGCCATTGGCGCACCCGATGCCATGGATACCGTGGATAAGTAATGTCCGTATATGGCAGGGCAACCCCGTCGAACCACCTGCGTATACGCCAGGGCCGACAAGGCTTCTGCGTTCAATTGCGCAACGGCCGCTGCCGTTGACGCAGGCGTATTCGCACCGCCTAATACGAACGGTGAACACAACACCGGTTGATTGCGCTTATTAAACGCACGCATAGCCGACAACATGGTTTCATCCCAAACCAGTGGCGAGTTGCCGTTGCAGTTTCCTGTGACTACCGCATGCGTTTCTAAGTACTCTTCACCAAACAGTAAAGCGCACATGTCCATCACGTCTTCAGCATTCTTACCCGACGTCGTCATACCCATAAACGTTTTGTCTGAGTACTTCATGGATGAATATGTTATGCGTAGGTGCCGATGCGCCACCACATGGTCCATCGGCTCAACGATGTGATGGGCACTGGAGTGAATGGCCGGCAGCATTTGCGACAACTTATGAAAGTTCGCCAGGTCATCCAGTGTGGGTCCGCGTCGTTTGTCATCCAGGTCGCGTAAGTAAGGTGCACCTGTCATGGGAATGAACATGGAATGATCATTCCCGAACGGCAGATTATTCTCAGGGTTTCTGGCGTGATAAGTAAATTCAGACGGAATGGACTGGATCAATTCACGCACTAATCCGCGATCCAAATGCACGCGGTCGCCATCGCGAACCTCCGCACCGGCTGATTTCCAATCGGCTATGGCCTGGTCATCTCGAAACACCACGCCTACATCTTCCAAAATATCCATTGAGGCGTTATCGATTTTTTCTACCTGCGCCTCGGACATCGGTTCGACCAATGGCAGCCGTCGTTTTAACGCTGGCAGCATCGTGCTGCTTCGTACCGCTCGCTTCGCTCGTAATGCAGCGCGTCCACCGCGGCGTTTACGCCCGGGCATCAACGTGGGTTGCTCAGTCATGCCACCGTATCTCCATCTGCCGGGTCAGACAAATCCACCCACAGCGTTTTAAGTTCGGTGTACTGATCGTGCGCATGCACGCCATTGTCGCGACCACCAAAACCGGATTGTTTGTAGCCTCCAAACGGCGTTGATGCATCGCCTTCGCCGTAGCAATTAACCGTAACGGTACCTGCTCGTATAGCTTTGGCCGCACGGATCGCTTGCCGCGCATTCGCACTGAACACGCTGGCCGTGAGCCCATAGTCCGTTTGATTGGCTAACGCGATAGCTTCATCAACCGATGACACGGTTTGCACAGCCAGTAACGGCCCGAACACCTCTTCATTAGCCAGTGCACTGGAGGCCTTAACGGAATCTACAACGGTGGGCGATGCATAAGCGCCATTGAGGCTACCACCGGCCAGCACATCCTTTGCACTGATATCGTTCAAATAGGAAGACACTTTTTTACAATGAGATGGATCGATCAACGCGCCTAAATGATTGGCAGGATCTAGCGGGTCACCCAGTTTCCAGTCTCGAAGCCGAGCCAAGATGCGCTCTAACAACGGTTGCTTCACCGCTTCGTGAACGATCAAGCGAGAGATAGCCGAACAGTTTTCTCCCATATTCCAAAACGCACCATTAACGATGTGTTCGGCAACTAAATCCAAGTGCTCGGCATCGTCCAGCACCACAGCAGGGTTTTTTCCACCACACTCAAGCACCACTTTTTTTAAGTTGCTGTTCGCTGAGTAGCCAAGGAATCGACGGCCGGTTTCTGTCGAGCCGGTAAAACTCACCATGTCCACATCTGGGTGTAAGCCCAGCGGCTCACCCACCGCTTCGCCTTCACCGGGTAACACTTGCAGCACCCCACGCGGCACACCCGCTTCGGCTGCAAGTTCGGCTATACGTAACGCGGTTAATGATGTTTGCTCAGCCGGTTTAACGATCACAGAATTTCCAGTAATCAGTGCCGGGCCTAATTTCCAGGCCAGCATCAACAGCGGAAAATTCCAGGGCAACACAGCGGCCACCACACCAATAGGCTCACGAACAATCACAGCGAGGGCTTCATCGCCGGTAGGCGCGGTTTGATCATAAAGTTTGTCAACCGCTTCGGCATGCCACTTCAACGTGGCAATGGTTTCGGGGATATCAATCAGCTCACAATCACGGATCGGTTTGCCACTGTCTAGCGATTCCATCACCGCGAGCTCACGTCGGTTACGCGTGATCAGTTTGCACAGCTGAATCAACACCGCTTTT
This sequence comes from Granulosicoccaceae bacterium, assembly GCA_020629835.1. GTDB lineage: Bacteria > Pseudomonadota > Gammaproteobacteria > Granulosicoccales > Granulosicoccaceae > Granulosicoccus. The sequence continues at coordinate 14,589 of JAHDCO010000070.1, forward strand.
CTTGCTGACGGATGTTGTGACGCCCAAACCCCTTGGTCAAACGCGTCCCGTGCCTTTTGGACAGCGAGGTCAACATCCTGTTGATTGCAGGCAGCTATTTCGCACAGGGTCTCTCCTGTCGCCGGGTTCTTTGTCGCAAGCTTACTTCCGTTCCCTGCCTGATAACGTCCATCAATAAAAGCCGCTTGTGGTAAAGAGAGATCATTGGCAATCGCACGGTATTCTTCATGGGTTAATAACTCGCTCATGCGCAAGACTCCTGCTCAATGCGTTGTAGTGTGACGTTCATCGTTCGGATGACGTTTTCCAATTGACGCTTATCGTCTTTATTCAGCGGTTGTAAGGGTTTTCGAGGCGGGCCAGCGTCAATGCCACGAAGTGTTAGCCCGTGCTTGATGCATTGAACGAATTTGCCGCCCTGCTCCAGCACACGCATTAAGGGCAACATCGCCGACATGATGCGGCGCCCTTTGCTGAAGTCTCCCTCCAACGCGCAGGCTTTATACAAGGCGATGTGTGCTTCGGGTGCAAAGTTAGACCCCGCACAAACCCAGGAGCGTGCGCCCCAGGCAAAAAATTCCAACGCCTGATCATCCATGCCGCAGGAGAGCTGAATGTGCGGGTAATCCCTGGCAAGCATATGCAAGCGATCAGGTTCACCGGAGCTTTCTTTGATGGCACAAAAATTCGGGCTACGGCCAAGTCGATCAAGCGTTTCTTCATCCATGTTCACGCACATACGACCAGGATAGTTGTACAACATGATTGGTAAGTTCGCCGCACGATCAATGGCTAACGCGTGCAACGCAATTTCACGAGACGTGGGGTAAGCATACGGTGGCGTAGCCACTAACAAAGCGTCTGCGCCCACCGCCTTAGCTTGCTCAGCAAAGTACACACTGTCTTCGGTACGAATGGCTCCAGTGCCCACCACCAAGGGTACGCGGTCGTTAATTAATTGCTTTGCGAGTTGCATCAATCGCACGCGTTCTTCTGCTGACTGCGCGTAGTATTCACCCGTGGTACCCGCGACGATGATGCCGCTGACACCGGCTTCAATCAGTTCATTGATGGTTGCTTCGAACTTCGATTCGTTGATGTCAAAGTTTGCATCGTGCGGCGTTACGATGGGCGTGTAGATGCCTTCAAACTTCATGAGGATACCTCCACCGATTGTGATACCAGCGTCTG
>JAHDCO010000071.1:0-11417 GCA_020629835.1 Granulosicoccaceae bacterium
GGGATCGTGATGTGAGAACCAATGCGGAAAATAGCGATTGCCGCCAACACAAACAGCAGGCGAGCGCGCAGCTCGGAGCTACCGCCGAGTCCTGCCATTCCGGGTGCGTTCTTTGCTGCCATTGCTCTACCTCGTCAGGTACTTATTCAGCGATGCTGCCACCGGCAGCTTCGATTGCTGCCCGTGCACCTTTGGTAACACGGCAACCTGAAACGTTCACCGCGCCGGCTACTTCGCCTGCCAGGATGATTTTCACTGTCTTTGTTTGTAGGGGTACCACACCCGCTTTCATCAAGCTTTCCGGCGTGATATCACCCTCAACCGCTGAGAGCTCGTGTAAGCGAACTTCGGCGTAATGACGGCCCATGCGCGATGTAAAACCAAATTTCGGCAATCGACGCTGGATAGGCATTTGCCCACCCTCGAAGCCGACTTTGTGATAACCACCGGAACGAGCTTTCTGCCCTTTGTGGCCACGGCCGCAGGTCTTACCCAGACCAGATCCGATACCTCGACCAACGCGACGTGCTGTCGTACGCTGCCCAGAGGCCGGTTTTAAGTTGTTCAAACTCATGGTGTTTTCCGTTAGTCCTCGATACGAAGCATGTAATTGATCTTGTTGATCATGCCTCGATTCTCGGGAGTATCTTTCACTTCAACGGTCTGGTGCATACGGCGTAGACCCAAGCCTCGAACACAGTCTTTGTGGTTTTTCAACCGACCGTGAAAGCTTCGCACCAACGTAATTTTTACTGTTTTATCACTCATGCATCACCTGTGATGTCAGACACAGACTTGCCACGCTTCGCTGCAACCGATTCAGGGCTTTGCATTTCAGCCAACCCGTTGATCGTTGCACGAACCACATTGATTGGGTTGTTTGTGCCGATGATTTTGGCCAAAACGTTCCGTACACCCACCGCCTCGAATACCGCTCGCATTGCTCCACCGGCGATGATTCCAGTACCTTCGGAAGCCGGTTGCATGTAAACGCGAGCCGCTCCGTGACGACCTTTCAGTGCGTACTGTAGAGTTCCGTCTTTTAAAGCAACTTGCTTCATGTCGCGACGCGCTTTTTCCATTGCTTTCTGGATAGCCAAAGGCACTTCGCGGGCTTTACCGTAGCCAATGCCGACGCGGCCGTTACCGTCACCAACAACTGTCAGTGCTGTGAAGCCGAACTGACGTCCACCTTTAACCACTTTCGCAACGCGATTGATGGTAACGAGCTTCTCGATGTAGCCGTCGCTGTTTTGATTGTAATCTTGCTGAGCCATGTGCCGTGTCCTAGAACTTCAGCCCGCTTTCGCGAGCCGCATCAGCCAGTGCCTTCACACGGCCATGAAACTTAAAACCAGAGCGGTCGAATGCCACGCTTTCAACGCCGGCCGCCTTTGCCTTTTCCGCAATAGCTTTACCCACTGCTTCCGCTGCTGCAACGTTGCCGCCATTACCTAGCGTGCTGCGCAGATCTTTACTCACTGTAGAAGCCGCAGCCACTACTTGTTGCGTATCGCCATCGATAACCTGCGCATAGATATGGCGGGGTGTACGGTGGATCGTTAGACGTGGTACGCGTAACTCGCGAATCTTCGCGCGAGTCCGCTTGGCACGACGCAAACGACTGTTCTTCTTTTCCATAGGGATTTCGACCGATTATTTCTTTTTAGCTTCTTTCATCATCACGTATTCACCTACGTAACGCACGCCCTTGCCTTTGTAAGGCTCGGGTGGCCGGTAACTGCGAATATCTGCTGCTACCTGCCCAACCACTTGTTTGTTTGTACCGCTAACAACAATCTCAGTCTGGCTAGGTGTTTCAACCTTCACACCAGCAGGCACCTGGTGCACCACGGGGTGAGAGAAGCCCAGAGACAGATTTACCGACTGTCCTTGTGCCTGTGCTCGGTAACCAACACCGCGCAGTTCCAGCTTCTTTTCAAAGCCAGTGCTGACGCCGACAACCAGGTTATTAACCAGTGAGCGCATAGTGCCGGCCATGGCCATCGCAGCGCGAGTCTCATTGGCTGGCTTCACACCGAGAACCCCATCCTCCATTGCCAGAGAAACGTCACTGTGGAGGGTTAGTGATTCGTTGCCCTTGGGCCCTTTGGCGCTGACCTCTTGGCCGTTGATAGAGACATCAACGCCCTTCGGCACTTCAATTGGATTTTTTGCTATTCGTGACATAACTGTTCCAGTTCAACACACCGTTAGCAAACGGTGCAGATAACCTCGCCGCCTTCGCGAATGGCTTTTGCTTTCGCTCCAGTCATAACGCCCTTTGACGTGCTGACGATAGCGATACCCAAGCCACCCAATACCTGGGGAATGTCCTCAGAACCTGAGTAGCGGCGAAGCCCAGGTCGGCTAACTCGATTGATTTTGTCGATGACAGGCTTGCCGTTGAAGTACTTAAGCGTCACAGACAATGTCGGCTTGCCGTTTTCCTCAGACTCACCAAAGTCAGCGATATAACCCTCGTCCTTCAATACAGCCGCGATGGACTTTTTTACTTTCGACGCTGGCATAGACACCGATACTTTTTGCGCTTGCTGTCCGTTACGGATGCGAGTCAGCATATCGGCGATGGGATCAGACATACTCATAATGCAACTCCTACCAACTGGCCTTGACGAGACCGGGCACATCACCGCGCATAGCTGCTTCACGCAACTTAGTTCGGCTGAGCCCGAACTTACGGTAAACACCGTGAGGTCGGCCGGTTATACGACAACGATTACGTCCGCGCGAAGGTGATGAATCACGGGGGAGCTTTTGCAAAGCAACCACTGCTTCCATCTTCTCGTCGTAAGTCGACTCTTCAGAGGCGATCGTTGCTTTAAGTGCTTCTCGCTTGGCTTGCAAGCGTGAGGCGAGTTTCGTGCGCTTCTTTTCACGCGCAATCATGGATTTCTTAGCCATAGTTAAACGCTACTCGGTTACGTGCGGAACGGAAAGTTGAACTTCTTCAGAAGCGAAAGCGCCTCTGCGTCGGTCTGGGCTGATGTCGTGATGGTGATGTTCATACCACGCATCGCATCAATCTTGTCGTAGTCAATTTCCGGAAAAATGATCTGCTCTTTAATACCCAGGCTGTAGTTACCTCGGCCATCGAACGCTTTCGGGTTGATGCCGCGAAAATCACGAATACGAGGCATGGCAACCGTTACCAATCGGTCCAGGAACTCATACATGCGAGCTTTGCGCAGAGTTACTTTGGTTCCGATGGGGTAACCGTCACGGATCTTGAATCCCGCGATCGATTTCCGCGCTACCGTAACCACCGGCTTCTGACCTGAAATCGCGCCCAAATCTGCGGTCGCATTTTCCATGATCTTCTTGTCGCCGACTGCTTCGCCAAGACCGATATTTAACGTGATCTTCTCGATGCGGGGTACCTGCATCGCGCTCTTATAAGAGAATTCGTCCATCATCGCTGGCGCGATCTTCTCTTTATATTCAGTTGCTAATCTAGCCATGATCTCAATCTACCGACGAGTTGTCGGAACGGAAAAAACGCTCCTTCTTGCCGGCATCGTTGATACGAAAACCGACTCGGCCGCCTTTCTTAGTGGCGGAGTTAAATAGCGCTACATTTGAAATATGTAAGGACGCTTCGCGCTCTTGGATACCACCAGGATCGCCAACCTGCGGGTTTCCCTTGGTGTGTTTCTTTACGAGGTTGATGCCGTCGACAATGACTCGGTCTTCCAGTACGCGTGACACGGTGCCACGTCGACCTTTGTCTTTGCCAGCGAGCACAATCACGTCATCGCCTTGTTTGATACGGTTCATGTTCGAGAGTCTCTACAGAACTTCGGGAGCTAATGACACGATCTTCATGAACTTCTCATTTCGAAGTTCCCGGGTTACCGGTCCAAAGATACGAGTGCCAACAGGCTCGTGCTTCGCATTCAATATAACTGCGGCATTAGCATCGAATCGGATGGATGAACCATCAGCACGACGAATACCCTTTCGAGTTCGTACAACCACTGCGTTGTACACCTCACCTTTTTTCACCTTGCCACGCGGTATGGCGTCTTTGACGCTGACCTTGATGACGTCGCCCACGCGAGCGTAACGGCGGTGCGAACCACCAAGCACCTTGATACACATGACACTTTTAGCGCCACTGTTGTCCGCTACGTTCAGAACGGTCTGCATTTGAATCATCGGAACGCTACTCTTTTATTCTGATCAGGAAGGCTCAACGAATACCTGTCGGTTATTCGCTGGCTGCCTCTAATACTTTGTCAAGCGTCCACGACTTCGTCTTCGAAAGTGGTCGACACTCTTTGATTTGAACTACATCACCGATGTTCAACGCGTTATCTGCGTCATGCACATGGTATTTCTTGCTACGACGTACGTATTTGCCGTACATCGGGTGCTTTACGCGACGCTCTACCACTACCGTTGCGGTTTGCTCCATCTTGTTGCTCAACACACGGCCGATCACGGTGCGTTGCAGCTTTTCGTTTTCTGCACTCATGCCTTATGCACCTGCCGCTGATTTTTGAGTAATGATGGTCTTAACCCGTGCGATTTGTCGTCGCACGCGCTTGAAGTTATGTGGCTTTACGTCCTGGCCTGTACCTTGTGCCATGCGCAAGTTGAATTGCTCGCGGTACAGCTCGGTAAGCTCCGTCTCTAATTCAGTTACGGACTTTTCTCTTAGTTCTGCAGTTGCCATTACGCCGCCGTCCTTACAACAAATGTGGTGCGAACAGGCAACTTAGCTGCCGCTAACGAGAAAGCCTCGCGTGCAACTTGCTCAGAGACACCTTCCATCTCGTAAAGCATCTTGCCTGGCTGGATCTTGGCAACCCAGTACTCCACGTTACCCTTACCTTTACCCATTCGAACTTCGATAGGCTTTTTGGTAACCGGTGTATCCGGGAAGATTCGGATCCAGATTTTCCCGCCACGCTTAATGTGACGAGTCATTGCGCGACGAGCCGCCTCGATCTGGCGTGCTGTCAAACGACCTCGGTCAGTCGCTTTCAGCCCGTATTCGCCAAAGCTGACTTTGTTGCCGTTTTGCGCAAGACCGCGGTTGCGGCTCTTGTGCTGTTTTCTAAATTTTGTACGTTTCGGTTGAAGCATGTCGAGTCTCTATCCGATTACTTCTGAGCCGCTTGGGCATTGCCCTTTGCGCGCTTAGCTTCTAAGTCAAACACTTCGCCGTGGCAGATCCATACTTTGATGCCGATAACACCGTAAGTTGTGTGTGCCTCGGCAGTGCCGTAGTCAATGTCAGCTCGCAGTGTGTGCAACGGAACGCGTCCGTCGTGATACCACTCTCTGCGTGCGATCTCCGCGCCGTTCAAACGACCAGAAACCGCGATTTTCACACCCTGAGCACCGAGGCGCATGGTGTTAGTCAGTACGCGCTTCATCGCTCGTCGGAACATAACTCGACGCTCAAGCTGCTGTGCAACGCTCTCGGCGACCAGCTGCGCATCAAGCTCAGGCTTACGAATTTCAGCAATGTTGATCTTCACGTTATTCAGGTTCAGACCCATCATTGGCGCAATGGCGCGGCGTAAACGTTCGACGTCCTCGCCCTTCTTACCGATAACAATGCCTGGACGCGCTGAATGAATCGTGATTACCGCAGCTTTAGCAGGACGGTCGATATGAATTCGGCCGACTGATGCGTGCGCTAATTCTTTCTTCAAGAACTCACGAACTTTAATGTCGTCGTTTAAGTAGTTGGCGTAGTCTTCGCTGCCAGCGTACCAAGTGCTGTTCCAGTCACTAGAGATGCCAAGACGAATACCAATTGGATGTACTTTTTGACCCATGCTCTAAACCCCTACGAATCCGAAACCGTCACAGTGATGTGACTGGTGCGCTTCAGGATACGGTTTGCCCGTCCTTTAGCTCGGGCCCGCAAACGCTTCATCGTTGGACCTTCGTTAACCTGTACCGCAGACACCTTTAACTCGTCGATGTCAGCGCCCTCATTGTGTTCAGCGTTTGCAATCGCGCTGTCCACTAACTTCTTAAACATACCGCCGGCTTTTTTCTCACTGAAAGTGAGGATTTCAAGCGCGCCTTCCACGGGTAAACCACGGATCTGATCAGCCACAAGTCTTGCCTTCTGTGGCGAAATTCGGGCGTATCGCAATGTGCTGTTGACTTGCATCTGTGTTATCTCGACTTCTTATCAGCTACGTGACCTTTGTAGGTGCGTGTAGCGGCAAATTCGCCTAGCTTGTGTCCAACCATGTTCTCGGAAACCAACACCGGAACATGAACTCGGCCGTTATGAACAGCGAGAGTTAACCCCACCATATCCGGCAAAATCATGGAACGGCGTGACCAGGTTTTGATGGGACGCTTATTGTTTGTCTCGCGCGCTTCTTCCACTTTCTTTACTAAGTGGTGGTCTACGAACGGGCCTTTTTTCAGTGAACGTGGCACGAATAATTACCTCGCCTTATTTCTTGTTGCGACGTCGCACAATCATGCGATCCGTGCGCTTGTTCTTTCGAGTCTTGTGACCCTTCGTCGGCGTGCCCCAAGGGCTCACCGGATGACGACCACCTGAGGTGCGACCTTCACCACCACCGTGTGGGTGATCAACCGGGTTCATGGCAACACCACGAACGGTCGGACGTACACCGCGCCAACGAGTAGCACCTGCCTTACCCAACTTGCGCAGCGCATGCTCACCATTGCTGACTTCGCCCATTGTGGCGCGACAATCCGCTAATACGCGGCGCATCTCGCCTGAACGCATGCGCAAAGTAGCGTACATGCCCTCACGAGCCACTAACTGAACCGAAGCACCAGCGCTTCGCGCCATTTGCGCACCGCGGCCTGGCTTCAATTCGATACAGTGAACGGTCGAACCGACTGGAATGTTGTTCAAAGGCAAGGTGTTGCCAACCTTGATCGGTGCTTCACGACCAGTCATCACCGGATCGCCAGCCTTCATACCCTTTGGCGCGATCATGTACCGGCGCTCGCCGTCTGCGTACTTGAGCAGAGCGATGTTAGCGGTTCGGTTTGGATCGTATTCGATGCGCTCAACGGTGGCAGGAATGCCATCTTTGTTGCGTTTGAAGTCGATCACTCGGTAACGACGCTTGTGGCCACCGCCGACATGACGCTGTGTAATGCGACCGTGGTTGTTTCGACCACCGCGCTTGTGCAGCTTTTCGACGAGAGGCTCGTATGGGCCTTCCTTCGATAACTCTTTGTTAACCACTCGGACCTGGAAACGACGCCCAGGTGAAGTTGGTTTCGACTTAACGAGAGCCATGGTTATCCCTCCAACCCTACGAAGTCAATGTCTTGACCTTCGGCTAACTTAACGATGGCTTTCTTCCAATCAGAACGCTTGCCATTGACTTGGCCGAAACGCTTCTTCTTGCCATTTACATTGACAATCTGAACGCTTCGTACGTTGACATCGAAGAGCTTCTCAACCGCGTTGCGAACTTCGAGCTTGCTTGCGTCTGTTGCGACTTTGAATGTGTGGCGCCCACGCATTTCCGCATCCATTGCTGATTTCTCAGAAATGTGCGGCGCAAGCAACACTTGATATAGGCGTTGATCGTTCATGCGAATCGCTTCTCCAATTGAGAGATGGCTGCAGGCGTAGCAAGAATGTTCGGGTAACGAACCAGGCTAACCGGGTCTACGATCTCTGCATCCAGCATTTCGATGTTTGGCAAATTACGAACTGCCATGAAAGCATTATCGGATGCATCGTCAACAAGCAGTAAAGCCTTATCAACACCGTAGCTTTCAACCTTTTCACGCATCAGCTTGGTTTTCGGTTCAGCGACATCCAAGTCGTCAACAACTTTCAAACGGCCATCCGCTGCTGCTTGCGACAGGATCGAACGCATGGCTGCGCGGTACATCTTTTTATTAACTTTTTGCGTGTAATCGCGAGGCTTAGCTGCGAATGTCACACCACCGCCTGTCCAGATGGGACTACGAGAAGTACCGGCACGCGCACGGCCAGTACCTTTCTGGCGCCAAGGCTTTGCGCCGCCGCCACTCACTTCTGAGCGTGTTTTTTGCGCGGCATTACCTGAACGCTTAGCCGCCAGATAGGCTGTAACGATTTGGTGAACCAAACCTTCGTTGTATTTAGCACCGAACACGTCATCTGAGACGGTCACGGCTACGCCACTATTGGTCGATAGATCCATGGTTATCCCTTAGCTCGCTTTGTCTTAACCGCAGGCTTAATGAGCACATCACCGCCTTTCGGACCGGGCACAGGGCCACGGATCAAAATGACTTCGCGTTCTTCATCAATTCGCACGACCACAAGGTTCTGTGTAGTGACACGCTCGTTACCCATGTGACCCGCCATTTTCTTACCCTTGAATACGCGGCCTGGCGTTTGGTTCTGACCAATGGAGCCCGGAGCACGATGAGCTAGCGAGTTGCCGTGAGTGGCGTCTTGAGTTTGAAAGTTGTGGCGCTTTACACCGCCAGCAAAGCCTTTACCGATACTGGTACCGGTCACGTCTACTTTTTGACCCGCCTCAAACAGATCCAAGCCAATCTCGGCTCCCACTGCCAGGTCGTCGCCCTCACCTTCGGCTAAACGGAACTCCCAGAGCCCGCGACCTGCAGCTACACCGGCTTTTGCGAAGTGCCCCGCTTCTGCCTTTGACAGAGCGTTGGCTTTCTTTTCGCCCAGTGTAATTTGCACAGATTCGTAGCCGTCTGTTTCAGACGTCATACGAGCTGTGACTCGATTCTTTTCCACGTGAACGACGGTAACGGGGGTTGAAACACCCGACTCGTCAAATACGCGTGTCATACCGATTTTTCGGCCGACAACACCTAATGCCATGTTTTTCTCCAAAACTCTTTGACCGTATCCGCCTGCCGTGGCAGGGCAGGAGACGCGTCAATGAGCGCGATACCGACAACCCGTCTCGCTTAGCGCTGCCAGGACAGGGGCTCTGTCAGCTGCAAGCGGATCCAGTACCAAAAAGTTTTTCGATGCCTGTGGGGGCCATCGAACACATGTAGTGAATCGCAATGTGTTTGATGGTAGCCGCCAAGTATAACAGTGGTTTTCTACTTCAGCTACCTTGGCTGCCAATTAATTCCTTCAGCCGCACTCTTGTGCCCGTTTTTCAACACTATACTTGTCGTCTCACGGGGTGCGACTGAACCTTAAGGCCGCCGGGCCCTCTTTACTACCGTTTCAACTAGGAATTACGCTATGCGCCTCGCCACTGCCGCGGTCTCTTGGATTATCGCCGCCTGGATGTGTTTTATCTTTTTGGGCTCCCTTCCCTACAAATTCACCAACCACCCGGATACTCAACACATATTCAGCACGATCGGCTCGTGGCTTGGGGGAATTTTGGGGGATTCGTTGGGTTCTTTATTTACCCAATTCGGCGCTTACGCCGTTGGCGCATTTGAGCTAATCACCGCTCTGGTACTGCTGCTTCCGGCCCTACTGTGGGTTAAGTCGAAGGCCTCCAAAACTGAATTTGGCACCACTCGCATGCGTTGGCACCAGCTCGGCGGCCTGATGGCCTCTGCGGTAATGGCAGGCGCGGTATTTTTTCACCTTTTCACGCCATTGGGTATAGAAGTCCTACACCAGGGAGAAAGCGACGGTGGCAGCCTGTTTCGAGCGGCTGTGTCTATCCTGGTTCTTGGATTCGTATTGTTTTTTATAAATCGAGCAGCCGAAAAAACGTCAGCTTGAGGCAGGTTGCTCTAGTCAATTGACTGGAGGAATGAACGACAGCGCTCGCTCGATGGGTTATTAAAGACTTGATCGGGCGAGCCTTCTTCCTCAATCAGCCCTTCGTGCAAATAGAGCACCTTGCTCGAGACATCGCGTGCGAAGCGCATCTCATGTGTCACCAAAATCATGGTCCGGCCCTCTTCTGCCAGATCTTGAATGACTTTTAGTACTTCATTCACCAACTCAGGATCCAGTGCAGAGGTTGGCTCATCGAAGAGCATGACTTCGGGCTTCATCGCCAATGCGCGAGCGATCGCAACTCGTTGCTTCTGACCACCAGATAAAAAACCGGGATACGCAGCAGGTTTTTCCGCAAGCCCCACTCGATCCAGCAATGCCATGGCGTAATCCGTAGCTTCTGCCTTTTTCATGCCCAACACTTTGATGGGTGCCTCGGTAACGTTCTGCAGCACAGTCATGTGCTCCCATAACGCAAAGTTCTGAAAAACCATACCCAGACGCTGACGCACACGTTCAACCTGCTTCTGATCGGCAATGCGGTAATCCTGCCCCGGTGTTCCTTTAAATTTGATTTGTTCGGAGCCTACTTTGATTTGTCCGCCAGACGGCTCTTCAAGCAGATTTATGCAACGCAGAAAGGTACTTTTTCCCGATCCGCTTGATCCGATGATTGAGACAACATCCCCTTGCGACGCTGTGAGGGAAACCCCTTTTAGCACCTCAGTCGATCCGAAAGATTTTCTTAACGAATCCACATTCACTGCATCTACCATGGCGTGTCACTCAACAGGGTTACAGCCGTCAGTATATCTGAGCCGCTCATTGCATCCGTGTATTCCAGCTCATGAGCCCAAACAGCGCATCACCCACTCAAGAGCGATACGCTGATCAGATACTCCACCAAGTTCGCAAGCTATGTCAGCTTAATTCGGTCCCAACCCTGTTGGTGCATCCGTACTACCTGCACTACCTTCCTTTTTGAAGACCACTTTGTCTATTTCAAGCCCGTCTTCCCGCATCCATACGTTGATGGTGTGCACTCCCGCTGAAGGCACAATGATCTTGGCCGCGCCGTGCTGGCGTGTACTGTTCGACCAACTCCATTGCGGTGGAAATTCATCCATTGCCGTCGCGTTCGCCAGAACACCGTTGATTCCAACGTGAACACTGTCGTTATGGCCGCGGCCGATGGAGTCAGTATCGCCCCAGCCGCGCATCCAAACCAGGTAAACACCAGAACTGGCAAACGTTGCGTTATAGCTCATCATCGGGGTACCGCTGTTTGTTGGCTTCAATGCCCCCGAATTAGGCGTGGTAACGCGAGACGCACCACTGGCACCAGGTTTTGAACCGGCAACCCATTGGTGTGTGCCGTTACCAATCGAATCTGTGTGATCTTCGACTTCAATCACTACGATATCGGTAGGCTGATTTCCAGAACTTCCAGATGTACCTCCCGTAGTACCACCTGTCGTACCGCTACCTGTACTGGTGCCATTACCAGTTCCAGTCGCGGTTCCGCTACCCGTCGAAGTACCTGTACCCGCAGTACCTCCGTTGTTGGTTCCTGTATTCGACCCAGTTGATGCGGTGCCACTTTGAGGATCATCATAAGAAACGCTGATTAGATCCCAGGTAGCTGTAAAGGGCGTAGCCGCTGCAGAAGTAGAGATGATTCCCACCGCTAAGGCGTTAGTTGACG
>JAHDCO010000071.1:11517-15712 GCA_020629835.1 Granulosicoccaceae bacterium
TACCTCCAGTTGTACCTCCAGTTGTACCTCCAGTTGTACCTCCAGTTGTACCTCCGGTCGTACCTCCTGTGGTACCACCTGTGCTCGATCCTGATGATGTTGTGGAATCTGCAGGGTTATCAAATGTTGCCGTTACAAAATCCCATGTTGCGGTGAACGGTGTCGCTGCGGTGGAGGTAGCGATAATTCCAACTGCCAAGCCATTAGCTGATGTTAGCCATGCTTGTGGAAATGTCGCTTCACCATCAACAAACACGACGTCTCCGCCATCAAACTGATATGCCGCTTTAACCGTTAGATTCTGCGGATTAACGGTTAGATAGAGATCCACTTCTGAAGCACCAACAACATCTGCAACGGTTTCACTGATGTGTTTGAACTGACCGTTTTCTTCTGAAGCAAACTGAAAGCCACCGACTGCGCTCGCTGCATTCGCAACAAGTTTTATGTAGTTATCTTGGTCGCCTGTTCCAATGTAGAAGCCTTGCGACATGTGCCGTTTCAACGTGCTGCCAATGAACGGCTCGAGTAAACGTGTTCGAACTGTAAATTCGGCTGTATTCGGTGTTGCGTCTATACCAAACTGAAACGCATAGGTTTGGTCGTTTCGACCAACAACAGGGTCCGAATTCGGAATGTTATCAATGGTCAATACACCCGCTGCACCACCGGCTGTGAGCTGTTGCTCATCGAATTGATTTATATAGTTTGTCGTACCGTTACTCATCAATCCACTGAATCCCATGTTGAATAAGAATCCAGCTGAAACGGCGTTGTTTTCCCAAGTGTGGTTGACGGGAATTGAAGTTGTACGCCCGTTATTACTGTCTAACGGAAATGGGTCATTTAAATCAGGTTGTCCATCGTTATCATCGTCAGTATCCGTAAGGTCTGACACATTATCCCCGTCAATATCTGCTGGGTAATCTGCTGCTGAACAAGGATCCGTGCTGTTTGCTGCCTCATCTGCATTGGTAAACCCATCACCGTCATCATCGTTGCTGCCAAGACCCGACCCACAAACGCTGACTACCGGGCCTGAATAATCGATAGGTTCAAAAACGATAATGTCTTTGCCAACAAAGTCTGCAACCCAAATAGTCCCGGCAAATTCTTCCGTGTCTGCCTGCGTGGTTACATCCAAGGGAATAGAACCAACGTTTGAAAACAACGCTTGTTTCTCAAGCACAGATTTACCGTCTGCACTTAACTTAAACCGATATAACTTCTTGTCGAAGCCCACAGCCAATAAGTTACCAGCGAGTTCACCATTAAAGTTCGTTGCAGTGTACTCGTCCATACCATTGGTTGATGTGCCAAGTACAGTCAAAGAACCATTGGCTGCGCCAGCGCCTCGATAGTCACACTCAATGGGATTAGAAACTGTTACTGGCGACTGGGGGTTAGAACTATTGAATGTGTTGTTTTTATTCCCACGGGTTGGGTTGGCATGCCCGCCATAATATCCACGGTATTCAACGTAGTGCAGCCCATCAAAATACGTAGTACCCGGTTCGTTTAAGCCATTGGTGCAAGTACCTTGCGGGCCATTACCTACCGGAATCCCGCCCCAACCTGCGTTCGGACCATTGTCAAATGTATACAAGCGCCCTTGAGTGGTGTGCACTAAGTCGTATGCATTGCGAAAGCCTGGTGAGTACACCTGTACCGGGCCGTTCGGTACTAACTTCGCCTGGTTTTTGCCGTTGTTGCCACCGAACGGGTCATAGATGTCCTGCCCGTTTTGATTGGCGCGGGTTTCATCGTCTAGCGTAGGCAGATCGTATGTTGTGTTACCGATCTGCGCTAAATTGATTTCCAGTATGGCGGCACTTAAGGCGTACTCAGGCAGGTTTGCAAAGTTGTTTGATATAGCGCCCTGATTCGTGTTTCCGCCTTGGCTAACTAATAAATTGCCCGTTGCAGGATCAATAACCAAACCATTCGGGTGATGATTTTCTTCAGAACGCGGCAGGCCACGCACTAAGTCTTTCTTTACCCAACCCGACTGAGACAACGTGAGTCTTGAAATTACGCCGGAATTTGTGTCTAAGTTAGTTTCTGTATGTGAAGGGCCACCACCGATTCTTGGGTCACTTGATGCCACATAAACAATAGGCTGCGTGGCGGTCCCGGTTACCAATAAACCAGTTACCAGGCGTGTGTTTATGGTGTTATTCGGCGTTCCGTCATCATTGTGATTCTGTATTTGCTGAATAAGGTTGATGGTCTCAGTCGCGGTAACGTCGTAGTTGTTTTGTCCGTTTCGTTGCACCGTATACACTTTGATGGTGCCAAACATGTCGGCTACATATAGGCGACCATCGGGCCCAAATTGCAGGGATGTGGGCTTGATCGGATCAGTACCGCTAAGAATGCTCTTACCAAAGCTGGCTTGTGCTCTTCCGTGGAGGATGCGACGCTCAGGCCATAGCCCTGCAGATTTTTCCGGCGATTCGGTTCCTTCCACGGAACCATTCAAAGTGAATATCTCAACACCGCTGCGCCCGTTGTGAGACACATACAACGCGCCGACATCGGCTTCACTGTCTCGAGCAGAATACGAAACTTCAACGGCGTAAGAACCGCCGGGAGGTATATCCACTGGGCCGGCAAAATCAGTATGAAAGTGAAGCGCGTCAGGTTCGCTCAACCATGCGGAATAAACGCGAACGGTGTCTTCTTCACCTAAACCGGAATTGGTCAGTACAAACTGTTTATGAACCGTGCTGCCTACCGCAGGCGCTTTGAGCTCTAGAACGGTAACGCTACTGGTAATTAGCGGGCGGTCACCACCACTATCCGCCAGAGATACCGAACTACTGGCTAACGCGGTTAAACCCAAAAAAAGTATGAAACGTCGGAGCGGCTGAATCACAGATGGCATGGAAAACAAGCCCGGCAGTAGAAGATGCCGGAGAGTTTCCACAATCTAAAAAAGCCGCTAAGTGATCGGCTGCACGGTTAGACGCAACTTAAACGCTTGTTTTATTAAGTTATAAGTACCGTCACAAAATAAGCTATCGGGGTGATCTGCTTATCGCTGTATCGCTTCACAAATTAGCGAGGTAACGTGTTGCGCTTCAAACTCCAGTGTTGCCTCATCAATTGACTACGCATGTTGGGCTGGTAGCAGCGCTATCTTGGCAGTGCTCATCGTAACTGGGGATACGCGGCGGGCAACAACTAACGGGATGAGCTCTCAACCGCTGCCTTCACTAGCCTTTGTTGAAGGTACGTTGATACGTCGAGTGACTGATTGAACCGTGTTGTTCAGTCGAGTGAATATGAGACTGTAAGGTAATTAAATACCTAACAGTTAAAAAGGGTGATTGAACTGATTTGATGTGAGCAAAAGGTGTGGCTTCGCCGTTTGGGGAAGCCACGCCAAATCTTCTACTTAATTGTGAATAGGAACAATCGACTCGATCGGTGCTTTTTCCAATAAGCGGCTGCGTTTCGCATCATCCAGACCGCGCATCTTCCACAAAAGCAAATCTTTTGCGTCAGTGGGAGCTTGAGCGATCAGCTCAGCGGTTTGCATTTTTTTGCCTTTTGCATGCGATGAGTAGGCGCAACCTTCCGCCCAGGCGTTTCCCGCCAACATCAATGTGCCTGCTACGGCGGCTACTGCGACTTTTTTCATGATGAGTACCCTGAGTGTTGTGAAACTACGCACACTTTATACGACGAATCGCAATACCAGGTCAGACCAATTTTTTGCCACTCACAAAAAAGGCGCCCGCAGGCGCCTCTCAACAGCTTTCCAGGTGTGGCTGATTCAAACTTCGCGTTTGAACCAGCCAAGCACCGGTGGCTTAGCTGAGTTTGATTTGCACATCAACACCGGCTGCTAGATCCAGCTTCATTAACGCGTCTACCGTCTTTTCAGTGGGATCTACGATGTCCATCAAACGCTTGTGTGTTCGTAACTCATATTGGTCACGAGCGTCCTTATTCACGTGTGGTGACGTCAGGATGGTGAAGCGCTCTTTCTTGGTCGGTAGCGGAATCGGACCCAACACCCGGGCACCGGTACGCTTGGCCGTTTCAAGGATCTCTTTCGCAGAGCGATCGATCAGTCGGTGATCGAAGGCTTTCAGGCGAATACGGATAGTTTGACTGGATGCGGCCATAGTATTTACTCGGTGATCTTCGCAACAACGCCCGCACCTACTGTACGGCCGCCTTCTCG
>JAHDCO010000016.1 GCA_020629835.1 Granulosicoccaceae bacterium
CTCACAACGAAATGAACCTGGGTACCGGTGAAGTATTTCGTTTATTAGGCCAAGGTGTGTTTGATGTCGGCATGACCGTTGGCGATTATGCCGTAGCGGATGCGCCTGAGCTGGAAGGTTTGGATGTGCCTTTGATTGCAATGAGTGCGGACAAAGCCAAAGCCGCGGTGGATGCAGCACGCCCGATGGTTCAGGATATCTTCAAAAATCGTTTTAACTCTGAACTCCTGGCAATCGCACCGTACCCGCCGCAGGTGGTGTTCTGCAATAAAGCCATTGCCAATCTCGACGACCTGCAAGGCTTGAAGATTCGTGCATCTGGAAGAATGACTGCAAAGTTCCTTGAAGCCTTGGGCGCGGAAGGCGTTAATGTGTCTTTTTCAGAAGTACCCGGTGCGCTGCAAAAAGGCGTGGTGGATTGTGCGGTTACCGGTGCAGGCTCTGGTTATAGCGCGGGCTGGTGGGAAGTGTCGACGCACTTACTGCCCATACCCCTCGGCGGGTGGGATCCGGTTGTTACCGCCATGAATCTGGATAAATGGAACAGTTTGGACAGTGATACTCAAACGCTGATTAAAACCGAAGTGGCTACAAAGTTTGAAGCGCCGGCTTGGGCTACGGCACAGGATGCGCTAACAAATGATATCGCCTGTTTAACCGGTAACGGAGCGTGCGCTTCCGGCGATGCACGATCAATGGAACTGGTGGAAGCCAGTGATGCCGACATAGAAAAAGCACGAGCCATTCTTGAATCGGAAGTCTTACCGGCATGGGCGGCACGAGCCGGTGCTGAATGGACACAGCGTTGGAACGAGTCGGTGGGCGCTGTGGTCGGCGTCACCATTACTGCACAATAAACGCATACCCCAGGTTGCCGGCGGACAATGATGCTCAACTTTCTTCGAACGCTCAATCGCTATGTTGCCATGGCCGTCGGGCTGTTGTTCTTAGTGTGTGCAGGCATCGTGTTAGTTGACGTTATTCTTCGCCGACTAGGTTCCTCCTTGGGCGGTACCGATGAGATATCCGGCTATGTGATGGCCATCGGAACCGCTTGGGGGATGGCGTTTGCGCTGTTGGAATTAGCGCATGTACGAATCGACTTCTTACGAACCTATGCCACGCAAGCCATACGCGCCTGGCTTGATCTACTTGCCTTGTTTTCATTATCGGTTGTGGTAACGCTGGTCGCGTTTCAAAGCTGGCCAGTGTTGCGCACAACGCTTAAAAACGGGTCAACCGCCAATACACCATTAGAAACGCCATTGATGTTGGTGCAAATTCCCTGGTTTGCCGGTTGGGTCTGGTTTGCATTAATGGCCTGGCTACTGTTTATGGTCAGTACGTGGATGACTGTAAAAGGGGAGTTTCTGGAGACGGAAAAAGCCATCGGGGTTTTCGCTGAACACGAGTCGCTGAAATGATTGCGTTTGTTGCCATCGGGCTGTTAGGGATGCTGACGTTATCGATTCCGGTTGGCATCGTACTGTTCTTACTCGGTATTGGCATTGATCAATTTTTCTCGGCGTTCCCATTACTTCGTGGGTTGGGCTCGATGATGTGGTCGACATCCAACAATGCAGCGTTAATTGCTATTCCGTTGTTTGTTTTGTTGGGTGAGATCCTGGTAAAAAGTGGTATTGCCGCTCGCACATACAGCGCGTTGGACCGCTGGGTGTCGTGGTTACCGGGAGGTTTAGTCCATGCAAACATCGCCACCGCTACGTTATTTTCAGCTACTTCAGGATCGTCGGTAGCAACAGCCGCCACGGTTGCCACCGTGGCGATGCCACAAGCCGAGAAACTGGGATACGATCCAAAGCTGTTCTCGGGCGCTATTGCCGCAGGCGGTACCTTAGGCATCATGATACCGCCGTCGATTAATTTAATCGTTTACGGGTTTTTGACACAGACTTCTATTCCCCAGCTGTTTTTGGCGGGTTTGGTGCCGGGGTTACTGCTCGCGGTATTGTTTATGATCATTGCCGCGATTATCTGCACGGCTGCACCACGCCTGGGTGGGCAACGCCGTCCGTTCACAATGAGCGAACGCGTACGCGCCTTGATTCATTTATTTCCGATTGTGCTTTTGTTTACCGTGATCATCGGGTCAATTTATAAAGGTTGGGCTACACCAACCGAAGCCGCCTCTGTGGGTGTTGGTGGCGCATTGATCATTGCGGCGCTATTCGGCGGAATCAACCGATCCATGATCATGGAAAGTGCGGTGGGCACCGTGAAAATTACGTCCATGATCATGCTGGTGGTTCTGGGTGCGTCGTTCCTAAACTTTACGCTGTCAGCCGCAGGCTTATCTCAAGAGCTTCGAGCATTTTTGGAAGGCCTCGGGCTGGGCCCACTATCCATGTTGTTGGCGATTGTACTGTTGTACATCGTATTGGGATTTTTTATCGAAACCTTATCACTCATGGTGATCACGATTCCCATCGTTGTTCCCTTGGTGGTAAACCTCGGCTATGACCCGATCTGGTTTGGCATTTTGATGATCGTGCTCATTGAAATGGCCCTAATTACCCCACCGGTTGGCCTGAATTTATATGTCGTGCAATCGGCACGGAAGGGCGGTTCGTTAAATGAAGTCATGCTAGGAGCAATTCCTTTCGTGCTGACGATGCTTGCCATGGTGGCGGCACTAATTGCATTTCCCGGTCTTGCCTTGTACCTGCCCAGCGTTGTGCAGCCTTAGCGCCACTGAAAACGCCGCAGGTTGTAGAATCGTGGTCAGCGCTACCCGTTCTTGGTAGCCCCCAGGGACTGACCAGCATTAACACTTCTTCAACAAGCACGCCCGCGCCTCAAACGCCGTCGGGAAAGACGGTGCAAACGCAGGAATCACGATTTACGAAACGGGACTTCGTGCTGTACGCGCTTACCGTATTTTCGTGGTCAGCCAGTTGGTATGTCCTAAAGATTAATTCGTCTTACGAAGTGTCCCCGCCGGTGACCATTTTGTGGCGGTTTATTCTGGCCGCCGTACTGATGTTTGTTCTGGTAAAGCTCTCGGGTGGGCCATTGCGATTTTCATGGCGTTTGCATGTAAAGTTCGCGCTGCTCGGCGTATTGCTGTTCTCAACCAATTTTATATTTTTCTACTACGCGTCAACCATGCTGGTGTCCGGCTTGTTGGCGGTTGTTTTCTCCTTAGCTTCCGTTATTAATCTGGGAATCGCTGCCGTCAGAGGCGACCGGGCAGGACCGCGGCGTTGGTTTGGGGCGGCCTTGGGGGTCAGCGGTATCGTGCTGCTGTATTGGCCGTCGTTAATCGCTGGCGAGCAAACCGTTTCAACCAACGGGGCGTTGGGACTCTTTCTGTGTGTTTGCGGAACGCTGTGCTTTTGTTTGGGAAACCAAGTCAGTCAATCAATGAAATCCACTCAAGCCCCCATCCTATCTGCCTCCGCCTGGGGCATGATGTACGGCGCCATTTGGAGTGCCATCGTTTCAGCGGTCGCCGGTTTGCCGTTCGTATTCTCAACAGAACCTGGTTACATCGGATCACTCGTATTTCTCACACTCGTATCCACCTTACTCGCATTTTGGGCTTACCTTAATTTGATTCAGAGTATTGGAGCAGGGCGTGCGTCTTACGCCACGGTGATGTTCCCGGTATTTGCCCTGTTATTCTCTACGGTTTTAGAAGGCTATGTTTGGACAGCGCTTGGAGTGACTGGCGTGGCACTCGCGTTACTGGGGAATTTATTTGTGCTGCGCAAGATTGCTTGATGAAATCAGCAGGCTTGCGCAGCCTCATTAAGCGTCAGCAAATTTTCCGTTATTGCTGACGGCGTTCCAAAACACTATCCAGTTGATTTATGTAATCCGCGTATAACCGGTCGTAGCGTCCAAACGATCCATTTACGATAGTGCCGAAACTCAATTTTTCTGCAGGGACATAGAGCATCCACGAATGCAGGCCAATACCCTTTCCCGCGTGCCCAAAATTTGTCCCGTTATCGGTTATAAATAATCCCAACCCATGCTCCGACGAGCCAGGGAAAGACTCTGTCATCATTTGCGTTTTTAATTCGGCAGACACCAACGTGTCAGTCTCAATCAGCGTGCGTATAAACGAGTTTAAATCTTTGGCTGTTGATTGGACGGACGCATGCCCATCACCCTCAGAGTTTAGCCACGCGGTGGAATCAACATCTGTTCCATCCATGGTCAGATCTGCCGCTATGTCCACATCAAATTGCTGAGTCAAATCGTCAAAGAATGGCTTTGGCACATAAGCGCGCATAGTCTCAGGCTGTCCAAGCGTTTCGTAAGGTCCAAACGTGTTTTCGAGTCCCGCAGGTTCAAACACCCACTGTCTCAACGCAGTCCCAATCGGCAGTCCAGTAACACGTTCAGCAATAATTCCAGCCAATAAAAAACTGGTATCGGTGTACCGATACTCTGCACCGGGCGCAAAGTGATTCGGTGTATTGTCGATATAGGTCAGGAGCTCTATAGGGTCCCAAATTTTTCCCGGCTCAGCGAGAAAATCAGCAAGGAACTCCGGATTCTCGAAATAATTTTGGATGCCATTTGTGTGGCTTAATAACATTCGCAATGTAATCTTGTCTGCGTTTGTAATTAAAGCGCTCATGGCAGGATCAAGCCACTGGTCGATGGGATCTTCCAGTTGCAAAAATCCCATATCAACCAGACGCAGTATCATCGTGGTAGTAAAAGTCTTTCCAATACTGCCAGCGTGAGACAGACTGGCGGGCGTCATGGGTTCTGCCGTGTCTCGGTTTACTACACCAGCCACCACACTGATGTGCTCTTCACCATTCTGCACATGCAGAGAAACACCAGGTAATCCACTTTCTACGGCGTTATCAACGACGACTTGAAGCTGATCACGAAAAGACAGGCTTGAGTCCACAGGTGGTAGGCGCGTAGAGTCTGAGGTGCATGCGCTCAGAGACAGGATAAAAAGTAATAAAACATTTGAACGGGTAAAACAACGGGTAGCTTTCAAGCTATTCATCCTTAGGTAAGAAGCGATTGAGTGGGTACTTTACTCAGGCTCTGGTTAACTCAAGGTAAACGCCTTTTAGAAACGATCCAGCGCATTACACTGGATCGTTCCACTAAATTAGTTACACTTTGTTCCTACGTCAGGCAAGTTACCCTCAAGCAGATAATCAAGCAGGATTGATTCAACACACGGATTCTCGCGCGTGAAAACGGTTGTATGGCCCTGATGGTTCGATGACAGAAACAATCCGCCGACCGCATCGGCCATTTCAACAGCCCAGGTAATCGGCGTATTAACGTCTGAAGTACCGCCTATAACTAACGATACGGGCGCATTGTCTGCACGAATATTGGTAAGTGGCTGAATGGCATCGGGCCACGCAACACATTGTGCAGCCATAGGTAATAGGGCTTCTGCAAAGACATCTGAGGATTCGTTTAGAGTGTCCAGCTGACGCTTTAGTGAGGCCACGTCAGGTCGAGCTGCATCATCGGCACAGAGTATGGCTGTATCGAGTGTTAGGCCGCTCTCTTCATCCGTGTTGTCCAGGTCGAGCTCTTCGATCAGGCTTAACATCTCTGCAGGGTCACCGTTAGTTGCAAAATCGATTAGTAATGGCGCCAGCAGATCA
This sequence comes from Granulosicoccaceae bacterium, assembly GCA_020629835.1. Taxonomy (GTDB): domain Bacteria; phylum Pseudomonadota; class Gammaproteobacteria; order Granulosicoccales; family Granulosicoccaceae; genus Granulosicoccus. Next base: position 5,622 of record JAHDCO010000016.1, read on the forward strand.
CCAATATCGGGCTCTTCAACGGCTAATGAGAGCAGGGTAAAAAACGCCGTGAAGTTTTCTTGCTCCGCGTTTTCCAAAAGCGTGCGAACGCGAGCTACAAATACGTCTTCAATCACAGAACGGTCACATTCGGGCAGTTGCGTACCGCAGGCACTGAGCATCTGTTCAAAGCTCATCTGTTTAGCCTGCGCCGTATCGATCTGTAGCGACTCGATACTTGCCACGGGTGGCAGTGGTGCATCCAGCACCATTCGGCCTGTTGAATTTGGAAAGCGCTGCAGATACAGTGCGCTAACCCGAGTCCCAAAGCTCCCACTAATAAAGTTGAGTTTTGGGGCATTCAGTTTGGCGCGCAAAACCTCCAGATCTTGCACTACCGAGTTTGAACCTAGCCATTGCAACTGATCTCCATATCGGGCCGAACAGGTGTCGGCCGCTATAATGGAGTCGCTGACCAATGTAGTAATAGCTTGCTGATCCACGGGGTAGGCCTGCGTGTTTTCCGAACTGGCTGGATCACAATCTACTTGCGCTTCCCCAACCGAGCCCCGCTGGTTAATGCCAATGATGTCGTAACGATCGAGAATTGCGGCTGGAATCGACTCCGACTCAACCAGATCTTGCAGTACGTCAATACCTGATCCTGGACTGTCGAGGTTCAACAACAACGGTTCGTTAGGACCATCACCGCGAGCCGGTAACCGCGCTACTTCGATAGACACAGTGCGACTATCGGTAGAATCATGAATTAACGGTACTTCGAAGGCACCACATTGCATGGCGGGCATGTCGTGACAGGGTTCGAACGAAATCATGTTGTCAGTTGTAGCGCTAGTTTTTGTGGAGTCCGAAGAACACGCGGCGAGAATGATAGTGGACATCAACACTGATGTTATTGACGTAAAGTGACCGTGGGATTTCATGTCAGTCTTCCTTGTTAATAAGAGAAAGACTCGACCTTAATTCTTTATAGGTAAACCCCAGGTAAACCTTAGTGCTAATCCTGCGGATTGACACCAAAAAATGTTGAAACGACACTGGGTCTCGAGCGCAAGGTAGTCAAGAATTCATGGATTAATACTCAATGGCTTATCAGAGTTGTTTTTATGATCATTACGAAGGATGAAAATAAATTAGCTTTTAAAGAGTTGCACTCGGTGTTTGTGTTGCCGCTCACCGCCGTCTTCGTTCCAAACCCAACCGGCGCGCTCAACCACCCAGGCAACGAGCTGTAAGCCCAGTCCGTGCCCGCCACAACACACTTTGTGGCCAAGCTGATCACCGCAATTTTCGACCTCAAAGGTATCGCTGCTCAACCGTATCGTCACTCGTCCGTCGCGGGTATAACGAATTGCATTGCCCACAAGGTTTGAACACAGAATGGATAACAAAACCTTTGGTTGAGTGGTGTAATTACTCGACGCGTGGATAACGTCGATGAGGACATTGTTTTTAATCGCCAACGCACGGTTAGCGTCGATGACGGTATTCACCAAGCTGAGTAGGTCAACAGGCTCCGCCTGTGGCAAAGGAGCTTCGCCACGACCTAACCACAGCAGAGTGTCGGTCAGGCTATTCATATTTTGCAGTGCATCGTCAAGTCGAGTCAGCGCATCCTGCGCATTTTCATCTACACCGTATCGCGCCAACAGTTCAGTATTCGCTGTTGCGATGGCGAGTGGAGTACGTAACTCGTGACTTGCCGATCGCAAGAACTTATGTCGATTTTCAATTGCGTCACGCTCCCGTTTTACCGTGGCAAGTGTGCCGGCCGCAATGCGCTGAATCTCCAGAAAAGGCAGCTTAGGTGGATCGTTTGGGAGTGAATGGATAGATAGATTTTCACACCACCGAATAAGTCGTGTGGTCGCACCCGACATACGGCGACCGAAAAACAACACAACGATCAGGGTAATGAGAATAAATAAAAAACTTGAGAACAAGGCTCTTTTATAACCTAAGGCATCAAACTGCTGCACACGATCAATCTCGTGATCTGCCAGCATGAGTCGTTGCACCACGTGTAAACCTTCACCGTTGGGTAAAACACGATACAAATGCAGTAAATACCCGGGATCCAGTAACCCCAGCTCATCGGTTTTGATGACGGTAAATTGTCCTTCCGTCAGGGTGCTAGGTAACTGATTCAACACATCAATGGGCAAAAATTCTTGTCGTCGATACACAACGGGTGTCCCGTCAGCTGGAAGTACCGTCTTATCTAAACCTTGATGCCGTGCGCCAGGTGAATCGGTATTTGAGAGGTTTGACCTGGACCGAATCCACGAGTCTGCTGTTCTGTGTAAACGAATTTCAGAATTAAACAGAACGCCGGTGACCAAACTGGCTTCCATTAACACGGTGTAGCCGACAACCATGGTGAAGGTAATGCAGAGCAAGGTTAGCGCTAACGATTTACCCAGAGACACGATACATCCCCGGCTGTCTAATCATGGGCAGCGTCTGCCGCCCGTAAGCGATAACCGCGACCCTTAACCGTTTCGATCATCGATGTATTGAACGGCTTGTCAATTGCAGTTCGGAGCTTGAACATCTGCACCTTTAGGTTGTTCGACTCCGGCGGTTCGTCTCCCCAGGCCGCAAAACTTAAGGTTTCACGATCAACACACGCCGGGCTTGAGCGCGCAAGCGTTTCCAGCAGTCGCCAGCCAATCGGCGATAACTCAACCTCCCGATCTTCTCTGAGTACCCGATGATCACTGACCCGCAGCTCGAGTGCTCCAACCGTCAGGCGCTGTACGTCACCGGTGCGACGTCTTGACAACACACGCACACGCGCAGCAACTTCAACCAGCGCAAAAGGTTTCACTACGTAATCGTCTGCACCTGCCTCCAGCCCAGTGACCCGATCTTCAATCGCATCACGCGCGGTGAGCATGAGGATAGGGGTACTATCGCCTGAGCGCCGGATCCGGCGAGCAACTTCAAGTCCGTCGACTCGAGGTAGCGTTATGTCCAGCAGAATGACATCAAAGTCGGTACACGCGAGCAGCGACAACGCATGTTGACCGTCCGCTGCAAAGTCACAGCAGTGTCCCTCGAGTTCAAACCACTCGCCCAAGGTTGCCGCCAGCGCAGCATCGTCCTCAACCACCAGCAGGCGTAACGGTATGGTGTGTTTTTCCATAGGCGAATCGATCGGATAACGTGGTGTTATCAAGTAGCCGCCGTTAAAAAAAGTAGGTGGGCCTTCACCTCGGGTTCAGCGCAAGCGTTCTTGTCCAAAATCAAAACGGTTCATTGCTGGAAGTGACAGGCATACTGACCAGTCTGCTGTAAAAGCACCAGTAACACTTCGTATCCGTGTTAGAGCACTCGGTTGGTACGGGAAAGCTCAGCCTCGCATCAACGCACCTTCAGGATCATAAAGCGCACCGGTTAGCACTTGAGCCTTACGCATCTCTCCGAGTATTTCCACCTCAAGTTCAGAACCGGCAACGGCGTGTTCCATGGACACATAACCCATCGCCATCGAGCGCTGTACTCGATGCGCATAGCCTCCGGAACAGACATACCCAACCGCTTCTCCATCCTTAAGAATGGCCTCATCCAGCGTCACGTCAATAGGCGTATCGATACTCAAGGTGACAAGCTTGCGCTGAACACCGTTATCGGCGAATTGTTGCGTGGCGGCCTTACCCACAAAGTCTTTGTTCCAATCGATAAACACATCCAAACCAGACTCTATGGCGTTGAAGTCTGGCCTGAATTCCAGCCCCCAGGCGCCCCAGGCTTTCTCAAGTCTTAAGCTCATCAGTGCTCGGTTGCCATACCATCGGTAGTCATACGCCTTGCCCGCAGCTTCGATAGCTTCGGATAGCGCGATCAAATATTGGGGACGACAGTAAATCTCATAGCCCAGTTCGCCTGAGAAACTTAAGCGATTCAATAACACCGGTACACCACCAACAAACGTTTGCCGGGTATCCCGAAACTTAAACGCATCGTTGGAAACATCATCTCGAGTAATACGCTGTAACAAGTCGCGAGAACGGGGTCCGGATAAAGCAACTCCATGCCAATCAGCGGTTTGATTTTCGTGCGTCACGTCTTCGGGTAAGGTTTTCGCAAACCAGCGGCTGTGTGCATCCTGCATTGCGCCTGAACCGAACAGCATGAAGTTCTCATCGTCGTAACACGCGATGGTGAGGTCCCCATACAAGCGACCTTTTTCGGTCAACATGGGCGTCAGCGCTATACGCCCAGGCGCCGGTACATGCCCCGCCATGGTTTTATCTAACCAGGCTCTGGCACCGGCACCGGTAATCGCGTGCTTTGCAAAGTTAGCCAGCTCGATACCCGCAACCGACTCACTGACCGCTTTAACCTCACGTGCCACATAGTCGTGAGAACGGTTGCGCTCGAATGTGGGATCTTCCCAGGCATCCTCAGGGCTATCGGCAAACCATAAGGCATGCTCCAAGCCAAAGGCCTGACCCATTCTGGCACCTCCAGCAATCAATCGATCATGCAAAGCCGTGGTTTGCTGCTTCCGACCGGCTGGCAAGGTTTCGTTAGGGAAGGTCATGACAAACCGTCGTTGGTAGTTTTCAGTGGATTTAACCGTGCCCCAGTCCGGCGTTGCCCAACTGCCGTACCGAGCAACATCCATTGCCCATACGTCAATGGACGGTTCACCATCAATCATCCATTCCGCCATGGTTAGCCCAACCCCACCGCCTTGACAAAACCCTGCCATGACACCGACGGCACACCAGTAGTTATGCATGCCCGGGACAGGGCCAATCATTGGATTGCCATCGGGACCAAACGTAAATGGCCCATTGATGGTTTGACGAATGCCGGCTTCGGCTAACGCCGGGATACGTTCAAAGCCCAACTCCAAGCGATCGGCAATATTCTCAAGTTTTGGATTCAACAACTCATGACCGAAATCCCACGGTGTGCCACCTACACTCCACGGGGTACCTTTCTCCTCGTAAGTACCCAACAACATGCCATCACGCTCCTGGCGAAAATAAATGTTGGCTTCGTAGTCGATGCCGCAGGGTAGGCGAGAGCCAAAGTTTTTAACTTCATCGATGGTATCGGTCAGTAAATAATGATGTTCCATCGGTTGTACGGGTAATTGCAGGCCGGACAAATGACCCACTTCTCTTGCCCACAAACCACCACAGTTCACGATGTACTCAGCATTTATAACGCCCTTGGGAGTCGTTACATCCCACGTCCCGTTTGCGCGTTGCTCGGTTTTGGTTGCGGGTGTATGCGTAAAGTATCGCCCACCGTAATGTCGGGCCGCTTTGGCAAACGCGTAGGTGGTACCTGAGGGGTCCAGGTCTCCATCCTGGTCATCCCAAAGGGCTGCGTAGTAGTGTTTTGGATCGATCAATGGATGCCGTTCAGCGACTTCTTTGGGGGAAATAAATTCCTGACTTAACCCCATGTAACGCGCTTTAGAACGTTCACGCTTCAGATAGTCGTACCAGGTTTTGTTAGACGCTAAATAAAAGCCACCGGTTAAATGTAAGCCCAGTGATTGGCCAGACAGCTCTTCAATTTCTTTGTAAAGACTGATGGTGTAGCTTTGCAATCGAGAGATGTTTGGGTCGGAACTGATGGTATGTATCTGCCCCGCCGCATGCCAACTCGAGCCTGATGTCAGTTCGTCACGCTCAAGTAACACGGTATCTTTCCAACCGAATTTGGTTAGATGGTAAAGGATGGAACATCCCACAACACCGCCACCGATGATGACGACTTTTGCGTGTGATGGCAGTGCGTCTTTTACCGCACCTTCTTTGACAAATTCTGGCATGACGTTTCTCGTGTGTACTGCGTCGATTCTGTTAAACCGCTCGGCATGTCACCTTTTAAGCGACAGGTGCTGCATAAAAACTATCTGACTTAAGTCATGTTCTGGAATCCGGTTTTCAGGGGCGCATCTTCAATACCAGGCATCCGGCAACTCCTGCTTTCGTTTGGCAACGTACTCATCCAGCGCTTCACGCACGCCCACATCCAATGCGGGTGTCTCATACTGTTCTAACATCGCGTTCCAGCGGTGATAGGCTCGTTCACGCATATCCATACTGCCTTTTTCTTCCCAACTTTCTACATTCTCACTGTCACTGAGTGCAGCTTCGTAAAATGCGTTTTGATAATTTCGCATGGTGTGAGCAGAACCTAGAAAGTGCCCGCCGGGTTCAACTTCGCTATACGCATCACGCGCCAGTTGTTCATCGTCGAGTTGCAAACCATCCATGATTTTTTGATAACTGCCCAATCGATCTGCATCCATCACCAGTTTTTCATAGCCGGTCGTTAACCCGCCTTCCAACCAACCGGCAGCGTGTAACGTAAAGTTCGAACCTGCAAGTACCGTGGAGTGCATGGAGTCTGCGCTTTCGTAAGCTGCTTGCGCGTCTTCAATCTTTGATGCGCTCAGTGACCCACCACACCGTAACGGCAATCCCACACGACGAGCCAACTGACCAATCACGTAGTTAGACACAACCGGTTCTGGCATACCGAATGTAGGTGCACCGGATTTTAAGCTCATGGACGATAAAAAATTGCCCATAACAAACGGCGCACCCGGTTTGACTAGCTGCACGAACGCGCAACAAATCATGGACTCAGCCATGGCTTGTGCCACCGCCGCTGCAGTGGATACTGGGCCCATCGCTCCTGTGAGTATGAACGGGGTAACCACCATTGCCTGGCCACGTGATGAGTACACCTGTATGGCTTCGGTCACCACTTTGTCGATCAGCAGGGGAGAGTTGGTATTTACGTTGGCCATGATCACCACGTTGTTGTCCATGGTTTCTCGCCCATGGAGAATTTCAGCCATGTCAACGCTGTCCTGCGCACGACTCTTTTCAGTAATCGCACCTAAGTGCGGCTTGTCACTGAGCGTCATGTGCGCGTACACCATATCGAAATGCCGCTTGGAAACCGGCACATCGGTGGGTTCAGTAATCACTAACCCACCGTGATGCAGGTTAGGGTGCATGTAGGTGAGCTTTACGAAGTTCTCTAGATCTTTAATCGTGCCGTAGCGACGCCCACCCTTTAGGTCACGAACAAATGGCGCACCGTATATGGGTGCGAACACCTGATTGGTTCCGCCAATAACCACGGACCGTTCGGGGTTGCGGGCTAACTGAGTAAATTCCCGTGGAGCTTTGGCGCATTGCTCTCGAACCCATTGCGCATCAGCGAAGACTTTATCCCCGTCCATTTTTACGCCGGCTTGTTTCCAGATGCGAAGGGCTTCCGGATCATCCCGAAACGCCATGCCAACGTTTTCCAGCATCCAATCAACCTGCGATTCAATGCGGACGAGTTGCTCTTCATCCAGAGGATCAAAAAAAGGTAACTGGCGTTTTATGTACGGTACCGCTGCGACTGGCCCACCTCGGGCGCTAACACCGGCGCTTCCTCGTCTGGATCGTCGAGCCATCGTATTTCCTGAGCGTATATCTGCAATGAATACTAGCTCTGAAAAACGACGCTGTAACCTTGGTAAAAATCAATTGATAGCATAGACTGAGGCTATGCGAAATACGCTCAAACTCATTGCGTCACCCAGAAACCTGTTTATCTTTGAGGCGTCGGCAAGGCTCGGGTCATTCACCTTGGCCGCCAACGAATTGGGGATGCAGCAGCCATCTGTCAGTGCATCGATTAAACAACTGGAAGGATCACTCGGTGTGCGCTTGTTTGATCGTGGTCACAGGCAGGTGAAATTGACGAACGCCGGTTTACGTTTTTTTGCCGATGTATCCCAGGCGCTGCACGGGATAGAGAGTGCGGCCGAAGCGGTACATAACATGGGCAGCACAGATCACGTCACGCTAAATTCATCGTCGGCTTTTTCGTTTTATTGGTTAATGCCACGTTTACACTTATTTCGAGAAGCCCACCCGGGCATTGACCTGCGCTTGCAAAACAGCATTCACGATCCAAATTTGGACGTTGAAAACATCAGCATTGCCATTCGCATTGGCAGTGGGGATTGGGCTGATTGCTTTGCTGCAAAAATTGCCGATGAAATCATTTACCCGGTTGCAAGCCCTCACGTAATGAAGTCGGCACAGAAGTTAAGCGCTGTACCTAACTTATTAAACGAGCGCTTGATTCACCTTGAAGAGCCGGTTCGAATCAGGCCAACCTGGAAGCAATGGTTCGCCTTCCACGGCGTGCAAAACGCACCGTTATCCGAAGGCATGCGATTTAATGATTACGCGCTGGTGTTACAAGCTGCGCAGAATGGTGAAGGGATTGCGTTTGGCTGGCACCATATTGTTCAGGCGATGCTCGATAAACAACTGCTTGCGGCCCGTGAAGAATGGGCCTGGGAAACCGGACGCGGTGTGTACCTGGTGTGGTCAAAGTCGCGGCCCCTGACACCTGAGGCAGAAACCGTTCGCGATTGGATCCTAAGTCAGCTTGCGCTAAATCAGCCGGCACACTAGGTTAGCGATCACACTAGATCAGCGATCACACTAAGTCAGCAATCACACTAATTGTGTGTAATCCGCGCTTTCTAGGTTGCCGATCTTATGGAGTAATCGCATTCACTTCCAGCGCGCAACATAACGTGTTGTGGCTGGGTTAAACCAGGTTTTGGAATACTCCACGCATTGGTTTTTTTGGTCATAGCTTTTGCGCTCCACAAACCCCCAAATGGGTTTGTCTACGTCACTTCGCAGCGTATCCGGTAGCCAGTCCGGTACCGCTGCCACACTGACACTGTCTTCCACTTGGGAAATCCAAAAACCCAACGTATTTTTGTAAAACCAGTACAACGAATCGTGCAGGTCTGACTTTTTCAGGGTCGGTAGCCACCCGCCATCAATCCACACTTCCTCTATGGCGGAGTCCGTGTTGTTGAGCCGCCGTAATCGGCGGATGCAATAGGCATCGCTGGAGCTTCCGATGGGCGCAAGATCAGCAGGCTTTGGCAAACTGGAGACCGATAACACCTCAGCAGTGGGTAAGCCACCGCCGGCAATCTGTTCCAGTCGAAAAAAGTCGTACACCGTTTTGGTGTCGCTCGATTGTTCATTCGGCCGATTGCGTACATAGTTGCCGGAGCCATGCTTTCGTTCCAGCAAACCCTTATCAGCTAAATCTTGTAGTGCTTTGCGTAAGGTTCCAACCGCAACGCCCAATGATTCAGCCATGACACGCTCAGCCGGCAGACGAGTGCCTTCGGTCAAAATGCCGGCTCGAATCTCTCTGGCAAGGGTCTCTGCCAACGCCACGTGCAGCGGTAGTTTGTTCGAATTTAGGTCAGATTTCATAAAAAGCTTGCACGCTTAAGCTTGTGTTCTGTGGCATATCCGTTACACTACCCACTAAATTGATTCACTAGTGATTCATCACGAAAAACTGAGATTGGGTTCGCGTCCTATGTCCATTGTTCCCGTACGCTCCAGCGATATCAGCTCGGCTGAGGTGTCGTGGTTTGCGCCGCTTTGCTCCGACGATTACCGCTACCTGGGTTACCCGCAAGGGGAACTGCGTTCCTCGTGGGCCAATACATCTCAAGTGCTGCAAACCGCTGACAAGCTGGGTTTTAGAAACATACTGTGCCCATCATCCTATCAGGTTGGTCAAGACACCCTGAGCTTTGTAGCCGGCAACGCACCCCTGACCGAAAACATCAACATGCTGGCCGCGGTTCGCTGCGGTGAGATGCAACCGATCATGCTGGCGCGAACCATTGCAACACTTGATCACATGCTGCAGGGCCGTCTGACGATAAACATCATCTCCTCCGATTTTCCTGGTCAAAAAGAAGACAGCGCCTACCGCTATCAGCGCTCTCGAGAAGTGGTTGAAATTCTCAAACAAGCCTGGACGCAGGACGAGATAAATCACAAGGGCGAGGTCTACCAATTTGAAGGACTGACTACCGATCCGGTACGTCCTTATCAACAAAACGGTGGGCCACTGTTGTACTTCGGTGGCTATTCACCACCGGCGTTGGACTTATGCGGGGAGCATTGCGATGTCTATCTCATGTGGCCTGAGAAAAAAGACCAGTTAGCTGAGCGTATGAAGGCTGTTAATGAACGCGCCGAAGCGCATGGGAGAGTCATTGACTACGGCCTTCGGGTGCATGTGATTGTTCGTGATACTGAGAATGAAGCGAAAGAGTACGCCAGAGAACTGGTCTCTAAGCTGGACGATGATCAGGGACGCTTGATTCGAGAGCGAGCTTTGGATGCCACATCTCTGGGTGTGTCACATCAAGCGAAAAACCGCGAATTAGCCGATTTAGAAGGCTATGTCGAACCGCATTTGTGGACCGGCGTTGGACGGGCGCGATCCGGATGTGGCGCCGCGTTAGTCGGTTCCACCGATCAGGTGTTATCAGAAATTGAAGAATACAAAAAGATGGGTATGCGGGCGTTTATTTTTTCCGGTTACCCGCATGTGGACGAATGCGAATCGTTTGGACAACGTGTGCTGCCACAACTGGAAACCTGTTCTTTACCGGTCGTGCAAGGTCGCGTGCCTGAGTCGGTACCAGCAACGCCGTTGGGCGTTGGTGAACGAAAGTAATTAAAGAGACTGTGATTGTGCAAAACCCAACCCCTTTTATTGATGGAAACCTGGCGGCTGCTACGAGCGCTTGTGCGCACGCTGAGTCACAGCGTGAGGTGCATACGATTTACACCGGACCTCAAAATACCACGGTAGATCTGGAACGCCAGTACCGTGATGCTCTTGGCCGATTCGCCACCGGAGTAACGGTCATAACAGCTAACACAGCGCATGGCCCGGTAGGTATCACCGTCAGCTCGTTTGCGTCGGTGTCGCTAAACCCCGCGTTGGTACTTTGGTCCATCGGTAAACAGTCGAATCGTTACAACATCTTTCGCGATGCTTCGCATTTCGCAATTCACGTGTTAGCCGAAGATCGATTCAGTGACGCTATGCACTTTGTCAAAGACGCCACCACGTTTGACCCCGCCACCTGGTCAATGAACGATGACGGGGTACCGGTTGCACACAATGCGCTGGCGCGATTCGAATGTGCCCGTGAAGCCGTTCACGATGGTGGGGATCACAGCATTATCGTGGGTCGCGTGTTGCGATTTTCTCAAGGTGAGGGCAAGCCGCTCATCTATACTTCTGGAAAATTTGGTGGCTTCCAACCCAGCACCGTGTAATGATCATGCAGTACCGGATCCGGTCAAAATCTGAGACACATCAGAAAGGACCGTTGGAGGAGATGATGAAAATTACGGTTGCGTTCTTGAACGTGCTCAGCCGGGTCAACGATGTACTGTTGGCACTTGGCCGCCGCATTGGCGTGGTTGCCATGGTGTTGATGGTGGCCGTAATCCTGCTGCAGATCTTCTTCCGATACGCTCTGAATAACGCATTGCCATGGCCGGAAGAGGCGGCGCGTGGCTTGATGATTTGGATGATGGCGCTGGTCGTACCAACGGCTTATCGCTACGCTGGCTTCGTGTCCATTGAGACTGTGCCAGACCTCATGCCAGCAAAGGTTCGCGCGTGGTTACTCTTCATCATTTTACTGCTGTGCACCCTGGTGCTCTGCATCATGCTTAACCACGCCTGGGCGCATTTTTCCGCACCCTTACTGTTTGATTCCTCCGGCCTTAACCGCTTACTGCAAGACAGCGGCATCAACCAACTGCTCGGGACTGAACTGCAATTTCGAACGGCGTATATCTACCTGGCCATGAGCGTTATGCTTGTGATCATGTTGCTTGTATCACTGGAACTCATCATTCGGCAATTGGCTGGATTGATTTGGTCGCCGGATGTTGCACCTATCCCTGCAAAACCCAGCTTTATGGGAGGAGCAGACTGATGCTTCCACTGTTTCTTCCGCTGTTTCTGCTGTTCTTACTGTTGGGTGTGCCAGTGTTTTTCGCCATGTTGGCAGCACCGGGGCTGATGCTGTATTTCAACGGGCAGGAACGCGATATCGCGTTGATGTACAGAAACATCTTCAGCGGTATCGATAACGGCGTCTTACTCGCCATACCGTTTTTCATGCTAGCCGGTGAATTGATGAACCGGGGCGGCATCACCGAACGCATCGTGGATCTGTCACAAGCCATCATCGGATCGGTGCGCGGTGGCTTGGCGCAAGTCAATATTGTTTCATCGATGTTGTTTGCCGGTATGTCAGGTTCTGCGGTAGCCGATACATCTGCCCTTGGAAGCATGCTTATTCCAGCGATGGAAAAAGAGGGCTACACGCGTAAGTTCTCAGCAGCGATTACCGCCGCGTCGTCAGTGATCGGGCCGATCATCCCACCGTCGGGCATCATGATCATCTATGCCTACGTCATGGAAGTATCGGTGGCGGCGCTGTTTGCCGGGGGTATCATCCCCGGTTTGCTGGTGGGTTTAGGTCTTATGATAGTCACCCGCATTATGGCTAATCACTATGATTACCCGCCGGCTAAAAAAATCTCCATCGATGTTCCGCCCATTTCTGCGGGTGAGAACGCTGCGGCTCGTGTACTGATTCGTTTAGGTGTTGCCGCCATCCTGTACCCCTTATGGGCAAAGCTTCTCGGTGGTGCTGCGTCAGACGTCGAACCCACTATGGCGTCAAGAGCACCGGCTATCGCGGCTGCTTTTATCAGCGGGGAAGCGTTTTTATGGGTTCAGCGCCGATTTATGTCGGATACATTCAGAACCATTGCCAAGCGTGCGGTGCTGCCACTGCTCACTCCGGTCATCATCCTGGGCGGTATTCTGGGTGGCATTGCAACCCCGACCGAAGCGTCGGCGCTGGCAGTGGGTTATGCCGCACTGTTAAGTCTTGTCATACTTCGAACGCTCAAAGTCTCAGAACTGTCGGATGTCATCACGCGCTCTGCCATTACCACCGGTGTGGTGTTGTTGCTGGTGGGTGCGGCTATGGCGTTTAAAACGGTGGTGAGTTTGTCGCACGTTGCCGAGGACTTGGCACAGTACATCGTGACGCTGAGCAGTGACCCGCTGTTTTTACTGCTGCTAATCAATATATTACTGTTTGTGGTGGGCATGTTTTTGGATGCGGGGCCCGCCATCATTATCTTAGGGCCTATACTGGCGCCTATCTTCATCAACCTTGGTATTCACCCTGTTCATTTTGCGATGATCATGTCGGTGAATCTGACGGTGGGCCTTGCCACACCGCCGATGGGGTTGGTGTTGTTTGTTGCATCGTCCGTTTCGGGTGTTAAAGTCGAAGCGATTTCACGAGCAATACTGCCGTTCCTAGCCGTGGAAGTGTTTGTTATTTTCTTGATAACGTACTTTCCGATCATCTCACTTGGCATTCCAAGCTGGCTAGGGTTCGTCAAAGATGTCGACCTGATGGGGCCATTACTTGGAGCACTTTTTTAGTACTCTGGTTAAGCCACTTACTGTGTCATAACAAAGCCGTTTATTATTTACCCGTACCACAAACTTGGAGAGTTACATTATGTTCAAACGTTGGAAGTCATTAGGCCTTGCGGCCGTTGGCGCTAGTCTTTTCGCTACCAGTGCAATGGCTGCAGACATCACCATTCGCGCTACCGCTAATTCAAACGAAAACGACGAAGACTATGACGGTCTGGTTGTTTTCAAGAACTACGTTGAAGCCGCCTCTAACGGTGCGGTAGAAGTCGAGTTGTTCATCGGTACACAGCTATGCTCAAACGGAGCCGAGTGCTTACAAGGTGTTGCTGATGGCACGATCGACGTGTACATCTCAACCTCTGGTGGCGCAGCAGGTGCGTTCCCATACGTACAGGTGCTCGACTTACCTTACTTAATGGCTAACGACCGCGTGGCAGAAGCCGTACTGCAAAGCGATTTCACTCGTGAAATCCGGTCCATGGCACTGGCTGATTCTGGTGACAAGATTCGTTTAATGACCATTGGTAACACTGGTGGTTGGAGAAACTTTGCTAACACGAAGCGTCGTGTTCAAGGTCCTGCCGATATGGAAGGTTTGAAGATCCGTACTGTGGTTGCTGATCTGCCACAAGAACTGGTTCGAGCACTGGGTGCATCACCAACGCCAATTCCATGGCCTGAGCTGTTCACCTCATTCCAAACCGGAGTTGTTGAAGGTTCTAAAAACGGTATCACCGACATCATGGGCATGAAATTCCCTGATGCTGGCCTGCAATACGTAACACTTGATGGTCACGCCTACATGGGTGCGCTGTGGTGGATGAACAACGATAAGTTCATGGGTATGTCTGAAGATATGCGTCAAGTGATTGTTGATGGCTTTTCAGCACTTCAGCAGGCGACATTTGCTTCTCCTAAGCGCAAGTCTATCCAGGCCTATGAAGACTTCGTGGCCGGCGGTGGTGATTTGTATGTTCCAACACCAGCTGAAAAGGCGGCTTTCAAAGAAGCCTCTGAGCCTGTTTATGATTGGTTCAAAGCAAACGTGAAAGGTGGCGAAGCTGCATTTGACGCCTTAACGGCTGCAGTAGCCGAAGCAGAGGCCGCCATTGGCGCTGCCAACGCTAAAGACCTGAAATAAGTTTGTCTTAGTTTAGATCTCGTTCTCGATGTGGAAGGGCCGTGCTGTTGCGCGGCCCTTTTTTACTTATACAATCAACGAAACGGATAAAGCCAGCTGCGGTAATCGTCAATTAAGATATGCGCCTTTTCAATCTCTTCAGTGGTCATTTTCTTAACCACTTCTTCCAGACTTATCGCAGCATCCGGGTCACCACCAATGGCCGACAGCACGTACCACATGTAAGCCCGAACCAAATCCGGAGCCGGCATACCTCGACCCACTTCGTAGTACCAACCGATGCCACTCTGAGCACCCGGATGACCCTTCATCGACGAGCGCAGGTACCACTCGAACGCGCGCACGTCGTCTCGCTCAACACCCAGACCGAGTGCGTACATGACGCCAATCAATTCTTCGGCCTCAGCGTTACCCGACCGGGCGGCAGGCAGGAGCGCTTCCATCGCTTCTTCAAAACGGTTTTGCTCCATCAAGTCGCGCGCTGGTTCCAATTCAGCAAAGCTGGGCGCAGAGCACAGCATGAGCGCAGCCACACAACTTACGTTAAACCACTTCATCGCCTGATTCTTACCTGTTGTTTGCTAGTCGGTAGCCAGTCTGTTTTGGCTGAGCGTTTAGGGTACGCGTTACCAGAACCCTTAACGGTAAATGATTTCTTAACTTTTGACGCAAAGCAAGTTGAGTTGGGACAATTACTGTTTTATGACCGCATACTCTCGGGCAACCAGAACATTGCCTGTAGTACCTGCCATCATCCCAACTTCGGTAGCACCGATGGTTTATCACTGGGGATCGGGGAAGGCGGTCATGGCCTTGGGCCGCAGCGCACACCGGGTGAGGGCGATAGCCAGATTCGTAAACGCATTCCTCGTAATGCACCGGCACTGTGGAATTTAGCCGCGAAAGAGGTGCACGTGCTCTTCCACGATGGGCGCTTATCCGCCTCGAATGTATACGGCAACGACTTCAATTCACCGGCGCAGGAATGGTTGCCTTCAGGCTTTAACAGCTTACTGGCCGCACAAGCTGTGCTACCGCTTACTGCACAGTTCGAAATGGCGGGCAACCCCAAAGAGAATCAAGTCGCTGGCGCCGCGCACGACCGTATCGATAACGTATGGCCCATTCTCGCGAAACGCGTACGCGTCAATCGCGAATACGGCCAACGATTTGTTGAAGCGTTCGACCATATTGAATCAGCAGAACAGGTCAATATCGTGGATGTGGCAAACGCGCTAGCCGCGTTTATGGGTACCGAATTTCGAAGTTTTGATTCACCGTTTGACCGTTACTTATCAGGTGATGCCTCGGCATTAAACACACAACAGAAGCACGGTATGGATTTGTTTTACGGCAAGGCTAACTGCGCCGAGTGTCATGCCGGTTCATTACTCACCGATCAGGATTTTCATGCACTTGCGGTTCCGCCTTTCGGCCCGGGTAGAACCCGGGTATGGGACCCATACGCACGCGATGTAGGACGCATGGGCGAGAGCAATCGACTCGAAGATGCGTATCGATTTCGAACCCCGGCACTACGAAACGTCGCGCTGACCGCCCCATACGGACATAACGGTGCCTTCCAGACATTGGAGGGTATGATTCGGCATCATCTGGATCCACAAGCCTCTTTTGATCAATGGCAACCAGAAGACGCGCAGTTGATTCCGGTACCGTGGATCAAAGCCGTAGACTTTGTGGTGCGTAGTGACAAACGCGAAATGCAACGTGTGCGCAGCACGTTGGACATTGAACCCCAAGTGCTTCAGGACGAGGAAGTTGATGCCTTAGTGAGCTTTATGCACGCGTTAACCGGGAAAACAGCTTACGAATTACCGATGGGAATACCGGAGTCGGTGCCCAGCGGATTATTGGTTGATCGATGAACTTCACTAATTGCCTGACACCGTTCATTAACAGCGACTAAGCGCGTACTCTACGGTTATCCGCATCGTATAAACAAGGCTCCACCACCGTTGCCCGTGTCGGTTGCCCAATAACCTCAACGGCCAACTCACAGCCCAGTTGCGTCAACTCGGGCTCGACAAACGCGTAAGCCAAATTCTTGTTCACGCGATAACCCCAACCGGCAGACGTGACTGTTCCGACCACACGATCCTGCAACACGACGCTGTCGCCAGGTTGAGCCGGGGCATGCGTACAATCGAGCTCAAGCACCACAAAACGGTTCCGATGACAGGATTCAGCTAAGGCGTCTTTACCAATGAAGTTTGGCTTGTCGGTATCTACAAAACGCTCCAAGCCACATTGATAGGGGTTAAATTCAGTTACCAGGTCAGCTTTCCAATGCCGATAACCTTTTTCCAAGCGCATGGATTCAACAGCCATCGAGCCAAACAACTGAAGTCCTAATGGCTCACCGGCTTTTTGAAGTGTTTGCCATGCAGACGTGAGCTGCGCGTTCGGCACATGAATCTCGTACGCAAGTTCTCCAGAGAAACTAACAGACATAACAACCGCCGGTACGATGCCGATATAGATGCGCATTACACGAAGCCAGGGCAAGGCCTGCGCACTCAAATCACTGCGAGTTACCGAAGACAATAACTGACGTGCATTCGGACCTGCAACCACAAGCGTTGTGTGCGTGTTCGTTAGCGATCGTATAGTCACCGAACCATCCGCAGGTAGATGCGTGTCTAACCAATCCTGATCGTGAAATTCAGATGCCGCCGCAGATCCGTACCAAAGCGTGTTGTCATCGAGTACCGCGACTGTGGCTTCGCTTTTGATATTCCCATGGTGGTTCAGTAAATACGCCAATGACACCCGCCCAATCTGCGGGTTAATCCGCCCGCAGGCGAGCGTATCTAACCAGCTCATGGCGCCCGGACCTGTGATTTCGAATCGGTTAAAACCATTGACTTCTGTGATGCCAACCGACGCAACCAAACCGCTAACTTCCTGCTTTATTACATCAAAGGTTTCGTTGAAGTAGTAACCGTGAGTTTCAGTAAAGTCAGGGTGAGGCTTGAAGTAAGCCGCTCGTTCCCAACCATTGACCAGCCCAAATTCAGCGCCGGCATCGGCAAGCGGTTGAGTGAGTGGCGTTGTTTTCATCGGTCGCCCGGCCGGGCGATGTTCGTGCGGTAAATGAAAACGAAATTCGTTCTGGTAGTCCTCAATGGCTTTGAGTGAACATAACTCAACATTCGCGTGCGTAGTAAAGCGTCTCGGGTCGATCACCCAGGTATCGTATTGCGCTTCCCCGTGCACGATTTGCTGTGCCAGTAACCACCCATGCCCACCACCTTCACCCACACCGGCTCGTAAGCCGATAATACAAAACGCATTGCGTTTACCGGGAATAGGGCCGACTAACGGTGCACCGTCAATGGTGTACGTTATCGGCCCGTTAATGATGGTGTGGATTCCCGCTTCCTCAATTACCGGCATGCGTTTAAACACATTTTCAAGTACCGGTAACACACGGTCTGTGTCTTCGGGGCACAGTGCATTAACGAAATGCGGATCGATACCGTCCATACCCCAGGTTCGGCAGTCTTGTTCATAGAAACCGATTAACAAGCCGTGCTTCTCCTGGCGCGAATAAAAGTCATCGGTGGCACACCGCAATAACGGCACACGATAATCCAGCGCCTCGATCTCCGGTACCGGTTCTGTCAAAAAGTATTGATGCTCCATGGACATGACCGGATGTTCAACACCCATCATGTTGCCCACTTCGTTAACGCGATAACCACAAGCGTTAACCACAATTTCGCAGGTGATATCACCGTTAGCGGTGTGAACTGTCCAGCTATCATCGGCGTGTTGAGTGAGCCCGGTGACCGGCGTATTGCGATACACCTCGGCACCGGCTTTTCGCGCACGTCTTGCCAACGCCTGGCACAACTGAGCGGGGTCAATATCGCCGTCCATTGGATCCCATAAACCACCCAACAAACCATCGGTAGTTATCAGTGGGTGACGCCGCGCGCACTCTTCAGCGTCGAGTACTTCGTAGTGAGCCCCCATGGCTTTAGCCATGCTGGCGAAGTGATGAAAACCGTCCATGACCGCTTGTGTACTGGCTAAACGAATGCCGCCATCACCGTGGTGGTAATTAACCGGGTAATCCGGATCCGCGGCAAGTTCTTGATACAGTTTTATGGAATGGCTTTTCAGGGCAACCATGGTTTGCGTCATGCCGAAGTTAGTTACCTGCGCCGCAGAATGCCAGGTTGTACCCGAGGTCAGTTCATCGCGTTCCACCAATACAACGTCTGTCCAGCCTTCCTGAGTCAGATGGTAGATGGTTGAGCAACCGGCAATGCCGCCGCCAATAACAACGACTCGGGTGTGCTGTTTCATAGTTGGGTCTTCTTCTCACGCGAATAGAGTTTGTACGCATTTGCGTGCGCAGCGTTCAAATTTTAGTCAGTAAAGCGCACGAAAGCTTAGCGAGCAACGCCACTTACCGCCGATATTGCCCGAAATACGCTATGTTTAGCAGGCGCAGTGTCACGCTGCGATAACGACTACGAGGAGAGAACCCGATGAAAACAATGACTTGCAAACAATTAGGCGGAGCCTGCGACGAGACATTCAGCGCCAATACATTCGAAGAAATGGCTGAATTGAGTAAAGCGCATGGCATGGAGATGTTTCAAAAACAGGACGCTGCGCATCTTGCCATCATGGCTGAAATGAAACACCTGATGGAAAAGCCGGGCGCTATGCAAGAGTACATGGACAAAAAGCGCGCTGAGTTCGACGCGACACCTGAAGACTAACGCGCATAAAGCCTACTGAACATGACTCAATCTGTATCAGACGTTATTTTTCATAACTACCCGCAATCCCCGGTTGCAGAAAAAGTCCGAGTGGTTTTCGGTATCAAGCAACTGAGCTGGAAATCGGTGGTCATCCCAAGACTTGCGCCCAAGCCGTTGCTGACTGTGCTGACCGGGGGGTATCGGCGAACACCCGTCATGCAAATTGGCGCAGACATCTACTGCGACAGCCGATGCATTATTCAAGAGTTAGATCGCCGATTTCCTGAACGCGCGGTGTTACCGGTTGAACACTACGGGCTTTTCGATAGCTTGAACCAATGGGCTGACGGCGGGCTGTTCAGTTTATCTGTGAAGATAGTTTTGGGTGCCGCAGGGGAGTCACTGCCTGAAGATTTCGCACAAGACCGCGGGCGTTTATATTTTGGCTCTGATTGGAAGAACGGACTGACGCAAGCGAATGAATCACTGAGTCATTACGCCGCACAAATGCACGCAGCGTTGGATGGTATCGATCGTCACTTAGCCGATAACAGGCCATATGTTATGGGCGATCAACCGACCGCCCTGGATGCGCAAATTTATCATGTGGCGTGGTTTTTACGAGGCCGCTGGAACGCGGGCCCTGAATTCCTGGACTCGTTTGACCACATTGCGCCATGGGAAAAGCGCGTGCAGGGCTTAGGCCATGGAACCTATGAAGAGTTAGACCCCGAAGCCGCTATCGAATTGGCGACAAGTTCTGTCACACGTTGTGAGAGCGGTGTCGTTGGGATTAACGTTCAGCAATTCACAGTAGGGCAGCGGGTTTCCATTTGCGCTGACGTTGATGGTGGAGAAACACCGGTCATTGGCCACATACATTACGCCGATAGCCAACGCATAGCGCTAACCGACGTTGAAACGGCGAAAGCGTCGGTTTGCGTGCATTTTCCACGTGCTGGCTATCGGGTTGTCACGCTATAGCGTAGCGTTTTGCCTGGTGCACTTGATGCGAAGTGCACCAATCGTCCAACGCGATTTTCCGCTCAATCACCACTCGGCGCCGCTATTACCCGAATAGGGCCCCCTTCGTAAAACGCTTTGAGTGCTTCAACCGTTTGACTGTAAAACACATCAAACGTCTCCTGCGTGCAGTAGCCGATATGCGGTGTGGCCAACACCCGCGGGTGACTGACGAATTCATCCCCGGGTTGTGTTGGTTCCTGATCAAACACATCTAAGGCGGCGCCAGCAATCACGTCGTTGTCGAGTGCGTGTTTCAACGCCTCAGCTTGAACAATACCCGCTCTTGATGTATTCACCAAATAACCCTTAGGGCCAAGTCTTTGCAGATCCTCAGCATTAATAAGCCCGTTGCTGCGTTCAGATAAACGCATATGGATCGACACCACATCGGCTCGTTCAAACAGCGCTTCTCTAGAGACTTTTTCCACGCCAAGTTCGGCGCAACGTTCTTCAGTCAGGTTCTCGCTCCATGCGATGACGTGCATACCCAACGCTTTCGCAAACGTGGCTAGCTGACCACCTAATCGACCGAGCCCCAGAACACCCAAGGTTTGACCACGAATATCTCTACCGAGTTGTTTCTGCCAAACAGATTCGTTTGATAAGTCATTGACCAGTGGCACCAATTGCCGCAGTAATGACATCACCAACAGCATGGCCAGTTCAGCGGTGGCATGCCCGGGTGATTCCGTACCGCACACCGTAATGCCGTGCTGCGCTGCAAACTGAGAATCG
The DNA here is from genome assembly GCA_020629835.1 of Granulosicoccaceae bacterium. Lineage (GTDB taxonomy): Bacteria > Pseudomonadota > Gammaproteobacteria > Granulosicoccales > Granulosicoccaceae > Granulosicoccus. The sequence continues at coordinate 26,640 of JAHDCO010000016.1, forward strand.
ATGGAGGCGTTTTTCTTGCCCGTAGTCACGATCAATTCCAGGTTGGGAAGTTGCTCAATGAGTGTTGCTGGAAAAGGGGTTCTCTCCCGCATTAGACCCACAGCAGAGACATCGGCCAGCGCATCGATTAATGCTTGTTCTGTGGGAAAAGGCTTGGCAAAAAAACGCAGCTCGGCAAAACTTAGTTCATCCCAATTTGCACAATCCTTGGCTCGATGGTGATAATCATCCAGGATGGCAATCACGGGAGTTCGACTGGTATTCATTACATGCCTGCTAATAACGGTGGATTGGAATAGTTAAAGTAAGGCTAGCACCAACCTGTGTTGGGTTTATTTTTAGAAGCCCGCCATGGCGTTTAGCAACCGCTGAAGCGATCGTAAGACCTAAGCCACTGCCGCTGGTTTCATTAAGCCGGCTAAAGCGTTCAAATGCCAATGGCTCGTCTTCCGGGGACAACCCACGCCCATTGTCACTTACGGTTATCAACGCATATTGATCGCTTTCACTCACATTGACAGCTAATTCTGTAATTTCAGAGCCGCCATGTTGAAGCGCGTTGTCTAACAAGTTTCTTATAGCTTCTTCAATAAACACACGATCCACAGTTACCCACAGTTCATCACCGGGCAGGGAGACGTTAAACTCCAAGCCCTGCGATAGGATATTCGGACCTGCCTCCGCGCATACAGACTCTACGAGCTCGGTGAGGTTTAAGGTTTCCAACACGCTGGGTAGGTGCTGCTGTTGCAACCGATCTAACGATAACAATTGATTAGCAACGCGCACCGCATCACGCGAAGCACCCACCAACTCAGAAACGCGCTCAGTTATAAGGTGAGACTGCTGACTATTGTGGGCCGATTCAGCCATCGATTGTATAGCTGCCAAATGATTGCGGAGTTGGTGAGCAGCATCGGAGATGAATACTTGTTGCGCATTCATACTGCCTTCAACCTGGCCGAACAGCCGGTTTAAGGTATTAACTATGCCTTGGGTTTCGATTGGAACAGCGCGCTTGATGGTGCTTAAATCATCCGATGTTCGAGTCGCAATGGCGTTTTGCAAATCGTTTAACGGGCGCAGACCCCAATGAACCCCGAACCAAACCACCACAACTAAGGTGAGCAACAACGCTCCAATGAGTAGCGCTGCCTGGCGCGCAAGCTCTGCGGCAAACACGCTTCTATCGGATAAGTTTTGCCAAACAGTTACGGTGGAATCTCCTGCAATCTTATCTACTGAGACGCGCTCGGTCACTTTCAATACCCGTACCGGTTCAGAGCGATAGGTCGCATTGAAATACACTGGTGCGGTACGAACCTTTTCTAATGCAGCAGCACTCACCGGCGGATAAGCAAAGCCCGTAACGTAATAACCGCTGGGCCCCGCCGCGTGATAGAACACCTGACCGCCAGCTGCGCCATTGATAAGGTCTCTTGTTGTAACCGACAACGCATCGCCGTCAGACATCACCACATCTCGGGAAATCGCAAGTGCAGCCGACAGCAGAGCTCGATCAAAGAGTTCGTCGGCCGTTGTCTGTGCTACGGCTAAACGCCAGTAACCCATCAGTGCGGCTACCGCCATGAGTGGTATTAACAACAAGAGGAGCAGGCGAACGCGCAACGAGTAGCGCTGAAGGCCTTGAGAACTGGGTGTTGTTTTTGCCGTGTTACTCATCGGTGGTCAACATGTAGCCCAGGCCTCGAGCTGTTTTTATCCCTATTTGATAGTCACTGACGCGACGGCGTAATCGGGACACATGCGGTTCGATTGCGGAGTCTTCAACGTTTGCGCCAACGCCATACACATGGTCAATTAATTGAGATTTTGGTACCAGACGACCCCGACGCTCAATTAAACATTCAAGCACAGCAAGCTCACGTCTTGGTATGTCTAAAATTCGACCGTCCACGGTCACTTGTCTTGAGCTGCGGTTAAATTGTATGGCGCCTACCGTCTGAGTTTCACCAAACTCCAATTGCCTGCGCCGAGACAATGCCCGTATGCGAGCCTCTAATTCAGCCATGTCAAATGGCTTTGCCAGATAGTCGTCAGCGCCTGCATCTAAACCCGCCACACGGTCCTGGGTTTCATTCAGAGATGTCAGCAAAAGCACAGGGGTGCTGTCCTGCCGTTGACGCAAGGCACGCACAATATCCAAGCCGCTTCTGCCGGGCAGGTTGATGTCCAACACAATCAGATCAGCGCCCTCGCTTTTTAAAAAAGCGTGAGCCTCATCACCATCGTGCAACACGTCCGCAGCGTGACCTTTGTCGCGCAATCGATACGCAATGGCATTTGCGAGCGTTTGATTGTCTTCAATAATCACAATACGCATGAGCCAATCCTAGGGCTACACAAGGTTCGCGCAAGGTACACGGTGCATGGTGCGGAGCGAATGTGTGCAATGTAATCGAATTCCGGTGATAACGGAACGAGCTGTCGAGATATTACGCTTTTGCGCAGCTACCGAATGCAGACACTTTCAATTCATCACTGAGGAGAGAAAATGAGTATCAAAACACTGGCCAGTGCGGCCATCATCGGCGCTGCCACGGTCACCACAGGCCTTGCGAACGCCGCCGAAATGGATTTATCAGGCAAAACTGTCGAATGGATCATCCCGTTTTCAGAAACGGGCGGTTCAGCAAAATGGGCAAACTTCTTCGCGCCACTCTTGTCTGAAGAATTGCCAGGCAATCCCACTGTAGTCGTTAAATTCATGCCAGGCGCTGGTTCAACCAAAGGCGCGAATTGGTTCCAGGAGCAAGAGCACAAAGACGGCACACTGTTGTTCGGTTCATCAGGTTCAACCCAGTTTCCTTACCTACTGAATGACCCACGTGTTCGTTATGAATACAACGACTGGCATGCCGTTATGGCATCCGGCACCGGTGGTGTTGCCTATTTGAATGCAGAAGACGGTGCCAAGTTTGACGGTTCTGCTAATCAGTTGAAAGACACTGATTTCATCTACGGTAGCCAGGGCGCGACCCGTCTTGACCTGGTTCCGTTACTCGCCTGGGAAATGTTGGGTATGAACGTTGAGCCCGTCTTCGGTATCAAAGGACGCGGCGACGGCCGTCTGATGTTTGAGCGTGGTGAAGCCACTATCGACTATCAAACGTCGTCATCGTACCTGTCAGGCTCTGCGCCATTGGTCGAAGCGGGCACCGCCGTACCGATGATGAGCTGGGGCGCACTGGATGATGCCGGTGAGATCGTTCGTGATCCTACATTCCCGGATATGCCTACCTTCAAAGAAGTGTGTGAAGCATCAGACGGTTGTGAAACCTCAGGTGAAGCCTGGGATGCTTGGAAAGCCTTTTTCGTTGCTGGCTTCCCAGTGCAAAAGCTGGCATTCCTGCCCGCCGGTACTCCGCAAGACGTTATCGATACCTACAGTGCTGCATTCGAAGCCGTACGTTCGCGTGACGACTTTGGTGATATCGCTGCCAAGCGCGTCGGTAAATACCCGGTATTCATCGGTGACGGTGCAACCTCTGCATTGGGTACCGCTACACAGGTTCCTGAAGAAGCCAAAGCGTTTGTTATCGGTTGGTTGAAAGACGCGTACGGCGTTGAATTGAAGTAATTGCGACAAGCTCGTTACGCGCACGGGAGGTTTGTTTCCGTGCGCGTAACGTGTCATTTGATTTGAGCTGGCTAAAGGCGGACCCCTAAATGGATATGTTTGCAACGGCACTTCCCGCCTTTCTAAGTGCGTGGGAACTCATACTCCAGCCTACCGTCTTGTTCTATCTGGTCCTTGGCGTTGTCATGGGCCTCGCAGTCGGGGTCTTTCCCGGTCTCGGGGGCATTGCCGGTCTGTCTTTACTGCTGCCATTTATGTTCGGTATGGAGCCCATGTTAGGGCTCGCACTAATGATTGGTATGGTTGCCGTTGTCCCCACATCCGATACGTTCGCTTCCGTGCTCATGGGTATACCCGGAAGTTCTGCAAGTCAGGCCACGGTGTTGGATGGTTTTCCCATGGCGAAAAAAGGGGAGGCAGCACGCGCGCTGTCTGCTGCGTTTTCGTCTTCATTGTTTGGTGGCTTAGTCGGCGCGCTTTTCTTAACCCTATTTATCCTGATTGCACGGCCGATTGTACTGGCGTTCGGTTTACCCGAGATGTTGATGGTGACCATCCTGGGGCTTTCCATGGTTGCCGTGCTTGCCGGACGAGTGGCTTTAAAGGGGGTAGCTGCTGCAGGCCTTGGCATGATGATCGGCACCATTGGCGAGGCGGATGCCGGTGGCAACTTGCGCATGGCCTCCTACGATATTCCCTACTTAACTGATGGTCTGAAACTCGTCATTGTCGGTTTAGGCATTTTTGCAATTCCTGAAATCGTGTCGCTGCTGCGTAAAGACCGCGCTATTTCAAGTGCAGCCAATTTAGGCGAAGGCTGGACACGAGGTGTGCGCGATTGGTTTGCCAATCGATGGTTGTCGGTGAGATGTTCCATCATCGGCGTGGTTGTGGGTGTGATACCCGGGCTGGGCGGATCAGTCGTGGACTGGATTGCCTACGGCCACTCTGTACAGAGCACGAAAGACAAGTCCGGTTTCGGTAGTGGTGAGGTACGCGGCGTAATCGGACCAGAAAGCTCAAACAACGCAAAAGAGGGTGGGGGTTTAGTACCGACCTTGTTGTTCGGTATACCCGGTTCAGGCTCTATGGCCATTTTCATCGGGGCCGTTGCATTACTGGGTAGTGGGGATATCGAAGTCGGCCCCAACATGCTTAAAGATAACCTGGATATTACCTACTCAATCGTTTGGTTACTCGCACTTGCCAATGTCGTGGGCACCATTTTGTGCATCGCGGCCTCTGGCGGTATTGCCAAGTTGACTACCATCCGCTTTACCTATTTGGCACCGTTTTTATTCATGTTGATAAGCTTTGCCGCGTTCCAGTCTGGACAAAACTTTGAAGACCTGCTGGCCTTATTCGTAATCGGACTTATCGGCATCTTTTTACGACGGTTTGATTGGTCACGTCCTGCGTTTTTAATCGGTTTTGTATTGTCTAACCCGGTTGAGAAATTCACCAACCAGGCGTTTCAGATCGCGAACTTCCGATTTAGAAAAAGTTTTGAAGCCGGAATGGACTACGTATTCAGCCCCATCGTTATCGTGCTTTTGATTGTCACGCTCGTATCGATTTGGTTTGGTATCAAGCAAGCCAAAACCATCATGGCTGAAGGTGATGTGCAATCCGGTGCGAAACGAGCGCCGTTAATTTTTCTGTTAGTCATTGCCGGGTATTTGGCTTTAGCGCTATACAACGCTAACCTGATCCCTGATCGCAACATGACCGACAAGATTATTCCGCTGGTAATCGGTGGTGTCTCATTGACGTGTTGTTTGATCTTGCTAATTCAAATGATGCGCCGCCCCGAGGGCAATGAAATCTTTGCTGACAAAGAACTCAGTGGGGAAGACGCCGATGCACCCTATGGCCTATGGAGTACCTTAGCCTGGTTTGCCGGGCTCATTGCCGCCACCAGTGTCGTGGGATTTATTCTGGCGTTAATCGGCTTTCTGGCACTCTTTTTTAGGTTCAGAGCGGGCTGCAGTTGGGCAAAAACCTTCCTGCTAACAGGTTTTGGCATCGCCTTGATGTGTGCGATGGCCAGTGTATTGAATCGAGATTTTCCACCAGGCTTACTGCAAAGCCTCGTTGAACTACCGTGGCCTCTACGCTAGTGCGTATACGCTAATGCAAACAGCAATACCTTATGTACACATGAGAGGGGGCACGTCCAAAGGCCCGTACTTTCGAAGAGAAGACCTACCGGAGGATTTGGACACGCTGGCCGAGGTGCTCGTTGCGGTATTAGGCTCGGGCCATTCGCTGAACATCGACGGTATCGGCGCCAGTGCAGCGGTAACCACCAAAGTCGCCATGCTATCAGTCTCAGATGATCCGTGGGCCGACATCGATTACTTTTTCGCCCAGGTATCGGTAACCGATCGCCAAGTAGATTTCAAACCCACTTGTGGAAACATACTCTCCGGAGTTGCTCAAGCAGCGGTTGAACTGGGCTTGATAAAACCCACGGAAGATGAAACCACAGTCAAAATCCGAGCCGTTAATACCGGTGCTCAAATCGTCTCCGTTATTCAAACACCACAGGGGCAGGTGACCTACGACGGTGACGAGCAGATTGACGGTGTGCCCGGGACTAGCGCCAAAACTCAGCTTACTTTTGAAGGGGTCGTAGGCTCTGCCACCGGTGCGTTTTTACCCACAGGGAATTTACAAGACGAGATTGACGGTTTATCGGTGACGTGTATGGATGTTGCTATGCCCGTAGTCATAGCAAGAGCGACGGAATTAGGCATCACAGGCTATGAATCCACCACTGAACTTGATAAAAACCGTCCGTTTTTCGAGCGAATAGAAGCCATACGACAAAAAGCCGGGGCTTTGATGGGTATTAAAGACGTCGCTAACTCGGTAACACCGAAGTTTGGCGTGATTGCCCCGGCAAGAAATGGCGGTAGCATCACCGCACGTTATCTCATGCCGCACAACACGCACCCGAGCATGGCAGTCACTGGCGCGCAGTGTATAGCCGCGTGCGCGCTAACGCCGGGAACCGTTGCTGATACCTTATGGCAACCACCCGCAGTAAGCCCCGCCGTTATTACATTGGAACATCCTTCGGGCAGCTTGGATGTGTTGGTTACTTTTAGCGTTGATGGCGAATTCGAATTTAAAGCTGCAGGGCTCATGCGCACGGCCAGAAAACTTGCTGACGGTCATGTTTACGTGCCAACGTCTATTTGGAATGGATGACACAACTAGGACCGAGCACTGAATATTTACAAAATACACAAGGCTTGGTTTACTTTGTTATCAACCTAAGCTAGTGACTGTCGAAACAACTTGATACATCTGCACACCTGCACGAAACAAAAGAGTGCCGATAACTTTCTACTATTTTGCCTTGGGGTCGGTTTATCGCTGTATTGATTCTTATCGCTTTTCTCCACCGACGATAAAAAATACATCTATCCACGTGGTAGGTCAGGGCACAGCCATGCAACTAAAACTTTCCGATTATGTCCTCTGGATTCTCCTGGCGCTGCCCGCCACGTTAATGCTGTTTCAATTTGTCAACGATACCGGCAATGCTCATAAGCTTTTACATCCATCTGGCGAATTTAGCGCTCGAATCCTGATTATCGCTATGATGGCGACACCGTTAAGATTACTGTTCAATTCAAGACGTTGGACTTTATGGCTAGTGCGTAAACGACGCTACTTCGGTGTTGCGGCCTTCGGTTATGCGCTACTTCATACCGTGTTTTATATCGTTGATGTTAACTCGATGGCGGTTGTATTCAACGAATTGTGGACATTGGGTATCGGAACAGGCTGGTTAGCCTTTCTTATATTTTTACCCTTAGCGATAACCTCAAATAATTCAAGTCAACGAGTTTTGGGTAGACGATGGAAGGCTTTACAACGTTGGGTGTACCCGGCAGCCTTGCTGACGTTAATTCATTGGATTTTCGTACACAATAACCTGGGACCAGCACTTGTACATTTCATACCCTTAGCGTTACTAGAAGGGTATCGAATTTATGCACAACGAAAGACAACGCCGGCAGCGTCTAAAACGGGAATTTAACGATTTTGAATGACGCTTCCCTTATCAGCCTATACCGCCATGCCAATGTCCTGAGTACAATGTACGAAAAATACTGGTGTTTATACGTTTATTTAAAAAAGATTACTCGAATATTTCTATAAATCTGACTTCAATTCTTTACTAATGTAGTTTAAATACATACAGACTAAGCACCATGACAGTAAAATATTCTCGTAGAAAAGCCTTACTTACAACACTGGGTGCGTCGTTATCAGCGCTAACTGGTACACGAAGTTTTGCCGATAGTTCCAGCACAGACGGAGTTGGTCCAAATCGAGGTATTCTCGATAAGACCATACGTGGCAAACAGACGTGTGATAACTCGGAAGTCGTCGTGTCTGATATGGCAACACGATTAGCTACACCACAAGACTTTTCAGGTGATGTTTGCCAGGGGTTAAAAGATAGCTACGAAGGGCCATACTTCACTTGCTCGCCTTCAGTTGGTAAAGCCATCGCTCCGGGTGAACCTGGTCAGCCCTTAACCGTAGCTGTACGATTAATTGACAGCGAGTGTCAGCCAATCGAAGGCGGGGTCGTCGATGTCTGGGCATGCAATGCACTCGGATATTACTCAGGCTATGGCAATAGTCCTGATGAACGGCCGCCCATGGTTAAGGCGATTCTGCTTGGGCACTTAAAACCCGATACTGAGCAGCGATTTTGCCGAGGTGCTTTAAAAACCGATGTCGATGGTATTGCAGAATTTGAAACGGTTTACCCGGGTTATTACTACGGCCAACCCATTCACTTGCACATGAAAGCTCACGTAGCGGGTAAAAACCTACTGACAACTCAGGCAAATTTTCCAGAAGACGTAAATCAACGAATCATGACGCAAGCCCCGTATTCAGCTCCGCGCCCAATTGAAAGATCAACCAAGAGCCAGGGGTTTCCGATATTCAATGTGTTAGAACGAGATGGAACACTACTAGCCACCATAGACCTAGTAGTACCCGCGTAGTGCCCGATGCGGTATGCAAAGGTGTGTACAAAAACCACATTATCTTCCGGTTATTTGCACATTCCCTGCACACTCGGAGTCGATAGTCATCCTGTAAGCAAAACAGATGCACAAGTCTGATCTTTTTCATTTTTGATTATTAGGAAACACAACAATGACTAACGCAGTAAAGACACTATCGATCTCTTCAATCGTTTTGAGCGCAACATTGGCGTTGAATGCCAGCGCAGCGGGCATGATCAACCTCGTGGATTCAGACGCAGATGGCGTTATCTCCGCCGCAGAAATTGAAACCGCACGCGCAGCTCAAATGGCAGAGGCTCTGAGCCTATATGATGCAGACGGCAACGGCGAACTATCGCGCGAAGAGCGTGAAGTAATGAAGCAAGCCCGCATGCAAGACCAGTTGCAGCAATTCGACACCGATGGTGATGGGGAACTGTCTCGTACCGAGCGACGAGCCGCTCGCGACGCGCATCGCGACGCCATGGATGCTCAGCTGGACGTTAACCAGGATGGAATCGTGTCCGCAGAAGAGAGCGCGGGGCTGGAAGAAACTCGCCAGGATCGCAAAGGAAAAGGTGGCGGTGACCGCGGCGGGAAGGGCGGTAAAGTCGGCAGCCGCAATGGGTAAACCTTTACGGTTGACTCTCGCTTCCACTGCACAGTAAGAGACCATCTCATCTGACGGTCGAATAGGGCAACCGAGGCACCTGGGTCGTGAGGACTTAACCTCACGGCTCAGCCACGCGGGTACAAAGCCGTTGTAGCACTGCGTTCTCTGCGATATCTGCTCAAGCGTCGGAGTGGTATCATCTCACGACATTTGAATACCGTACCGCGTTATGAGTCACTTCCCCGTTGTCGATGCCGATCCTGGAGTCACCCGCCAAGTCCTGGCTGATCATCCCGATTTAATGGTTGTGGCCTTTCGATTCTCCGAAGTTGGAGCCTGCGGCCAGTTGCATCATCATCCTCATGTCCAGTCCACCTTTGTGGAATCCGGGCGCTTTACATTCACAATCGGCGATGAGAAACGTGAAGTAGCTGCGGGGGATAGTTTCGTCATTCCAAGCGATGCTATCCATGGTTGTGTGTGCCTTGAGCCCGGTACGCTGATTGATAGCTTTACGCCACGTCGCGACGATTTTCTCTAAAGCCCAGCTTCGCCGACTGCTTCAGTTGATCGACGCCATCCAGTAGAACCCAACCAATCCATAGGCTGCGCCCGCTAACAGCAACAGCGCACGAACGAGCTTGCTTGGCCAACGAATCCATAGAACCAGGATCATTGCAAGGGCTAACGCAATTTCAATAACTGACCACACACGACCGTGATGCGCTGGGTCCCAATAAGAGACGGGTGAACTAAAAATCCAATCACTAAAGGGCCAAAAATGTGGGTGTCCGTCGTTGTGATGTAGCGGAAGATCGGTAATCACATGCAACAACGCCGCTACGCTAAAGACAAAAAGCGGTCGTTGCAAATACTGGTGAGTACCTAATGGCATCCCGGATTGCATCCGCGATTGCATCTGCGAATCAGCATGGATGTCACTCCGATAAGCGCTTCCATACTTGCGTTGACTCAATGCAATACCGACCGAGGCACAGGCTATCGCCAGGTACACAGGAATAGAATTACTGATCGCGCTAAGCTGCTGCCAAAAGTCCGAGTAATACCATTCACTCCAAATTAACTCATCGGCGACACCTTGCGCTTTGGCGATCCCCCACATAACAAACAGGGTTGCGTCTGGCGCTAACGCGCCGAAGATCGCAGCGACAGTCATCACCCATGTTGTTTTAGCTTGACTTTCACCCACGGTCGAATCGGACTGTGCACGGTTACGTGATGCTGCAACCGACGTTGCTGCGGGCAGTAACGCAACACACGCGAGCAAGATATGAGTTTGAGTATTCATGGCAAGAGTAACTCTTTACTGTATCAACCGATCAAAACGAAGCCAGGCAGAGTCCGAACATATTTACCTATAGCAGTAAGGCTATATTGCCTGTTACGATTCAGAAATGGTACGCAGGTTTGTGCCCATCTTTCCAGTGCACTCCGTTTAAATAACAACACGTATTACGACGCGACGCTGTTCGGCTTAAGACCAGCCGCACAACGATTTTTGGGGAACAAGATTCCTCGGTTTAACGGAGAGTACATTGAGCCTAAGTAAAAAAGACATCGAAGCTGCTATTGACGAAGAAGACTTGGAGATAGATCCGAGAATTTATAGCTTGTACGATCAGTACTGTCACGGCTTTATGAGCCGACGAGACTTCCTTAAAAAAGCCAGCGCAATAACCGTCGCCGGTGTTTCAGGGCTCACCATGGCCCAGGCACTGTTCCCACGCTATGCTGAGGCGCAAACGGTCTCGTTCACCGATGAACGCATCAAAGCAAACTACGTCACCTACGACTCGCCGGGCGGCAACTCAGGTGAGATGAGCGGGTACCTGGTGCAACCCACAACCGATGGCCCACACCCAGCAGTTGTTGTTATTCATGAAAACCGCGGATTGAATCCCTACATCGAAGATGTGGCACGTCGGTTAGCCACGGTGGGATTTCTGGCGTTAGCCCCAGACGGTTTACATCCCGTTGGTGGCTACCCGGGAAACGATGACGACGGGCGTACCCTGCAAAAGGGTTTAGATCGCGCAAAGTTAATGATCGACATGCATAACAGCGCAAAGTATGTAAAAGGGCACGAGTTATCAACCGGAGCCCTGGGCGCAGTCGGTTTCTGTTTTGGCGGTGGTGTCGTAAATTTCCTGGCCACCAAAATGGGTGATGATTTAAAAGCGGGTGTACCGTTTTATGGCAGCGCGCCACCTGCGGACGAAGTAGCCAATATCTCTGCACCTTTGATGATTCAAAACGCAGAAAACGACGATCGCATAAACGCTCAATGGCCTGATTTTGAAACAGCGCTAAAGGCTAATAACATTGAACACGTACGCTATCTGTATGAAGGAACCGGGCACGGTTTCCATAATAACTCGACCCGCCGATACAACGAGGAAGCTGCAAATTTAGCCTGGGAGAGAACCACCAGTTTCTTTGCTGAAAAACTCAGCTAATACCGAGGTATACAAAATCGGAGGAGCATCCAATCTGCTCCTCCGATTCTACTATAGAATTTGGCTCAAAAATTCTTGCGTTCGTGGGTCGTTCGCTTGTTCAAAAAACGTTGCCGGCGGTCCGTGCTCAACGATAACGCCTCTGTCGGTAAAATAGATGTGGTCGGCGATCTCTTTCGCAAAACCCATTTCGTGTGTGACCAGCATGCACGTCATCCCGTCTTCCGCTAAATCCTTAATGGTAACCAGCACCTCTTTAACCGTCTCGGGATCCAGCGCGGCGGTAACCTCATCAAACAGCATGATGTCAGGATTCATTGCCAACGAACGTGCGATGGCCACGCGCTGCTGCTGGCCACCAGACAGCTCGCCGGGGTAGGCGTTTTCTTTGCCTTGCAGCCGCACTTTCTCTATTAACGATCGTGCGCGCTTTTCTACCTCCGCTTTATCCTGTTTCAGTACCTTAATTGGCGCCATCATGATGTTCTCCAGCGCGGTTTTATGCGGGAAGAGGTTGTACTGCTGAAACACCATGCCGACTTTTTTGCGTAGTTCCAGCTTATCCAGCGCCTTATCATTAACTTCCTGGCCTTCCACCTGAATGGACCCCGATTGGATATCGTTGAGAGCATTCACACAGCGGATCAAGGTGGATTTACCCGAACCCGATGGGCCGATGATGCAGATTACCTCACCCTTCATAACGTCCATAGAAATGCCTTTCAGCACCTCCAGATCTCCAAAGGACTTGTGTACGTCCTTGATGGATACGATGGGTTGATCCTCGGTCCAGGCAGGTTGTGACATGGGTGGTCCTTATAGTTTGACGGCGAACCGCCGTTCCAAAGCAATCGTTGCGCGCGCAATGGGGTAGCAGTAAGCAAAGAAGATGAGCAGGGCGAAGCCATAAAACGGAACCAGTAGTTCCGGCTTATTGTTTTCCGCTTCAATCGCTTGACGACTGAGTGTAATGATCTCTTCCACACCTAACAAAGAACACAGAGGTGTTGCCATCGTCAGAATGGCGTACCAGTTCATCCACGGCGGAATCATGCGCTTAAAGCACTGCGGTAGGATGATCTGCCATAGTGTTTGCTGACGCGTGTACGCCAAAGACTCCGCGGCCTCCCATTGACCACTGGGCACCGAATTAATGGCCCCCCTGACAACCTCGGAGATGTTAGCCATTATGGGTAAACACAACCCAAACACCGCTTTCATCCAGTCCGGTATTCGAATGATGGTGTCACCAAATTCAATCTCATAAGGTAAGGCCAGCAACACGATAAACAGCAATACCAACCACGGGGAATTACGAAACACCTGGGTTATAACCTGCGCAGGAAAACGAATGACCCACAACGGAGAAATTTGCATCAAACCTAAGATAACGCCGAGTACGGTGCCAATAAGCATGGCAAAAAACGAAATCACGACATTGAAGAAAAAGCCACCCGTAACAATAAACGGAATCCATCGCCATAAGGCTTGAAACGCATCGCTCATTGTGTAAGTGCTGGATGCGTAGCTGGCCATGGGCCAAGCGCTTAAAGCCAGTGCAAAAACCAACCATGCCCAAAGCGGGGTAGAGACCAGCCACCGCGAAAACAACAAATCATCAGCGGCCCCTGCGGGAACGGCGGTGTAGGGTTTTAGTACGGCAAATTTGGTTAACGCCGGTTTATCTATACCGGGAATGGGGTGTTTGATCCACATAGTCTATCCCCCGTACCCTGGAATTCGCATGGCTCTTTCCCAACGGCTCATTCCAAGCACCAGTATGCCCACCAAAAAGATAAAAGACAGGAATAATAAAATCATTGTGGGGTATTGCGCACTGGGGTAGTCGCTCCAAATACTCACCGATTGATATAAGAGTTCTGGCACTGCGATGGCAATGGCTTGTGTTGTGGTTTTGACTAAGTTGACCAGATTATTGTTCAACGCAGGCAAGGACACACGAAATGCCAGTGGCAGAACCACATCCATGTAGGTTTGCAAGCGTGAAAAACCCAGAGCACTGGCCGCTTCTTGGGTTGACTCAGGCACCGCTTCAATGCCTGAACGAAAAATCTCTACATTGAACGCGCCGGCAAAGAACGACAAAGAAATTATGGCCCAACCAATATTCGATACCAGAGGCACCTCGGTCCAGCCATCGGGGCCCGTGACTGTTGGTGTGAATTGGCCCAACGCAAAGTAGAAGAAAAGCAGTTGCACGAACGGTGGGGTGTTACGAAAAAACTGAATATAGCCTTGGACGATACGACGCACCCATTTCGAGGGTGAGCTTTGCATCCACGCGCCAACTACGCCGATAACCACGGAAAAAAACACACACGCAATGGACAGCACAATCGTGTGCTGAAACCCTTTGACAATGCGTGCCCACTGACGGGGTTCGTAAAAAAAGATGAAGTTCCAACGCGGATGATCTTCAGCGAGCGTCCGAAAAAACTCGGTGAAAGCTTCAAGCATGGCGATTATCCATGGGGCACCCTGGTTGCCGAGAAAACGAAACGCCCGGAGATCAGAACAACAATCCCCGGGCGATTACAGCACCGACTTTATTCAGCGAGCCAATCGCTATAGGCTGCATTTTTGTCCGCAAGGTATGCGGTGGGTTGAATACCCCACTTTTCTTCCAGTTCGATCAACTTTCCCGACTGGTGTAAGTTAAATGTTAGACCCGACATGAAGTGACCAAACACACAGTCTTTCTCGGCCAGCGGGACTGCTAAACCCCATGGGTTGTCATCTTCCGAAGCTAATGGCATTTCAAATTCGTCGTAATCACCGGATGATAAATCAGAACCGATAGATGAATCGTCATATACCCAGGCGACACACTTCTTATCACGAAGCGCCTGCTTGGCTTCTGCATTGCCCGTAAACGCAACGATTTCTACGCCATAGCGTTCCGTAACCACTTCGTTGTAGAAAGCACCTTGCTTGCCGCAGACTTTCTTACCACGTAAGTCTTCCCATTCAGTGAAGCCTAGCGCTTTGGGAGACATGATATTTGTGCCCGATGTGTAGTAGTTTGGCTGGGTAATGCCTACGATTTCACGCCGATCAGCACGATCAGACATGGTGGCAATCATCATATCGATTTTGCCTTGTTCCAGGAATTGCATTCGGTTAGACGACTGCACCGCTACTGTTTCCAGTTCAACACCCATAGCGTCCGCAGCTGCTTGAGCTAAATCGATTTCCATACCAACAATACTGCCATCAGTACTTCGGTAACCCCAGGGTTTGTAGTCGGCTTTTACACCGACAACCACTTTCCCACGCTCCATGACTTTATTCCAGACATCGTTCGTGCAGGCCGCTTGTGCAGCTGACGACAGACTACCTAAGGTGGTGGCTACCACAGCGGCTAAGCCAATTTTTTTCATGTTCAAGTTCTTCTCTCCGGTTTACGGCGCTTCACGCCATGTGAGGTAAGCGATTCATCGCATCTTGGCGATGAAGTGCAACCACGACTAACTGCATACTACTGTAATACCCGTACTACATTACAAAGCTTGCGCTATCGCGTCCAATCGATGGTTTTGCGCAACCGTATTCTGTATCTGTTCAACGGCCGAATCGCCCGCTCGAGCTACCAACATCGCAGTCAGTGTTTCGATTAATACCAAGGTTGATGCATACGATACAAAGAAATGAGGACTGTCAACTTTTTGAATGAAGACATGCTGCGCGTATTTGATCGCCGGAAATGCATGACTATCTGTGATCAGAATTACCGAAGCACCGCGTTCTGCAGCCATTTGTGTGGCGAGTACAGCGCGTTTGGCGTAGGGCGATTTGGAAATAACTACAACAGCATCATATGACGTTAGGCGGCTTACTGAGCTCGCTAAAGTCACCCCATTACTGCCTGCAACACTCCAGCGACCATCAAACCAACTTGTTAAGTAGGCAAAGTAATCGGCAAAGCTCGCCGAACTTAATGCACCAATTAAGATCACTCGATCGGCTTCAGCCAGAGAACTCACAGCGGATTCAAGCAGATCCTCATCCACGTCACTAAGCATAGATTCGATATTACTCACGCACGCCTGCACTTGGCGAGGCAACACCGGCTGACGTGCATCGTTACTGAGCTGCTGGGCTTTGTTGGCTAATTGATTGGATTGGCTCGCTAATTCATCTCGTGCACAGTCTCTCAATGACTCATAGTCTTCAAACCCAATGGCGCGAGCTAAACGCGAAAAACTGGAAGGCGAAAGGTTACTTTCCGCGGCAACAGATCTTAATGAGCGAGTCGCAATCGCAAAGCCGTTGTTAACAATAAAGTCCGCTGCCGATTTCAATGCACCACTGAGTTCGTTGTAGTGATCGGCAATCAATGCCTGAACACTCAATTTTGTGTTGTTGACCACCATGAAACGCAGTGTTTCAAACGTATTATTAATTGTCAAGTTTTGAAACATATGTTTCAATCAATCAATATCGCATGGAGTCAGCCAATGAACACTCAGCTTCCCACCCAAGCATCGGTTGTGGTTATCGGTGGGGGCATCATGGGGTGTTCAACGCTCTACCACTTAGCGCAGTTGGGGGTACGCGACGCCATCTTATTAGAGCGTAACGCATTAACCAGTGGTACCACGTGGCACTCCGCTGCCCAGGTACGCGCGCTGCGCCATTCGCGTAACCTGACTCGAATGATTCAGTACTCGGTGGAGCTGTACAGCCAACTTGAGAAAGAAACGGGTCAATCCGTGGGTTGGATACAGGAGGGGTCGTTGTCTATCGCCACTCAGCCGGATCGACTTGTACACATAAAACGGCAACAGGCATTGGCTCGGGCTTATGGGGTTGATGCAACGTCTGTGTCTGCGGAGGAAGCAAAAGAGCGTTGGCCACTCATGAACGCCGAAGACGTCC
The DNA here is from genome assembly GCA_020629835.1 of Granulosicoccaceae bacterium. Lineage (GTDB taxonomy): Bacteria > Pseudomonadota > Gammaproteobacteria > Granulosicoccales > Granulosicoccaceae > Granulosicoccus. The sequence continues at coordinate 43,272 of JAHDCO010000016.1, forward strand.
TGGGCGCTGTATGGTCACCTGATGATGGACGCGTTTCTCCCAGTGATGTGTGTGCTGCTTTAATAAAAGCGGCGAAGCACCTGGGAGCAAGCGTATTCGAACAGACAGCGGTTACCGGGGTCCTGACCGAGAACAATCGAATACGCGGTGTTGAAACGTCCAGCGGTACCGTTCGTTGCGATGCGATTGCCTTATGCGCTGGTCTGTGGTCACGTGACGTTGGTGCAATGGCGGGGGCCGACGTTCCAGCGTTGGCTTGTGAACACTTTTACTTACTCACCAGACCCATCGAAGGTATTACCGGCAATACACCCACATTGTCCGACCATGACAGTCATCTGTATATTCGCGACGATTCGGGTGGTTTATTGGTTGGTTGTTTCGAACCCATGGGAAAACCCATTAAGCCCGGGACCTTGGATGCCAATTTTGAATTCGGTTTGTTGGCTGAGGATTGGGACCACTTTGAGCCAATGATGCAAAACGCCCTGCACAGGCTGCCTGTGTTAGCAGATGCAGAAGTCAAGATGCTTTTAAACGGTCCCGAAAGTTTCACACCGGACGGTACGTTTATGTTGGGTGAAACCGCAGAGACGCAAGGGCTCTTCCTCGGCTGCGGCATGAACTCTGTTGGCATGGCCTCCGGTGGTGGCGCTGGCATGAACCTAGCGCATAACATTGTGCACGGAGCACCCGCTTACGATCTTAGCGAAGCCGATGCAAAACGGTTTGCGCCAGTATTTAACTCGGTAGAACACCTAATGGCGAGGGCTCCTGAGATTTTAGGGACACACTACGACATTGCATACCCGGCAAAGCAACTGAAGACAGCACGACATCTGCGCCGTTCGCCGTTGCAGGGGCGGTTCGATCAATTACGTGCTTTCTACGGGCAAGTCTTCGCCTGGGAACGGCCACTGTATTTCGGCGCTGGATCCTCTCCACGGCTAACCTTCAAGCAACCAGATTGGTTTGAACATGTACGCGAGGAAGTTTTAGCTTGTCATCAATCAGCTGCCGTGTTTGATTTATCAACCTTTGGAAAGATCGATGTGCAAGGTGAAGACGCTGAAGCGTTCTTAATGAAAACCTGCGCAGGTTATGTAAATCGCAAGCCCGGCTCAGTGATCTACAGCGCTGTATTAAATCAACGCGGTACTTATGAAAGTGACATTACACTCCAACGCCTGAGCGAATCGCACTATCGTCTGTTTGTTGGTTCAAGCGCTATCCGTAAAGACCTCGCGTGGTTTCAACGGGCGCTTCAGAAAACCGAATTCAAGGTTTCAATCACCGATGTTACAGAAAGCTTCGCATCGCTGGCGTTAATGGGACCTGACGCATCAGCCATTTCCAAAACACTCGGAGCATCACTTGACGCACTGCCGTATTTCAAACACCAGCAGGATGTAATCGCTGGCGTTCCAGTTCTTGCTGCGCGAGTGTCTTATGTAGGAGAAGCAGGGTGGGAGCTTACGTGTGAGCTAACCAAGGTATGCACCTTATTTGATGCTCTGGTAAAAGCAGGTGCACGACCTGCAGGTCTGTTTGCACAAACGTCAATGCGTATTGAAAAAGGCTTTCGGGCTATGGGCCACGAGCTGGACTCAGACGTTACACCCTACGATGTGGGTTTGATGCAGTTCACACGAAAAGAGGGCGGTTTTGTCGGTTATGAGGCCCTACAAGAACAGACAAAAAAGCCGAATTCCAAACAACTGGTATCACTACTATTCGACGATGTTACCGCGGTACCTCTGGGCCACGAACCACTGATTTACAATGACCATATCGTCGGTCAAACCACTTCGTGTGCTTTCGGCTATCGAGTCGGTCAACCGATCGCATTAGCGCATTCAAAGGAAGTGATATCTGCAGGTGCAACGGTGCATGTGGATATTGCGGGTAGCTTGTATAGATGCCGCGTTCAGACTGAACCTGTGTTCGACGCAGCAGGACACCACATGAAGCGCTTCACTAAAGCTGTTAGCCAGACGATGGGAAACAATTAGCCTGTCCCCATCTGTCTGGCAGAGAACCAAGCAATCACCACGAGGAGTTGCCCTTCGTCTGTAGCTGCAAACTTACTGCAACGAGCTGCCCGGCACCGATAACAAGCTCTCTTCCATGCGCAGCCGTTCACTGTTTCTGACCATGACGCTGCCGCGCTCCATTAATTGTCGGCCTTTACGAATGGCTTTTTGCGCATCGGATATGTCGTCGTTGCCTTTATCAATCAGTTTGTTGCCGTCTTTGATGGTGTCGATCGCGTCTTCCCATCGCTTACCTGCATTCTTTAACTTTTTTGCCTCGGAAGAAACCGTTTTAGGGTTGGTAGCATCGCCCATGGTACGCGCCAAGTCCCGGTATCCGAATCGTGCATTAGTAACCAACGTGCTTCCGTTGCTCACCATCGCTTCTCCATCTCTGACCCGCTTGCGGCCTTTGATTAAAAGCGCTTCACCATCTTTGACCATCTTGGCGCCCCGGCTATTCAGCTCAGCGCCTTCTTTAGCCATAGCAACCGGGTCGCCGGACACCGCTGCATCGGACACATCAGCACCACCCAGTGACGCACAGCCTGTTAGGAACAGTACTGTAAAGAGAATGGACACAACATTAGATTTACGAATCATGAGGTTCTCCAGAACACGTCAATATTGACCAACCCCCGGAAGGCCGGCGTAGCCGAGCACTGACCGGTTGGAACTCAGGCTAGTATCGACGCCATTAATTAATAAATAAAACGATATATTTTTGCTTATTTGATAGATTTTACTATTCATAAGTTGAACGCGTGTTGCGGTATCAATTGTCTGTAGCAAACGCGATACATGCCACGCACTTGCTACACTCTGCGCACCCGCCTGTCGCTGGTATTAATTGTCTAAAGGTCTTTCCATGGGTACCACTTTGTACACCGCCCCGGTGTTAATCAGCCTGGCTGTGGGTTTGCTATGCACAGGCGCAGTTGCTGGCGTGTTGGCCGGTCTATTGGGCGTGGGCGGGGGCATCGTGATTGTTCCTGTGCTGTTCTGGCTTTTGGAATACCTGGAGTTTCCAGGCAGCGTTGCCATGCATATGGCTGTAGGAACATCGTTGGCGACCATCATTCCCACCTCCATTTCGTCAGCGCGGTTACACCACTCACGCGGTGCGATCGATACTGACTTGCTGAAGCAATGGGCACCTTTTGTCGCGCTAGGTGCTGCCCTGGGTGGATGGAGTGCTCTGTACATCAGCTCGCAAGCTCTGACCGCAGTTTTTGCGGTAATTGCATTTTTGGTGGCGGTGAACATGTTGTTGCCAAAACAAATTGTTTTAGCGAAGCAATTGCCTCGGTCTCAACTAGCAAACACTGGCATCGGGTCGGTTATTGGGTTTTTCTCATCACTCATGGGTATTGGAGGGGGCACCTTGTCAGTGCCAACCCTGGCGATGTTCTCTTTCCCCGTACATCGCGCCGTAGGTACGGCATCCGCCTTTGGCTTTGTTATCGCCTTGCCTGCGGTACTGGGGTTTATCAACGCCGGCTTGGGCGTTGATGACAGGCCACCATGGTCCATTGGTTATGTCAGCATCCCGGCGGCTGTCCTACTGTTTTCTGCCAGTGTGTTCACCGCGCCGATTGGCGGGAAGATTGCGCATCGATTGGATGCAAAAAAATTACGTTGGGCATTCGCGTTGTTTTTAATGCTTAGCGCATTAAAAATGGCCTCCACGATCTGGTAGAAACACCGGTGGCGTGGCGCGTGTTTGTGCAAAAAATGAGGAGATTAAACCCTTCGGGTGAAGTTCGGCAGTTTTAAGCCGTAAACTTAGCTTAGGGTACACCCGACTTATGCGCTTAAAATACCAACTATTCATTACGCTGCTCCTGTCCAGCATCGCGCTTTTAGCGATGATGGCAGTGCTGAACAGTGTGAGTTTCGATCGCGGCTTCGCGCAGTACTTCGTTAAAAATGAACTGACCAGAATCTCCCCGCTAATTGACGAGCTCACCGAACGCTACGCAGCCGAAGGTAATTGGGACTGGCTAACCGCTACCCCGGATGCCAAGCGGATTGTCGATCACTATTACGATCGGCCAAGGCCCCAAAAGTCTAACAATCGGGATTCAAACCAACGCGGAGGACCAAACCGTAGAACGGTTCGTCAGAAACCGTACTTAGTGGATGAAAATCGCGAGCTTCTGCTCGGCCGTGAAATACCGCGCAACCATGTGTTTTGGCAACCTATCGTTCTGGAGTCACGCACCATCGGTTATTTGGGAATTCGGGAGCCCAAGGCGTTGCCCGGTGAATTGGAAGAGGCTTTCGTTGCACAACAGCTCAGAAACTACATGCTGGCCGCGGGTGGGCTCGTGGTGCTGTCGGCACTGATGGCGTTCGGGCTCGCTTATCGAATGGTAAAGCCTATTGAAAAGCTTAACGCTGCGGTGAGCCACATCACCGCCGGTGAATACAAACAGCGCATAGAGACCAAAGCCCAGGATGAAATAGGGGATTTGTCTCGTAGCATCAATCAAATGGCGAACACACTGGATAAAAACCGCTCCGCTCGTCAGCAATGGATGGCGGAGATGTCGCACGAACTCAGAACGCCAGTTGCCGTGTTACAAGGTGAACTTGAAGCCATTCAGGATGGCGTTAACGACCTCGATGAAAATGCCATTCACTCGTTGCACACCGAAACACTGCGTTTAGCTCGCTTAATTAACGATCTTCATGACTTAACCTTATCTGATCTAGGGGCCATGGACTTTAAAATGGTGACGGTCGATTTTGCCGAGTTGATTCGTGAGCGACTGGACGTTGGAAAACTTGCTTTAAATCAAGCCAACTTATCGGTGATTGTGGAGGGTATCGATACTGAAGTTTTGATTCAGGCAGATGCGCAGCGCTTGTCTCAACTGATTGATAACCTGTTGCAAAACTCAATACGCTACACCGATGATCCTGGAACCTTGCGAATTCAGTTAACACAGCAAAAAGATGCAACGACTTTGAGCTGGAATGATTCCGCTCCCGGTGTCAATACTGATCAACTTCCCAAACTTTTTGAGCCGCTGTTTCGTGGGGAACTCTCACGTAATAGAGCGTCAGGCGGTTCAGGACTCGGGCTTGCAATTGCACAGAAAGTGGCTGAAGCTCATCAGGGATCCATTGTTGCCAAACATTCCGACCTGGGCGGTTTGTCTATCCAGTTAACACTGCCCCTTCAGCACCACTAACGGAGCTACCACCATGCAAATTGCCATCGTTGAGGATGAACCAAAACTGGTTGCTCTGTTAGAGGGATATTTAAAAAAAGCCGATTTTGATACCCGCGTGTATACCCAGGGTGATGTTGCGCTTGATGGGTTGATCAAGGACCCGCCTGACTTGGTATTGCTGGATTTGATGTTGCCCGGTTTAGACGGCTTAAGCCTGTGTCGAGAATTTCGGAAACATTCATCGGTGCCCATCATCATGCTGACCGCAAGAGTGGAAGAGATTGATCGGCTGCTTGGTCTGGAGGTCGGGGCCGATGATTACATGTGCAAGCCATACAGCCCGCGAGAGGTTGTTGCTCGGGTTAAGGCTGTGCTCAGAAGAACGGCACCAGAAGCTGACTCATCCAGCAATCAAATTATTGTATTGGATGAGTCCACCGCGAACGTGACGGTCGATGGTCAAGCGTGCGCGTTAACGGCGGTAGAACTTCGGCTGTTGAAAGTGATGTTGAATAAACCAGGGCAAATATTCAACCGCACACAACTCATGAATCGAATTTACCCTGATGGGCGCATCGTTAGCGACCGAACAATTGATAGCCACATCAAAAAACTACGGCAGAAATTACACGCCATGAGTAACACCTACACGTTTGTGCATTCGGTGTATGGAATCGGGTACAAATTTGAACTCACGCCATCTTCATAATGTGTCCTGAGTTCTTCCACATTCGTTGCACGATTGAGGTCGATAGTCTTTAGGCAAGGGAACAAGAAGGTACTTCGCCTTTTTGATCTATCAATAACCAACTTAAGGACTACACCATGTTCAAACTAAATCAAAAATCTAAACTTATTGCCATTGTATTAGGCAGCGCTATGACGCTCAGCGCCACAGCAGCCAGTTATCAAAACCTTGTCGACGCCGATGGCGATGGCCTGATCTCCGCTGAGGAAGTCGCCACAGCCCGTGCTGAGAGTAAAGCAGAGAATCTCGTTTTATTCGACGCCAATGGTGACGATGAGTTATCAAAGGATGAGCGCAAAGCGATGCGTGAAGTTCGAAAGCAGGAAATGCTCACACAATTCGACAGTGACGGTGATGGCACGCTGTCGCGCGCCGAGCGACGTGCGGCACAGGATGCCCGAAATGATGCCATTGACGCGCAATTGGACTTAAACCAGGACGGAGTGGTGTCTGCGGAAGAAAGTGCCGGGTGGGACGCTGATCGTGAAGCGCGTAAGGACAAGAAGGGTAAAAAAGGTAAGGGCAAAGGAAAGGGTAAGGGAAAGAGTCGTGATGCGGGCTCGGCAGACACTTCCGAAAGCACCGGCGAATCTGTTTAACAGATAGTGATCCGCCAGGATTCCGTGCGTACGTTTCGTCCCGTACGTTTCGCTCCGCAGGTTTCATTTCATATGATTCATTGTTTGGGAACGATAACAGCAGCCGTCTTGCTCCACATGAGCAAGACGGCTGTAGCGTTATACCGCCACGATATTATGGTTCGGCCCATAGCCAAAGCCCGTAATATTGTCGGCCCTGTCATCACCCACCACCAAAATATCGTGCTCGCGATAACCGCCCGCCCCAGGCGTACCTTGGGGCACCCACAGCATCGGTTCCATTGATACCACCATGTTGCTCGTTAACATCGTATCGATGTCCTCACGCAGCTCCAGACCAGCCTCACGCCCATAGTAATGACTTAACACCCCGAACGAATGGCCGTAACCGAACGAACGATACTGAAGCAAGCTTTTTGCATCAAAAAACTCATTTAACTGCTCACAAATATCCGCGCACGTGGTGCCCGGCCGAATGAGTGATAACCCCAGCTCGTGCGCTTCAACATTAGCTTCCCAAATCGCCAGGCTATCCTTGTCAGGCTCACCCACAAACAAGGTGCGCTCCAACGCTGTGTAGTAACCTGAAATCATCGGAAAACAGTTCATGCTGAGAATATCGCCGTGTTCAAGTTTGCGGGTGGTTACCGGGTTATGCGCCCCATCCGTATTAATGCCTGACTGAAACCAAACCCAGGTATCGCGCTGCTCGGCATCGGGGTGCGATGACGCAATTTCCAGCTCCATCGCATCACGCGCTGCCATAGCCACATCAATTTCGCGCGTTCCTACCTTGATCGCATCGCGTATGGCCTCGCCGCCTATATCCGCGATACGTGCACCTTCACGAATCAACGCAATTTCTTCATCCGATTTCACCATACGGGCGTGCATGGTCTGAGTAGCCATATCAATAAGCTCAATCTCCCCCAAATGCGTACGCAGTGCGTTGTGGAGAGAAAGCGTTAAATGATCGAACTCAATACCAAGTCGAGTGGTTTGTCCAATCAAGGGTTTAAGCGCACGCCAAAAATTGTCGCGACGCCAATCCGTGTAAATCACGCACTCAGATACTGAGCGACGCCAGGGTTGGCTGGCATCAATGTTCGCAGACACAACCGTACACGCTTCCTGAGTAACGACACAGCCATACGGTCGTCCAAAAGCGCAATAGAGAAATCCCGAGTAATACGCGACATTGTGCATGGAGGTAAGCAACACAACCGGAATGTCGTGTTCAGCCATAATGGAGCGCAACTGCGTTAGCCTGCGAGCGTATTCCTCGGTGGAGAATGGAAGAGTTTTACTGCCATCGTGGCGAGTGAAAAAATCGGGGCGAGTAGTTTGTGACATGAAACGATCCTGATCAAAACCGGGCGGTTTTGTTCACCCGGTGTTTATCCGGGCGTACAGGACGAAAAAATTCGCTAGTGTGCGAATGAACTGGGGTGGTTCTACATCTGGACGACGCCATCGCCCAGCACCCGCGGTGGAATTTAATGTGAATCACGGTTGGCGTCAAGTAAGAACACAGTCCTGGCAAAAGAAACTTTGCTGCAATCCACGCGTATGTTGCTTGCCGAGCATTCCCCACAGTGGTTTACACTCAGCCCAGGTAAACGTTGCTACGGTAGTTAAGGAAAGTTCATGGTCACCATTCATCACGTTAACTTACCCGCCAACGACGTGCGTGCCTCAGCTCGGTTTTACGCTGAGATCATAGGCATGTCAGAGGGTAGCTGGGTTTTTCCACCACCAGAGCAGGTGGGGCATATCAGCGCCGATCCCGATAAGCTCACGCTTTTTCCCGCCACCACAGTAAGCCAAGGGGCTAATGCCGGTTTGCACTTAATACGACCCGATCCGGAATTTGCACGAAAAAACCATCTTGACCATAACCCGTCAATTGGTGGTCATGTTGCGTTGCAAGTGGACGATTTGGATGGGGTTATTGAAAGGTTAAAAGCGGCTGGTATTCCGTACTCTCTAACGGGCACGTTTGCCATTCCGGGTATGCGCCATTTGTACTGTTACGACCCATCGATGAATTTACTCGAAATTAACGAAATGATTTCATCCTAATGACGGTTGCCGATTAACATCAACGGCGATGCGGTTTAGCCGCAATCTGCATGGCGGTAATCATCGCATCCCGCCGTTCGGATAATTCAGCTTGTGTTTGAGTGCTGGCTTCTTCGGCCACACCCGCTACCAACAACGCAGCCGTTTCTTCGTCTAAATGCAGCTCACCTAAATCGTCCCACCATCGATTAAAACTGTCACTGTACCGTTCGCAAAATGCTTCTAAGCCGCCCGTACCGGCACCGAGATGGAAGAGCAGGGTGGGGCCCATAGCGGCCCAGCGTAGCCCCGGTCCTGCCCACATCGCGGTATCGATATCTTCCACACTGGCCACGCCTTCCTTCATAAGATGAATGGCTTCACGCCAAACTGCAGCTTGCAATCGGTTCGCGACATGCCCCGGCTTTTCTTTATTGACCCGAATGGTGACCTTGCCAACCGATTCATAAAACGTTTGAGCTGCTTCAACCACACCCGCTTCGGTTTTGTCGTTTCCCATGACCTCTACCAACGGTATAAGGTGCGGTGGATTAAACGGATGGCCGAGCACAAAACGCCTAGGGTTGTTCCAACCCGACTGCATCTCGGTGAGCGTTAGCCCAGAGGCCGATGACGCCACGATGGCATTGGGCAGTAGCGCCTCTTCAATTGTTCGATACAGGCGTTGTTTCAGCGGCAGTTGTTCCGAAACGCTTTCTTGCACAAACGTCGCGTTTGCTACCGCCTCAGAGGGTGAGGTAAAAAACGTTAACTTATCAGTAGAACTTGCATCACTCACCAGCCCCAACCTACTCAGTGTGGGCCAGGCTGTATTGATGTAATCCCTGACGTTCTGTTCCACGGATTTGTTGGGGTCATACACGGTAACTGAATGACCGGCTGCTAAAAACAGAGACGCCCAGCTGGCGCCGATAACACCCGCCCCAAGTACCGCTGTGGTTTGATCGCTCATCGTTAGTCTAACCCTGGACGCAATGGAGAAGCGGCGGTCATGCCGCCATCAACGGTGAAACACTGACCCGATACAAATTGCGCCTGGTCGGACACTAAATAGCTCACCATGTTGGCAATATCATCCGGTTGCCCAAAACGCCCAACGGGATGACGCTGCAACGCGCTGCGCATCGCGGCGTCCGGATCATCCGCTAGAGCGAACGCATCAGATGCCATCTCAGTCATGATCCAACCCGGTTGTATGGCATTACAGCGCACCGCAGGGCCGTGGTCTAGTGCAATGGATCGCGTTAAGCCGTGCACAAACGCTTTTGATGCGTTGTACAACGCCATGGTTTCATCAGCGACATTGCCAGATATCGAACCGATGTTGACGATGTTGCCACCGGTAGTAGCCATACGCTGTAAACAGGCTCGGCTCATATTAAAAACGCCTTTGCAGTTCACACCCACTACCGCGTCCCAGTCTGCATCCGTGCTCTGCAATAGACTTTTCTCAACTTGCACGCCGGCGTTATTAACCAGCACCTCTACCGAACCGAACGTCTCTTCGGCGTACATCACTAACGCGTCTGCTTGTTCAGTCATAGCAACGTCGGTTTTTTTCCAATGCACACTGGCTGGCAAATCTTTCGGCTGCTCGCCGCGACCACAGGTCACCACGTTATAACCGTCTAGTATCAAACGCTGAACAATGGCTGCACCGATTCCACGGCTGCCACCGGTGACAATGGCGGTGGCTTGTGCTTTATTTCCCATGTGCAATCATCACATCGCCATCACCAGCGACAGATTCCCCATGGATCAATAGCGTTGTTGAAATATTCACCAGCAAACCTCCTGTCAAACACAATTAAAATTTAACTGCGTCCAACCCTTTTTAATTAAGTCGCTCACGTGCTTCAGTTGGGGTGGCAACAGTCAGCCCCATAGATTCGATAATGGTGCGAATTTTTCGTACTTGATCTGCATTGGATTTAGCCAATTCACCAGGACCAATGTATAAACTGTCTTCCAAGCCTACGCGCAGGTTTCCACCCAATATGTTCGAAACGTGTTCCGTGCCCTTCGCCCAGAGTTTGCAGCGCGTACTCGATGGTTTTAAAGGTGTTTGGGAAGACAAAATCTTTGGTCATGGCCAAAAATTCGGGTTCCCAGTCATGCTGCCAGCTCTCATGCTTTTGCAGTAACGGGAAAATACCGAAGTTCATGGAACCCATATTTAATGAAACCATCTCAGGGCTTGCAGTAGTGGCAGCGAGCAGGCGTTCATCCATGCTCATACCCAAACCACCACCGGTTGAGATGTTTACAACGGCGTCGGTGGCCTGTTTGATCACTGGCAAAAACTGCATAAACGTTTCAGGTCGCGGATCCGGTTTACCGGTTTCAGGGTCACGTGCGTGCAGGTGAATAATGGAGGCGCCGGCCTCAGCCGCTTCAATGGAGGCCGTCCATATCTGCTGCGGTGTGATGGGTAAATGCGGGGACATGGTAGGCGTGTGAATGCCACCGGTCGGCGCACACGTAATAATCACGGATTTAGCCATAGCGCTTACAACTTCATCTGTTGAACTTGTGCAGACAAACCGCCATCCAGTACCCATAACTGACCACTTGCATAACGAGCCTCGTCACCAGCCAACCAATTGACTAGATTGGCAATATCCTCAGGTGTGCCGTAGGTACGCATCGGGTGCACCTCGCGCACAGCCTGCTGCAGCGATTCAATGTTTCCGCCTTGACCGCCGGAACCTTCACCTTCAAAGAAACTTTGCAACATCGGGGTATCGATATACCCGGGGCACACCGCATTAACCCGAACCCCTTCGGGCCCATGGTCACAGGCCATCGCACGAGTAAGCGCGTGCACCGCGCCTTTTGTGGCGCAGTAAGCCGCTAATCCCGGATCAGCAATGAACCCATCGTAACTACCAAAGTTAATTAAACTGGAGGTGCCTCCTTGTTTGGCGGCAGTGCGCAACAACGGCATTAAGTGCTTAGACGTTAAAAACGTGCCGGTAACGTTCACGGCAAACGACTGGTTCCATTCGTCTAACGAGGTTTCTTCAATCGTTTTCTCAATTTCAATACCTGCCGCATTCACCAGGATGTGTAAGGCACCGTGTTCCTGATGCAACATTTCATACAACGCTTTCGAATCAGACTCAGCGGTTACGTCCAGTTTGACGTATCGACTGCCGTCATCATCGTGATGGTTTAGCGATCCGTTTTCAGACAAGTCGGCTGCGTATACGGTTGCGCCTTCTTTCAAAAATCGTTTAACAATGGCGCGACCAATACCGCCCCGACCACCGGTTACTAGCGCAACTTTTCCTGTTAGATTCATGCGTGCTCCGCCGCATAAGCGTCCAGTACCAAGCCATGAAAATGGTGCAGGGCGTGTTCTGATTTTCCCGAACCTTCCGGGTCGTGAACGATGCGACCTTGTGTGAAAGCTGGGGATTCCATGCCTCGCTGAACGCTTTCAATTAACGCAATATCCTCAACCTGCAGCACTTCATCGAGGTACCGGATGGCATCCTGTTCCATGGCATTAGGATCAGGTGTTTCCAGAAAGAAATCGTAAGTTTCCAAAGTACGGTCCTTGCCTACGGGGATGATATTTAAAACAATCATGCTGGAGCGACCCGGATAGCGCATCAAACACGTCGTAGGCCATAGCCACCAAACCGCATGGGTTTTCACCGTCGCATCGGCTACGTCATACGCGCTGTTGGCTGAATTGCCCGCATCCGCCATGTGACTGGAGTAGATGCCGTGTGTGGTCACTTTATAGGTATCCATATCCACCAAATCACAAAAATCTTTGTGTGCCGTGGGGCAGTGATAACACTCCAAAAAGTTGTCCACCACGTTTTTCCAATTGGTCTTTATGTCGTATTGCAATCGATGGGCAAAGGTCAAATCGGCCACATCCGGAGCCCAATGCATAACTTCGGATTTCAGGTCACCCGATTGCGTTGCTAACGAAGGAGCGTTTGGGTCAAGATTAACGAATACGAACCCACAGAATTCCTCCACTTGAATTTCATCAAGGCAAATATCGGATTTATTAAAGTCAACCAGGTGTTTCGTGTGTGGCGCACCGTGTAAGCGGCCATCCAATTTATAGGTCCACGCGTGATAAGGGCACACGATTAACGACGTATTACCTTCACCGGTTAATAAATGATGCGCGCGGTGTTTGCACACATTGTAAAAGGCGCGTAGTTCACCTTTGTAGTCGCGCACCACAGCGATCCGCTGGCCACCCACCTCTGCGGTGGTGTAGGAGCCGGGCTCGCGGGTTTTCTCCACATGACAAACCCATTGCCACGATCGTTTGATGATGGCCTGGGTATCCACATCAAACCACTGATCGTGGGTATACGCATCCGCATGTAACGATGCGGAGCGCGCTGGATTTACATCATAGCCAGCACTAATGGGGGGGCGCTCTGACATGTTCCAACTCCGAATTAAAGCCGCGCACGGGCGTACCGCCGTCTTAATCTTTACTGTGTCGTGTTTTTTCACGCGTTATGAGACAATTTTCGCCATGATATATACTTTTTTCGCCATCGGTATCACCCGGCAACCCCACATCTCGGAGTGCAAACGAGTTCTGTGACCGAGCAAGCGACAAACCGGTCCTTAACCCTCGCGATGATCCTGTTGCCATCATTCAACATGCACGCGACCACGTCATTTATTGATCCGTTGAGAGCTGCAAATTATCTGGTCGGCGAACACCGCTTTCAGTGGGTATTTTTAAGTGTCGCGGGTGGCAAAGTCAGCGCCAGTAACGGCATGGAGTTGCATACACAACGCCTAGTCGACTTTGATCGACTGCCGCAGTGGTCGGTTGTGTCTGCCAGTTGGACACCCGAACAACATCAAGATAAGCAACTGCTCAGAGTGTTAAAGCAACACGCTCGGCGAAATTCAACGCTGTGTGGTTTAGACACGGGTGCGTTTATATTAGGTTACGCCGGTCTTCTGGACGGGCGTAAGGCCACGGTTCACTATGAACACCTGAACGCGTTTAAAGAACTGTTTAACCAGGTTCACGTCAGCGATGCTCGCTACGAATGGAGCGAACGCATCGTCACCTGCGGCGGAGGACAAGCCGCTACCGATGTATCGCTGCAACTGGTGCAGCAAGAACTGGGCGTTGTGATAGCAAACTCAGCAGCGCAATACATCTATCAACCTGGCGCAGCAAACGACCAGTCAAACGGATCTTTGCCTTGGCACAGGTCAACCGAACACGCTTTTCCCAGCAACTTAAAGCAGGCCATTCAGCTTATGCAGTTGAACTTAGAGCAAACGCTTAGCATTCCAGAGATTGCCACTAGCCTCAACATTTCTCAACGACAGCTGGAGCGATTGTTTAATCAGTACCTTGGACAAACAGCCACCCATCACTACCTTAACCTACGCCTCGACAGAGCCCGCGGCTTAATCACCCAAACCGACATGCAAATTGTTGATGTGGCAGTAGCGTGTGGCTTTGTTTCGGCTGTGCATTTTTCCCGCGTCTATAAAAAGCGATTCGCGATTACGCCTAAGCAAGATCGTGTGTCTGGCCGTGTGCCTTTTGAGTTTCGAGATGTTCGCTGAAAGTTGGGGTTTCGCCAGTTGGGGTATGCCGTTTTAGTCAATCAATTCAGGCCAATACAAACGCATTGGATTATCCACTAATAGTTTTTGCTGCTTGAGGGAGGAATCAGCGATCAGCGGAATCATCTCAACTAATTGACCGTCGTCTGGCATGTGACTTTTCATATTCGGATGTGGCCAATCGGTACCCCACAGTACCCGATCAGGGAACGCATCCACAAGGTGCTTCATAAAAGGCACCACGTCAGAATAGTTTTGATGACTACCGCCCTGTTTTGTCAGGCGTTCAGGACATGAAACTTTGGTCCAGTATTTCTCATTGTTCATCAAATCAACGAACTGAATGAAGTCTGGGTGGTGGATACCTTTGCTTACATCCGGACGCGCCATGTGATCGAAGACCACGTCTACCGGCAAGCTGTTGAGAAAGGGTACGTAATGCGCAAAATCCGCCGCTTCGATGTACACAATGACATGCCAACCTAACGGGGATATTTTATCAATAATTCGCTCGTAATATGGATGAGGTTTGGGATCAACCAGTCGTCTAACAAAGTTAAACCGCACACCACGCACACCGGCTAGGTGCATGTGCTGAAGTTCGTCATCGGTAATATCGTCAGCTACCACCGCAATACCCCGAGCCTTATTCTCAGACGCCTGTAGGCCATCCAACAAAGCCGCATTGTCGGTGCCGTGGCAAGAGGCTTGTACAATCACATTGCGAGAAAAACTTAAGTGATCGCGCAATGAAAACAGCTGTTCTTTCGATCCTGTGCAAGGCGTGTACTTGCGCTCCGGCGCGTAAGGAAACACATCCTCCGGTCCGAATATGTGGCAATGCGCGTCAACCGCACCATCGGGCAGCTTAAAGCGCGGTTTACGCGGGTTTTGATGCCAGTGCATCCAATCAGCATCCATAGGCATGGTGAGCGCTCCTCCTAGTCAAACACTGTGCCATCAAATAGTTTTCTTGCGGTACGAACGATGGCGGTGCTCTCAACGCGTCCGTCATCAGCCACCTTGGCATCAATGGCCGTAGCTCCGGTCGGATGTTCAATCAATAAACGTTTTTTACCGCCCGCCGGAAGGTCAGCCAAATCAGTGGCTACGCTTCCTGCAACCAGACAAGCCGTGGCGACACTGACCGCACCCAGCACACCAATACTGGCGTGACACCGATGTGGAATAAACGTGCGTGTAGACACGCAACCTCCGTTCATCGGCGCGCTAAGTAACGTCATTTTCGGTACGGTCTTGTTGCTTACATCACCTAAGTTCATCAAAGGCCCGCTCGCAAGACGTATTGACTCCAGGCGGCTTTTTAATTGGCTATCGTTATCTAACTCTGCACGAGACTCGCTACCTTGAATGCCAAAATCAGCGGCACGGAGTAACACGACGGGCATACCGTTATCGATGAGCGTTGCAGACAATCCATCCACCACATCAACGGCATTGCCTGTCGGCAAAAGCGCGCCGCAGCTTGAACCGGCAATGTCCTTGAACGCCATGGATATCGCCGCCGCGGTTCCAGGAACGCCATCGATTGCGGTATGGCCTTCGTAAACGGGTTTTCCGTTTTTTACGCTAACACTCACCACCGCCAATTCTTGCGAATTTTCCATGAAGACGGTTACCTTTGATAACCCGTCGCCTGCGTTAACTAAACCACGTTCGATGGCAAAGGGCCCCACGGCAGCCAGCAAATTACCGCAGTTTTGCGCATCGCTGACTAAGGCTTCATTAACAGCGACTTGTAAAAATAAATAATCAACATCTACCCCCGGGCGTTCGGAAAGTTTGACGACAGCAACTTTTGATGTCAGCGGGTCTGCACCACCGATGCCATCAATCTGCCGATCATCAGGTGAACCGAGAACGCGTAGCAAGAAAGTGTCTCGCTCTGCGGGTAGATCCTCAGCGATGAAAAACGCGCCTTTGGATGTGCCGCCGCGCATCCACATGCACCGTACGCCATCAGTCATACACAAGCCCGGCGTCTTTCAAACGCCCTCTCATGTTGTACATATCAAGGCCTAATTCACCGGAGGCTAATCGCTGACGCTTTGAGTCCTCATTACTCAGTCGGGTTTGTGCTTTTTCCAACACGAGTTCAGCCTCAGATCGCTTGACCACGCACACACCGTCATCATCGGCCACAACAACATCGCCCGCGTCCAGCGCTGCACCCGCACAGACAATCGGCACATTGACCGAACCTAACGTCTCTTTAACGGTTCCTTGCGCACAGATGGCCTTGGACCATACCGGGAACTGCATTTTTGTAAGGTCTTGAACATCCCTGACTCCCGCATCAATGATTAACCCCTGGCAGCCGCGTGTTTGTGCAGATGTAGCGAGTAGGTCGCCGAAGTAACCCGCATCCGATGGCGATGTGGTAGCGAGCACCAAAACATCTCCCGCTTGTAGCTGTTCAATCGCCACATGCACCATCCAGTTGTCTGCTGGGGGTGCCAGTATGGTCACTGCGGATCCGGCAATCGCGGCACCCGAATAGATCGGTCGCATATAACTGGCCAGTAAGCCCGTTCTGTCTTGAGATTCATGCACGGTGGCGACGCCGCAGGCGGCTAAACCCGCGACGATGGCTTTATCTGCGCGTTCGATACGCTGGCGTACGATGCCCATCATTTACAGTTCGTCCACGCAGCGTGGGTACACTGACTCAAACCCTTCCGCGTACTGTGCGGCACGTCCACCGGACTGCCCACCGGAGTTTCTACGAAAGTGATTACCGCGGTTTTCAGCCACGTTGGTGTAGAAATTCCACAGATGATGCTGGCCTTCCATACACTCAATGGCGGCGCGCTTTTGCTCCCATACATCGGTGATGTCGAGAAACGTATCCGGTTTCCAACCCATCTGTTCGGTCTGATGTGGCTCAAACAAATACAGTTGCGGAGCGCCCAGTACTTTCTCTCCCGGGTTATGACCCCAGGCTTGGGCGATCATGCGAACCTCCATGGCAACATTGGTCGTATACATGTGATCCGTATTGTATGGGTCATACTTCGAGTGACTCATCATGAATGCGGGTTGCACTGAGCGGATCAGGTCCACTAATCGAAACTTAGCGTCATTATCGAGTTGCAGCGGGTAATCACCCAGATCAAAACATTGAAGGTCGTGAACATTCAATGCACTCGCTGCGTTTTCAGCTTCTTTGCGCCGAATGGATTTCACTTCATTCAGCGTTTTTCCTTCCTTCCATAACCGCGCACTTTCGCCGCGCTCTCCAAAGGATAAACACGCAACGGTCACTTCGTAACCCAGCTTTTGATGCAGAGCAATGGCGCCCCCACAACGCCAGACGAAATCAGCCGCGTGCGCAGAAATAACAAGAGCGGTTTTTTTGTTGGACACGAATCTGCCTTTTGTTTAGTTTGAGAGTGGGGGAGCTGTCATACCGATGTTGATAGGTGGTGTCAGACCTTCAAAACACCCATCTGATCTTCGAGTTGCTGCATGACACGCATGACCGCTAAGCCTTGTGCAAAACTTGAATTAGGCTCGCGTTTTTCCATGATAGCGGAGATAAATTCTCTATCAATGAGTTCAATTCCGTTATTGGATACGGCGACACTGGTTAAATCAATCGGATTTTCGTTGCCGTCCATCAAATCATCGTAGCGTGCGATGTAGGTGCCGCTGTCACCGATGTATCGAAAGAATGAACCGAAAGGGCCATCGTTATTGAACGATAACGACAAGGTGCAAAGTTTACCCGAAGCTGTTTTTAAGCCAATAGTCATATCCATCGCAATACCCAACTCCGGATGAGCCGGGCCTTGAAAACCGAAAATTTCACTTGGAATCTCACCGGTTTGGTAAATAAAGAGATCAATGGTGTGACACGCATGATGCCACAGCAAATGATCTGTCCAACTGCGCGGCTCACCCTTGGCGTTCGTGTTGGTACGGCGAAAAAAGTACGTTTGGGCGTCCATCTGTTGAAGGGTAAAGGCACCCTCATCAATCCGTTGCTTCACCCATTGGTGTGAGGGGTTAAAGCGCCTGACGTGGCCGACCATGCCCACGACACCCGTTTCTTTTTGAACCGCAGCCATCTGTTCAGCATCATTCAAACTATCGGCCATAGGAATTTCTGCGAACGTATGCTTTCCTGCGCGCATGGCCTGAATCGACTGCGCACAATGCAATTGCGTTGGCGTGGACAGAATCACCGCATCCACATCCTGGCTTAAAAAATCCTCATAGTCAGAACATGCATGAGCGATGTTCCTTTCAGAGGCTAACGCGGTGATCTTGTCTTTATTGGGCCCGAATACAGTCGTAACGTCCGCGTGCTCAATGTTAGCCAAGGCATCCAGATGCTTTAGACCAAAGGCGCCGTAGGCACCGGCAACACCAATCTTCAACATGTTATCTATTCTCCAGAATGAGATGCCCGACCGCGGTGTTTGATGCAGGTACGTGATAAAAGCGATGCACTTCTTCCACCGTTTCGTTTAGCGCGCCCCGCATGA
Source organism: Granulosicoccaceae bacterium (assembly GCA_020629835.1). GTDB lineage: Bacteria > Pseudomonadota > Gammaproteobacteria > Granulosicoccales > Granulosicoccaceae > Granulosicoccus. Next base: position 62,007 of record JAHDCO010000016.1, read on the forward strand.
CGTACCACATCACCAACTCAATACCTTCAGAACCTGCTTCACGCAGATATTCAATGTGTTCAATCTGACTGCCCGTGTTCGGATCGTTGACGAGCAAATCCATAAAGCGTGCATCCCACTCTGAGTTGATGAGGCCGGCGCGTTGATGCTGTAACTGGTGACTCATCCCACCGGTACCAAACACACATACTTTTAAGTCATCGGGAAACGATTCGATGGCTTTTCGGATGGCTTTTCCCAGCGCAAAACAGCGGCTACCCAGCGGGGCAGGGTATTGCACAACGTTGACCGCCAACGGCACAACCGGACAAGGCCATTGGTCCGGCTTACCAAACATCATGGTTAAGGGTACGGTAAGCCCGTGATCAACTTCCATTTCGTTCATGATGGTGATGTCAAAGGAATCGAGCACGAGCGATTGCGCAATGTGAGCAGAAAGCGCTTGGTGTCCCCTTACCACAGGTACCGGTCTCGGGCCCCAGCCTTCGTCGGCGGGGTGGTACTCCGCCGCGCAGCCTAACGCGAACGTTGGTATAACGGACGCATCAAACGCTGTACAGTGATCGTTGTATACCAAAAAAATCAGGTCTGGTTTTTCTTCGGCTATCCATTGCCTGGAAAATTCAAAGCCTTTGAATATCGGTGCATAGTACGCATCGGAGTCGATACCGCTATCAGATGCCACTCCGAGCGCGGGTACGTGAGAGCAGGCAACGCCTGAGGTAATTCTAGCCATCAGTCTTCTTCCCACTCTGATTGGTAGCGATTGCCTTCAATCGGGCGACCACCGGATATCATCATTTCCCGATACGCAACAGAACCCTTTCCCGTCATGAGCCCTGCAAGCTCCTGAAAATTGATGCCATGAAAGGCCGCTAACTTCGATGTGTAATAAATGTTGCCGCCCAATTCCAACAAGCGATTCCACTGTTGTCCCAGCGCAGCTTCTCGCTGCTCGGCGCTCATAGAAAATTTATCGATGTAACCTTCGGGGTCGGCAGCATAGGCGTCTCGATTCGCTTGCAAACGCAAGCTGATGCAAAACTGATTCAGGGCGTAACCGCGCGCTGCCTGGTCGCTATCGAAAATGATGGTTCCGGGAATATCATCGTACGGTTTACCTTTCGTCATCGAGTACCTCTGGGCAGTTGAATCATTTTATTTGCATGCAAAATAATCAATAGTCGCAAATTATACCTATACATTTTTATTTTTGCATGCAAAAATAGATGTATGAGTGAACTTCAATGGAAATCGGCGCTGTATCATTTGCGCAGTCAGATCGTCTCGGGCGAGCTAATTGGCGGCACGAAACTTCGCGCAAGCCACTTGTCGGAAACCATGGGTATCTCAAGAACGCCCATCAGCGAAGCGTTAATAAAGTTAGAAGCCGAAGGGCTGCTGATCAAAGATAAATCCGGCTATACCGTCAGAAGCTTTGCACTGAACGATGTGTTTGACGCTATTGATCTGAGAGGCTTACTGGAAGGTGCTGCCGTTCAGAGAGCGGCGCAAATTGGTATCAGTGACACAGCGCTGACTGATCTTGAAACGCTGCTTGCCGACATTGATTCGGTGATAGAAAGTGGCAGCGTTGCAGACTACGACCAACTAAATATCGCCCTGCATAAGCAATTAACGTCACTGTGTGAGAGTGAAATTTTAATTGCTGAAGTAAATCGCTCGTACCGGTTTCCGTTCGCAAGCCCATCAGCCTTTCCGACCAGAAATAGCGACAACAAACGCTTCCTTGCGTCTCTGTACGTCGGGCAAGCGCAACATCGGCAACTCGTATCAGCAATCGCTAATCGAGAAGGATCCAGAGCCTTTGCTATTGCCGTGGAGCATGCACGGCTCGCGCATGCGAATGTACACGCGGCCGTATCAGCACGAGAATCGTCACCGCAGCTGGCGTTGGTAAACGCGGCACCATGAGAAAAACAATCGACACCACCGTTGCGATTCTCGGCGCGGGCCCTTCGGGTTTGATGCTGAGCCAACTGTTACATCATGCCGGCATCGATTCAACCATCATTGAGCGCAGCTCGCGTGAGCATGTACTTTCGCGCATTCGAGCCGGTGTACTCGAACGGGGTACCGTTGAGGCAATGCACGAGGCTGGTTGTGCCACGCGGTTGGAAGCTGAGCGGATTAACCACAACGGGGTGATACTGAGCTTTGATGGCACCCGTATCGATATACCCATCAAAGCGATTACAGGGCACCACGTCACCGTCTACGGCCAGACTGAAATTACTCGCGATCTGCTGGAAGCCTGTGAAGACCGTGGCCAACCGATCTATTGGAACAGCCCCGATGCCGCACTGGGCAAGCTTAGCTCTGATCACCCGATAGTAGCCTTTACCGCAAAGGACGGAACCCCGATTGAACTTCACGCCCGTTTTATCGCCGGGTGCGACGGATTTCATGGCGTTTCCAGGCGATCGATCCCGACTAATGAGATAGTAGAATTTGAACGGGAGTACCCATTCGGTTGGATGGGCGTATTGGTTGATGAACCGCCGATAGCAGATCACGTGGTTTATGCAAACCACGCAGACGGATTTGCATTGGCGTCGATGAGATCAGCACAGCGTTCACGCTATTATGTGCAATCCTCGCCGGGCGAAAGCGTTGATGACTGGCCCATGCCGCGTTTTTGGAGCGAATTTAAAAAGCGCCTGGGACCGTTAGGTGAGAGCGTCATTGAAGGCGAACCCATTGAGGCATCCATTGCTCCACTGCGCTCCTACGTGACGCAAAACATGCAACACGGTCGTTTGTTTTTAGCCGGCGACGCAGCGCATATCGTGCCACCGACCGGTGCGAAAGGTCTGAACCTCGCCATTGCCGACGTACGGCGTTTGGCTCGAGCCATTGCCGCGTGGAACGGTGGTGATGAAAAACCTCTAACGCAATACGCGACTCAAGCTCTGGCTCGGGTGTGGAAGATTGAACGCTTTAGTTGGTACCTAACCACCTTGATGCATCAATTCAGCGAACATTCATCATTCGAAAAACAAATGCAACGAGCTGAGTTTGATTACATTGCCTCGTCCGAAGCCGCCCAAACGATGATCGCTGAAAACTACGTAGGGCTTGACTTCTAACATCTACTTAACTTCTAACATCTACTCAATTTCTGACTTTTACTCGAATTTCGATGTCTGAGATTCGGAAGTCTTCAGTTGCTTGCGGTTTGCGGGTTGACAACCAGACGGCCCTCTCATTACCATGAATTATTAACATGTTAATGGTTTCTAGAGTGCGGCAGCGCTCATAGACCCGATTGATCGGCGGGAACCCAGCCCAATGAGTGAGAGCACCAGCAACGCGTACCACAACATCCGCACGGAGCCCAAGTCCGAGCCGTCCGGGTGCCCCGTTAATCACGACTTCACAACGTTCAATGCGGACTACCTCTCTAACCCATACCCGCAACTGGCGCAAATCAGAGAAGAACATCCAGTGTTCTACTCGAAGGCATTGGGATTTTTGGTAGTCACTCGAATGGAAGATGTCATCGAGATCTTCAGAGATCACGATGTGTATTCATCTAAAAATGTACAAGATCCGGTGTTCCCAATCTGTGAGAAGGCTGCGTCGATTCTAGCCTCAGACGATTTTAACCCTGTCGCCGTCATGTCGAATCGGCAGCAACCCGACCACACCCGAATTCGTAAGTACACGCGCGATGGATTCTCTGGCAAACGGATGAATGCACTGGAACCCTACATCCGGCGGCGTAGCAGTGAGCTGGCGCACGCGATGCGAGAGCAGGGCGGGCCGACCGATTTTGTTAAAGCATTTGGACATCCGCTGCCCGGGCAAACGATCTTTCGGTTTATCGGGTTTGATGAAACCGATGATGAGCAAATCATGGCATGGACAGGTAATCGCCTGGCTTTTACCTGGGGTAAACCCAGTGAAGAAGAACAAGTTGTTATTGCAGAGAAAATGCTTAGCTACTGGCGTTATTGCCGTGCATTCGTTGCTGATCGCTTTGCAAACCGAAAGGACGATTTAACGTCCGAACTACTCAATGCGCACGAAGCGGATCCAGAAGAAATATCGTATCGGGAAATTGAATCCATCATCTACGGTCATTCGTTTGCCGGTCATGAAATCGTCAGTAACTTTCTTAGTAATGCATTACTGGCTTTGTTACCGCGCCGGGACGTATGGAATGCGTTATGTCAAGACCGCTCGTTAATTCCAAACGCACTTGAAGAAGTCTTGCGCTTTGATTCCCCTCAAACCAGTTGGAGAAGGATTACCAACACCGATACACACTTCGCCGGCGTGGACATACCCGCTGGTACGCAAGTTTTTTTAAGTCTTGGCGCAGCGAATCACGACCCTGCGTTGTTTTCCAATCCGACCGACTTCGATATAAAAAGAAAGAACGCACGTAAACACATCGCCTTTGGCCACGGTATTCACTTTTGCCTAGGCGCCAGGCTGGCACGACTTGAGGGGCAGATTGCTTTAGAAACGCTCACCGAACACTTACCGACTCTTCGCTTAGTTGACAATCAATCATTGACATACACGGGCAACATCACCTTTCGCGGGCCCACTCAATTATTTGTTGAATGGGATTAACGCGCCGCGCGTAGCTCGCAGACGCCCCATTTTTTTGGATCACCTCCAACACGAAAAAAACCGAGGAAAAACTGGCATTTTCTGGATATATATTATATTCTGAATTTAATATGTATTCGATTTTATGGGAATAAATTCGAAAACATAGAATTCCATATTTGGAATTCACAAATAGCCAGATAACAACAAAAAGGCTCTGGCTAACAGCACCAATTGAGGAGAGATGTGATGAAACTATCCCGATTGTGTTGCGCCGTCTTTATCTCGGGCGTAGCACTGGTTACTTTTGCACAGGCCGAAACTACGGCACCTGAAGATGTGCAGATCCAAGCATTGTCCATAAACAAACCATTAACCAACAATGCAGGAGATCCAGCTAACGGCAAAGCCGTTTTTGTAAACCGCAAACTGGGTAACTGCCTGGCGTGTCACGCCAATAGCGATCTGAAAGATCAATTGTTCCATGGTGAAGTGGGTCCTTCACTCGATGGTGTTGCCCAGCGTTGGACGGATGCTCAATTAAGAACGATATTGGTGAACGCAAAAGCCGTATTCACTGAGCAAACAGTGATGCCAGCGTTTTATAGCTTGGACGTAGGCGCAAACGTTCGCAAAGACCTCATTGGTAAAACCATACTTGAAGCGCAGGATATAGAAGATCTGGTCGCTTATCTCAGCACTTTAAAATAGTTGGCGGGAGTCCGAATAAACATGAATACAAACCGACGCAAATTGTTGGTCCGCACACTGGGTACCGTTGGGTTACTCGGTACATCAAAGGTCTTCGCAACTGCTGAAGATGTTGAAGCAGCAATCAAAGCGATTGCCGGAGATGCGGAAATCACTCAAGGCGCTTTAACGCTCACCGCGCCAGAGATTGCAGAAAACGGTAACAGCGTACCCATCGCTGTTTTAGTCGATGGTGAATTAACGCCTGAATCCTATGTGGAATCGGTTGCTGTCTTCGCAGATGGAAACCCAAACCCAGAAGTTATCACGTTTAATTTTACACCCGACAGCGGCGAAGCGTTTGCGGCAACACGTCTTCGACTGGCAAAAACGCAGAACGTTGTTGCGGTTGCAAAAATGAATGATGGAACAGTCCTTACGGATACGAAAAACGTGAAGGTAACCATTGGCGGCTGCGGAGGCTAAAGAGATAAATCATGGCAAAACCAAGAATCAAAGTACCCAAGAAGGCCGCTGCAGGCGACGTCATTAAGATTAAAGCCTTAGTCAGTCACACCATGGAATCCGGGCAGCGAAAAGATAAAGAAGGCAACGTGATTCCACGAAAAATCATTAACAAATTTGTTTGTTCATTTAACGGATCGACCGTATTCAGTTGCGATATCGACCCTGCCGTTTCGGCAAATCCATACCTCGAGTTTCGTGCCAAGGTCATGGAGTCAGGCACTTTTACGTTTCAGTGGACCGATGATGATTCGTCGGTTATCGAAGCTGAGAAGTCAATCGAAGTTGCCTAGAGCAAATAATACGCTCACCCGAATGAGGTGAAGCACCCCCTTGGAGAGAACCATGCATGTAATGAACAAAAAGGCACTGCTCACAGCAGCTTTTGCGTCACTAAGCACCCTTGCAGTTGCATCTCCCGTTGATGATGTGTTGATCATTGATGAAGAGATCGAAATGACCACACGAGTTGAATCGGTTGAAGGTCATCCGATTCCAGAAGTCATTTCTGGCTGGCACTACAGAACACCGGAGACTCGGGCACTGGAGGCTGATTCATTCGCCAACCCAGGTATGTTAGGCGTTGAAACCGGCGAAAGTATTTGGCACACCGTAGAAGGCACCGCGGGTAAATCATGCGCGTCGTGTCATAACGACGCCACGGTTTCAATGAAAGGCGTTGGTGCAAACTACCCTAAATGGGATGAAAAAAATCAGCGTCCTAAAAACATCGAGGCGCAAATAAATCACTGCCGCGTGGAGAACATGGGTGCCGAACCTTATGCATTCGATAAAGGCGGGCAAAAACCATTAACCGCTTACATCAAGCACCAGTCGCTGGGGATGCCAGTAGAAATTGATCTGGAGGAAGGTGACATGCAAGCCTGGTGGGAGAAGGGTAAGGAAACCTACTACCTTAGAACGGGCCAACTAAATTTATCGTGCGCTTCCTGTCATGAAAAAAACCACGGTAACTACATTCGTGCGGATCATCTTAGCCAAGGTAACGTTAACGGTTTCCCGACCTATCGACTTAAGCAAAACAAACTCATTTCATTGCATAACCGCTTCAGAGGTTGTATTCGTGACACGAGAGCGGAATACCCAGCGGCCTTCTCCGATGTTCTAATGGGTTTAGAGGTGTACACCACCTGGCGTGGTACAGGCCTCGCCGTTGAAACGCCTGCTGTGCGACAGTAACGCGAGAATCACAAACTATGCATTCTCGGCGTGATTTTCTGCAGTTATCTGCAGTCGTCGCTGCTGCAACCGGGTTCAGTAGTTCACTGAGCTCGGTCGCCGCACAGCAGCAACTGACTCAAGACCAGTTATTACAGTTCGATAGCACCGGTTCATTGACGTTACTGCACCTAACCGACCTGCATGCGCAGCTAAAACCTGTGTATTTCAGGCCACCATCAGAAAATTATGGTGTGGGCGACTTTGAAGGCATTCCTCCGCATCTTGTCGGCGAACAATTTATTAGGCACTTCGGTTTAACAAAGGGAAGTGCACTGGCCTATGCACACACCATGGTCGACTACGTGAACATGGCCAGGACCTATGGCCGATTAGGCGGACTGGACCGAACAGCAACACTTGTCAAAGCGATAC
>JAHDCO010000148.1 GCA_020629835.1 Granulosicoccaceae bacterium
GCTTCAGCAATTAGCTTCCCATCGGCCGAAACGATATAGGTGGTTGGCATCCCTTTTACCTCCCAATTCGGGAACGTCATCGGGTTACCCAACAACACGGGGAAGTCGATAGGAACTTCCTCTAAAAAGTTATTGATGAGATCAGCCTCTTCTCCGAGGTTGATAGCAACCATTCCTACCCCTTCTGGAAGCAATTGTTCCGCGGCACGATTCATAGCCGGTAGTTCGTGCACACAGGGCGCGCACCACGTAGCCCAGAAGTTCACAACGTAGGGCTTGCCGTCAAAACTTTCTGGCGTCCAGGTATCCGCGTTCAGCTCGGTCAGTTCAAAACTCGGTACATCCCGAGAAATCGCCGTCAGGTTCATGTCTTGCGCAACAGCAGACATTACAACCGTAATTCCAAACGCTGCAACGAGTCCTAGTCGCAAGGAGTGGCCCCCAAATATTGCTCGGGTAATCATGACGCTTCCTCCCTATCTTTAAATCGTAAGGAAGCTGAATTGATGCAGTAGCGGTTACCCGTGGGTCTTGGGCCATCAGGGAACACATGCCCCAAATGTGCACCACAGGACTGACACAGAACCTCTACGCGGACCATACCATGGCTTTCATCGCGCTCTTCCTCGATCTCCACACCATCGGCAGGCTGGAAAAAACTCGGCCAACCCGAACCTGAGTCGTATTTATGCCGGGAGTCAAACAATCGATCACCACAACAAGCACAGACGTACTCCCCATCACCCTTGTGGTTGTTGTATTCGCCCGTAAAAGCACGCTCAGTACCTTTTTGACGGGCAACTTGAAAGGTGTCAGCAGGCAGGAGCTCCGCCCATTCTGCGGCTGTTTTCTCAACTTTGCGTGGCATAGCGTCTTTCAATGACCTCTGTGAATAGCAATATTCGTTATGACCGTATAATGGGGTGTGAGTGCCAAAAAAACAGTAAGCGATGATGACAGCGCCCTCTTCCGTGATGCGGTTGGGGATGTAAAGTCTGTCCGTAACGACCGCATTGACCTGTCTGAGCAAAAACCTAAACCCAAAACTCCTAGCGCCGCCTCAAAAAAAGCCGACGACCGATCGGTCATGGCAGCCCTACTGGAAGACCTTGGAGAGAACGACCTACTCGAGACAGGCGAGCACCTAGCTTATACGGCCGAGGGCGTTCAAAGATCAGTACTCAGGAAGCTGAAAAGCGGACGTTATAGCCTGCAATCGGAAGTGGATCTGCACGGTTACAACGTTGCCGAAGCACGTATCGTGCTGAGTGAATTTTTGAAAACCGCACGCGAAAAAAGACATCTTTGTGTGCGGGTAATTCACGGTAAAGGGCGAAAAAACGCCGACAAATCTCCGCGTTTAAAGCCTGCGGTGAATCAATGGCTGCAGCGTAACAAAGCCGTTTTAGCGTTTTGCTCCGCACGCGATAATGATGGCGGAACCGGTGCGGTTTATGTGTTGCTGCGTCGGTTACCCATTTAGTACTAACTGGCTGACTTCGCTGTTGTTACTTAATTTATAGGACTTCGCAGTCTAATTGCAGTGACAGAGCCAAACCTCATATGGACTCACTGTGCGCCGGTATGAGCGTGGAGTTGTGGTAGTCCACGTAAATTGCAATAACATCATTGAGTGACGACGGAAGCTTGGTGGTGCACCAGGTTCGTCGAGTCAATCGCTTGATGTTGTCCCGGAACATTCCCAAGGTGTGGTTGATACAAAATAAAGGGTCATAGCCTGTTCGTTTTAGCTCCCCTTGGCCGGTCAGCGACCCACGAATTGACCGGTGCTGTTTGTGCGTTACGCTTGGCATAACGCGTTGTATTTCGCGCTTGTAGCGTTTGTGTTCATCGGTTTCGATAACGGCATCAGCCGCAATCTGTGGCGCTATGGACCGCAACGTCTTACGCCGCATAGATCCACTTTTATCTGGTCTATGGCCGTATTTTTCCCGTGCACGCTGCGCGATCGTTCCAGAGGCCGGTATCTGTGCGACCCCGTAAGCCAAGATCTGTCGCGATCTCTTGCACACCATAACGGCAACCGATAGCGGTTTGAGCCGACTGTGTTCAAAGGTTATGAGTTCGTCCCACTGAAGCCGATCAAACGGCTCGGCTTTCGCTAACCGTTTTGCAGTACGAAGGCGAGCTTGATTAGCTAGAAATTTGATCTTTCGTGCCACCGTCTTTCGATCACAGCGGTGCTTTATCGCGATACGCCGTTGAGCGGTACTGCTGGCGATGTCCATCTCAATGAGGCGATTGAGGCGCCGTTTTTTCTGACGGTACGTGGCAGTAAAGGTCGCGCTAGAGAAGCATTTAGTGCACTGGTTACAGCGGTAGCGCTGAATGGATTGTGCATCGTCGGCGCGCCGGTAGCGGCCGTATTTCACGGAGCATCCAGCTCCGCAGCGGGGGCATGAGGGGTTCATATCCGTTGAACCTGTAT
>JAHDCO010000017.1 GCA_020629835.1 Granulosicoccaceae bacterium
TATCGGTGCCCGATGATATCGGCATCATCGGATTAAACGATATGGAAATGGCGGGTTGGGAAAGCGTTAACCTGACAACGATCCGTCAGCCGATACAACAGATTATTCGCTCATCAATTGAATTGATTGAGGCCATGCTGGATGACCCCGATCGTTATCCGGAAGCCCGCTTGTTCCCGAGCAGTGTTGTGGAACGCCAAACGCTAAAACCTAAACCATAATCCCAAAACCCAAAACCCAAAACCCAAAACCCAAAACCCAAAACCCAAAACCCAAAACCTAGATAGCGAAGTAACGGCTACCCACGAAACATCGGTGGGCGTGCATCTACCCAGGCACCGTTTTGACTGCCGGATTCTGCTACCGCCGTAACCGCAGCCATGGACCGTAAGCCATCGGTTGCACGTGGGTACAAGTTCGCAGCCGGGTCGCAGTCGCGCTGTTCTTTGTGTGCACGGATGGCTTCGGCTAAATCGGTGTAGAGGTTTGCGAATGCCAACGGCATACCTTCCGCGTGACCGATAGTCACACGAGACGCTCGATCAGCCTCGGGAGATAAATTCGCTTCACCGCGTTCGATAATCTGCAAGCGCTCGTTTAATGGCATGTAATAGAGCTGGTTCGGCTGCTCCTGCGACCAGCGCAGGCCGCCGGTTTCACCAAACACCTGAATACCCAAACCGTGTTGACGACCGATGGCAATGGAAGATGTCCATAGCCTTCCCACAGCACCGCCGTCCATCCGAAAATTCACCATGGCATCATCTTCCAGCACACGTGATTCGATGCACGAAACCGTATCTGCAGACAGCTTGGTTACCTCTTGACCGGTAACAAAACTTGCCATGTGCAAGGCGTGGATTCCGCAGTCGGCGAACTGAGCTGACACGCCGGCTTGGGTCGGGTCGTATCGCCAACGCACACGCGGGTTATCTGCATCAGCGGCGTCAGCATGGTGACCGTGCGCAAATTCAGCGTTAACCAAACGGACTTTTCCGATATCGCCGCGTGCGATCATCGCGCGCATATGACGAACTAATGCGTAGCCACTGTAGCCGTAGTTAACCGCGCACAAGCGATCCATTTTTTTCGCCGTACGCACAATGTCCTCACCTTCTTCGACGGTAAATGTCATGGGCTTTTCACACATAACGTGAAAACCGGCTTCCAAAAACGCCTTGGTGATTTCATAGTGAGTGGCGTTGGGTGTGGCAACCGTAACAAGATCGATTCGATCCTCTCGCGCCGATTCCGCTGCCAGCATTTCTTTCCAATCACCGTACGCCCGATCGGCCGGCACACCCAGACGTTGCGCGTATTCACGACCGGCTTCGGGTCGATGGTCTAACGCACCGGCACAAAATTCGAACAGGCCATCAACGCCGGCCGCCAAACGATGTGCAGGTCCGATTTGACTGCCTTCACCGCCACCAATTAAACCCCAGGATAGCTTTGCCATAATGAATACGCCTTAAGAGAAACCGATAGATTGCAGATACTCACGATTCACAATCGCATCGCGCAGTGGGTCTGGATCAAGAGTTGGGTCACAGTCTTGTTCTATCGTGCACCACCCGGAAAAATCGGTATCCAACAACAACTGCCGAACCGCAGGAAAGTCCACTTCACCCTGATCAAGGTTGCAAAAAATGCCTTGACCACACGCATCATAGAATCCGGTTCGATTTTTTATCGCCGCGGCCTTTACTGCGGCATCGGTACTCTTGAAATGTACATAAGTTATGCGGCTACGATGGCGCTGCATAAACGCCACCGGGTCAAAGCCTGCGTAGGTGCAATGCCCGGTATCAATGCAGATCTTCAGTAAATCCTCATCCACGGCATCCAGAAGTTTTTCAACTTCAGGTTCGAAGTCCATAAAACCGCCAGCGTGCGGATGGATTTCAGACACCAGACCGTACTCATCCCGGCTGATGGTGGCGATGGTTTTAATGCGCTCAACATAAGCGTTCCACTGTGAGTCGTCCATCTGCACGGCTTCATCGGGCCTGCCGGCGGTAGGCGCGCGTGCCGGGGCGATGGAGTCAATGAGTACCAGGTGCTTTGCGCCGTGGGCGTTCAGCGCCGCACAGGTTCGGTGTGTGCCGTCCAATACATCATCCCAGGCGTCGGGGTCATGGAAGGGCCGAAAGACCACTCCGCCAATCAGCTCCAGGCTGTGCTCTGCTAACGCCGGTCCCAAAACATCAGGGTCTTCGGGCATGAATCCGACGGGGCCTAACTCAATACCCGAGTAGCCAGCTTTCGCACAATCACTCAACACCGATTGCCACGTCGGGTTGCGAGCATCGTTGGCGAATTCAACGCCCCAGGAGCAGGGCGCGTTGCCAATTTTTATAGACATGAGGAAGTTCCTATCAAGCGGATGTACGGCAGGGTTCGGCGCTTTGCAACCGGTTGCATTTCATTGTATCCTCGTGTGCTTTTCAGCGTCAACACACAACTGCGGCAGACCGATACATGAGTGAAAGTGAAAACACCTTAACGTTGACCACCGCACAAGCCATTGTTCGCTGGATGGCCAACCAGTTCATAGAAATCGACGGCGAAACCGTACGTGTTTTTGGTGGGGGTTTTGGCATCTTTGGTCACGGCAACGTGCCGTGTCTTGGCGAAGCACTCTACGATCACAAAGAGCAGCTTCCGTTGTACCGCGGGCAGAATGAGCAGAGCATGGGCTTTGCTGCTGCCGGGTATGCAAAGTTTCACAAGCGCCAGCGCATGATGTTCTGCACGGCATCGGCGGGGCCGGGTACCGCTAATTTACTCACGGCTTCAGCGCTCGCGCATGCGAACCGCTTACCCATGCTGATGTTATGCGGCGATACGTTCCTGACTCGGTTGCCTGATCCGGTGTTACAGCAGCTTGAGCATTTTAATGACCCCACCCTGGGCGTGAACGATGCGTTTCGTTCAGTCACCCGTTATTGGGACCGAATAACCCATCCGGCTCAAGTGATTCAATCGCTACCGAATGCGTTGGCGACCCTGTTGGATCCAGCGGACTGCGGGCCTGCGTTTATTGGTTTACCTCAAGACGTGCAAGGGTGGTCATACGACTACCCGGCAAAATTTTTCGAAAAGCGCGTGCACCGCATTCGTCGGCAGCCGGTGGACACTAACGAATTGGCAGCAGGGGTTGAAGCGTTGCTGGCAGCCAAGCGACCGGTGTTAATTGCCGGTGGTGGCATCCAGTATTCCCACGCCGTCGATGCGCTAAACGCGTTTGCAGAAGCGCACAATATTCCAGTGGTGGAAACCATCGCCGGGCGTGCCAACTTAACGGCCGATCAGGCATACAACATTGGCCCCTTAGGAGTCACCGGTTCCAATTCTGCCAATGCCATTGCTAAACAAGCTGACTGCGTATTCGCGGTAGGTACTCGCCTGCAGGATTTCACCACCGGCTCATGGACAGCGTTTGATCATGATGCGCAGTTGGTGAGCTTAAATGTGGGGCGTCACGATGCGCAAAAGCACGGTGCTGTGTGTCTCGTGGGTGATGCACGACTAGGCTTAGAGGCTCTTAGTGAGGCCTTGAGTAATCACCGGGCGGCAGATGAATGGATGAATAAGGCAAAAGCTGAACGAAAGGCGTGGGACGATTACGTGGCGGAGAACACCGCTCATGGTGGTAACAAACCGAACAGCTACGCTCAGGCGATTGGCGTTGTTAATGATTTAGTTGATGCGCGAGATCGTGTCGTGGCTGCTGCCGGGGGATTACCTGCCGAAGTAACGGCCAATTGGAAAACGCGGTCTGTGGGCACCGTGGATGTTGAGTTTGGTTTTTCCTGCATGGGCTATGAAATATCCGGTGCCTGGGGTGCGCGTATTGCCCAATGTGAACAAGAGGCTGAGCAGGATACGGTGGTATTCATTGGCGATGGCTCGTATCTGATGATGAATTCAGATATTTATTCCGCTGTGCTCAGTGAAAAGAAACTCATCATCTGCGTGCTGGATAATGGAGGCTTTGCGGTCATCAATAAGCTGCAAAACAATACCGGCAATGAAAGTTTTAATAACCTGATTGCTGATTGCCCCACCATAGGAAAACCCATGGCGGTGAATTTTGAGCAACACGCAGCGGCGATGGGGGCTCACGCAGAAACGGTAGCCAACCCGGCTGAATTAGGTGAAGCGTTTGAACGGGCAAAAGCACGTCCGGAAACCTCAGTCATTGTTATGCAGGTAGATCCTTATGAGGGCTGGACGGCAGAAGGGCACACCTGGTGGGAGGTGGGTACACCCTCTGTGAGTGAACATGCGTCGGTGCGAGAAGCCCACAAAGACTGGGAATCGTCACGCCCCGAACAACGAAAGGGTGTGTGAATACCATGATCGACACCAGCCAGCTATTTCAAAAACCGTTTGTTTGCATTGGCAGGGCTGGTATGGATTTTTATCCCGACCCACCCGGAACCAAGACAGAGCACGCGACGCAGTTCTTCTCGTGTCTAGGTGGCAGTTCGGCAAATATTTGTGTAGCGATAAATAAGCTCGGTGGAGAAACCGCATTGGTGACGGCGGTGTCGGACGATGCCATTGGCCGCTTTTGTTTAAACGAGTTAGACCGATACGGCATCGATCGCACTCACGTTAAGTCGGTGGGTGGGGAATTTCGAAATTCGTTGGCGGTGGTAGAGAGCCGCATAGAGGATCATCAATCGGTTATCTATCGCAACGGCGCGGCAGACTTTCAGATGGATTTGGACGACATCAACGCCATTGAGTTTTCAAACTACAGTGCCTTGATTTCCACGGGTACCGTGCTGGCCGCAGAACCCTCACGTACGGCTACCTTTAAAGCGTTTGAGTTAGCGCAAGCGGCTGGGTTGCCGTTGATCTTTGATTTGGATTACCGACCCTACAGCTGGCCGTCGGCCGAAGACGCAGCGTCCACCTATTCACGAGCAGGCAGGGCGTGCGACATCATTATCGGCAATGATGTGGAATTTGGTTTTATGGCCGGGGCCTACGAGGAAGGGTTAAATAAAGCGCGAGAATTAGCCGCCCGGGATGCCAGTATCGTGGTGTACAAAATGGGCGAAAAAGGCGCGATTACCTTAAGTGGTGGTGAAGAAATTCATACGGGCATTTTCCCGGTCGAAGCGCTCAAGCCAACCGGTGCAGGCGATAGTTTCATGGGCGGTTTTATTGCGTCTTTAGCCGCAGGTTATGATTTAAAAGATGCGGTTTTACGCGGTTCAGCGTGTGCGGCTATTGTCGTAGCGCGGGTTGGGTGTTCGGTGGCCATGCCCACCACAGAAGAACTCAGCGCGTTTCTGGCTGATCATCCCGGACCCACAGAAGGGGCATAATCGCGTGTCGCTACATTTCACGTTTACATCGTTTACCAGGAAAATCCATGCATATCGCACCGTATAACAATCAAAACAAACCTATCGTAGACGTGGATAACCCAACAGTTCCGCTGAACTACTTCAACATCGTAAAGTTGAAAAAGGGTGAAGCGTTCGAATACCAGGTGCCTGGCTACGAAACCTGTATCGTGCCTGCTACCGGGTCAGTCGATGTTGAGGTGGAAGGAGAAACCTACACAGCATTAGGCGGGCGTGGAGAAGATGTATGGGACGGTGAGCCGGAAGGCGTTTACGTACCCGTTGGCGCTAAAGTGATCGTGTCGTGTGTGTCTGAGGCAACCGAAACGTTTATCGCGGGCGCGAGATACGACAAAGTACTCGCACCATTTGATGTACGTGCTGATCAACTGGATTTAGTGCAGTACGGTTCTGACGACACCAAAACGCATCGAAAAATTAAGCATATTCTTGGTCAGAAGCATCACGACAAAGTCGGCCGACTCTTAGTGAGTGAATTGTTTACCGTAGGCCAGGGCGGATGGTCTGGATTTCCATCACACAAACACGATACCGACCGACTGCCTGATGAAACGCGTCACGATGAAACCTATAACTTTCGCTTCAAACCTAACCACGGTTCAGGCGTGCAAATGCTGCAACGCGAAGACAACCTTCCCGGTGATGCTTACCATATCGTCGATGGTTCAACCATCTGTTTAGACAACGGCTATCACCCGTGCGCCGTGTTACCCGGCTATGAGATGTACTACTTCACTATCCTGGGCGGTCTGAGCCAACGCTCATTGGTGCAATACTTCCAGCCCACACACGCCTATCAAATCGAAACCATCCCGGGCATCAAAGACATGATTGCGAAGTTTAAATAATGCCATTAGTCACGCTTGCCGAAGTACTGCAACCCGCATTGAAAAACGGTAGCGCTGTGGCCGGGTTGGTCACACTGGGCTGGGAAGATATGCGTGCGTATGTGGCGGCTGCAGAAGCTGAAAACGTTCCCGTTATTCTGCAAGCTGGTCCGGGTTGTCGTGAGCATACGCCGTTACCGGTGCTGGGTGCCATGTTCAGACACTTGGCAGACGCGGCATCGGTACCCGTGGTTGCACACCTTGATCATGGGTATACCCTTGAAGAGTGCCGAATTGCCATCGATAGTGGGTTCTCTTCGGTTATGTACGACGGCTCGCGTAAAGCATTAGCGCAAAACATCGACGAGACAGCCGAAATCGCCGCGATGGCGCACAACGCGGGTGTGTCCTGTGAAGGTGAGATCGGCTTTGTTGGTTATGACGGTGGAGAAGCGTCAGCGGGCACCGACCCAGAAGAAGCGCAACAGTTTGCCGCGGCAACCGCAGTCGATGCCATGGCGATATCTGTCGGCAACGTTCACTTGCAGCAGCAGTCAGCGAGTGAACTTGATGAGCAGCGCATACAAGCCATATCAGAGCTTACGTCAGTACCCCTGGTCATTCATGGCGGTTCGGGCGTGTCCCGTGTTCAACGCACGCATTTGGCGCGCAGCAGTGCGGTCTGCAAATTTAATATTGGTACCGAACTGCGTATGGCGTTCGGCAAAGCGCTAAGAGAAGCGGTTAACCAAGACGACACTGTGTTTGATCGCGTTGCATTGCTCAAGCAAACGCATGATCCATTGGTTATCGCAACACGCTCTGTGTTAAGTGGCTTGCGCTAGTTAGTGAGTGTCAGGTTAACGAGCAAGCGCTTTTTAAACGTTTGGTAATGTTTGCACGACATATCGTGTAAAACCTATCAACACGTCGTTAATCCTGCGATATAAAACCGGTTTTGTCGGATCTCTAACCGATGTTTGTTCGTGTGCAAGCTTAATGGCTAATTAGTCACGCACGCTGCGGCGACGCTTTGACGCACCAAAAAAAAGCACTGTTTTACCGAAACACTTGTTAACGAAGATAATTCACAAAGTGTGCGGTATACCCTCCACACTACAAGTCCCTACATTTTTTTTAAGCAGATTCATGACTACAAGCCCCAGAAAAATTGCGATGCGCACCATCGCAGCGACCACGATCGGTATGGCCGCCTTATCTTTTTCATCGGTATCTATGGCCGACGGTCACGCATCCAGTATGCTCGAAGGCTGGCGTGGTACGGCTACCTTAGGTGCCAACACGTCAACGGGTAACTCTGAAACCAGTAACATCAACGGTTCGATCCGTTTGGGTAAAACCGTTAACCGTTGGGAACACCTGGTGTTCGGTACGGTTTTCAAAGGCAAATCAGCGATCATCGTGACCGAAGAAGACGCTAACGGTCAGCCTGTAAGTCGTATCGTACGTGGTGATAACTCAAACCGAATTGCGTTGGGCTATCAGCCAAAGTACTACTACAACGATCGCACGTACTTCTTCGGTATCCTCGACTGGGAACAAGACAAGCCAGCTAACATCGATCAGGGCACGCGCCAGATCATCGGTGTGGGTCACCGCTTTTTCTCTGATGCCACAGGTTACTTAAGTGCTGAAGTGGGTATCGGTAACAAAAACACAACGGTTGTAACTGGCGACGACATCGCTGGCGGTATTGGTTACTTAGGTGTTAACTACTTAAACCGTTTCAACGAAAACACCACTTTCACCGCTGACCTTCGCAGTGACTTTGGCAGCGACAACACCTTTGTTGAGTTTGGCTTGGGTTTAGGTTTTCGCGTATCAGACAACATGTCTTTCAAGATCTCGCACTTCTCACGTAACAACAGTGACCTGTCGTCAGGTGAAATCGCTAATCCGCTGTCTTCGAGCAGCGACAGCGTGACTAACTTTGCGTTAGTTGTTGATATCTAAGCCTGTTCACACTCGATGCCTTCAGATTATCTGAAGGCTCGTTCCGTGTTAGGTAAGAACCCTTCGGGTTCAAAAAAAAAGCGCCGAGAATAAATCTTCGGCGCTTTTTTTATGGCGGTAACTATTCCCGTTACCGTCTAGCTTTTCGGCTTTGCGTTCTCAGGATCGTACAGCGGTTGATAACCTACGCCTGCTACCGTCACGGGATACTGTTCACCGTCGTATTCAATCGAGAATTGATTACCCAGGATAGCGTGGTGTTCGGGTAAATAGCCCAGCGCGATGTTCTTACCAACGGTGGGGCCGTACGCAATACTGGTGGTGTATGAACGTCGGCCCTTTGCATCCACTAACACCTCGCCGGTGTTCGCATCCATGATGGGGCAGGTATCAACGGGGTAACGGGCGATGCCATTACTATCCACGTTGTGCTCCATAACGAAGGTGCATAACTTAGCCACTTGTTTGGGTAGTTCGCGTGCGGCCAGGTAAGCCGCTTTGCCGTGGAAGTCTGCCGCTTTAACCTTCGGTCGAGCTAAATCAGCTTCCAGCAAGTTGTATTCAGTGAGTAAGTCTGCGTTTTGCAAACGCAGGCTTTTCTCCAAACGTCGACTGTTGGCATAGGTTTCCACACCGATAGGTGTTACACCGAGCCCCGCCAAGGCATCCCAAACGGCTAATCCATCGTCGTAGGCAAAGTGCAATTCCCAGCCTTGTTCACCGACGTAGCTGATTCGAAACGCGTGTACGGTCTTACCCGCTATTTGAATGTTTTTAACCGTTACGAACGGAAAGTTCTCATGAGAGAGTGACTCTGGATCATCCACCAATTGCGCAAGCGTGGTGCGGGCGTTTGGTCCCCACAAACCAAGGCAGGCAAAGTCGGTTGTTCTGTCCGTAAGTTCAACGTTGTTAAACCCAAGGTCAGATGCCTGGCGTTGCATCCAAACAAAATCGCGATTACCCGCATCGCCGCCGTCCATCACTCGGTAGTGATCTTCGGCAATGCGAATGACCGTTAAGTCGGCCCGAACACCGCCATCGTGATCCAGAAAGTGTGTGTAAATACCTTTGCCTAAGGCTGTATCTCCACCGACCTTAGCAACACACAAGTACTCCATCAGTGCTTCCGCATCCGGACCTTTGGCATCGTAAATCGCAAAGTGCGATAGGTTCACCATGCCAACGTCTTCAGATAACTTAAGGTGCTCAGCATTCGACACACGCCAGAAGTGCCGGTTATCCCATTCATGTTCTCTAACCGGTACTCGATCGCCGTACGTATCCAGTAAGTGTTCGTTACTGGCGTACCCGTGGGCACGTTCCCAACCGGCAGCTTCCATAAAGTATCCGCCCAGCGCGACTTCACGTTCGTAGAACGGGCTTTTGCGTAAGCTTCTGCCTTTACTGTATGGCTCCCGGCTGTGTACGGCGGGGTTGTATATTTTGAATGCGGTTTCGTAGCAGCGATCGTGGATGTATTGTTCTTCTTGCTGAAACGGATAGTAACGCGCGACATCGATGTGGCTGTGGTCCAGATCAGTCTTACCGTCAGTCATCCAATCAGCGATGAGCTTACCGGTGCCCGGGCCGTCTTTTACCCAAACCGATACGGCGTACCACAACCCACGCACCTTGGCCGACTCACCAACCGACGGGCCACCGTCGGCGGTAACTTGCAGTAAGCCGTTGAACGATCGTTTTTCGTCGTAACCCAATTCGCCAAGAATCGGCGTCAGTTCCATTGCGCGTTCCAGCGGTTCGATGATTTGCTCCATCTCCAGATCTCTCTGGGAAGGAGATAACCGCGCTTCTTCTTTATCCAGAATGTCGCGAGGATGGCACAGCCGAGGCTCTTGCTCTTCGTAATAGCCCCATTCAATCATGCCGCCTTCGGTACTGGTCGGGTCACCGGTATCGCGTAAGTACGCTGAGTTGCCCTGGTCGCGCAGTAATGGCCAGCCGATGTCCTTACCGGTACCTGCAAATTCTTCGTAAGGGCCAAACCATAGTAATGGGTGATCAACAGGCATAACCGGAAGATCTTCTCCTGCCATGTTGGCAACTAAACGACCCCAGAGACCTGCGCACACCACCACGTAATCCGCTTCGATGTGCCCTCGGGAGGTGGACACGCCAGTGATGCGACCATCGGTGATGGTTAAATCTGTCGCTTCGGTATTGGCAAAGACTTGCAGCTTTCCAGTTGCTACACATTCTTCAACCATTTCACCGGAGACCACTTGCGATCGAGGTACGACCAGTCCAGCATCCGGGTCCCACATCGCACCCTGGATAACGTCTTCTTCCAGCAGTGGAAATTTTTCTTTCGCTTCTGCAGCTGAAATCATGCGGGCGTTGGTGCCAAACGATTTACCCGACGCCACTTTGCGTCGCAGTTCGCCCATGCGTTCATCATCGCCCACACGAGCCACCTCTAAACCGCCAACCTGTGCGTAGCGGCCACGCTTTTTGAAGAACTCGATGCTGTACAGGGTGGTGTGGCAGGTCATATTGTCGTGCGCTGTGGCATAACAAAAGTCTGACGCGTGCGCGGTGGAGCCAACATCGGTTGGTATCGCGGACATATCGATGCCAACAATGTCATCCCAGCCGCGCTCAATCAGGTGATACGCCACCGACGCCCCAACGATTCCGCCTTGTCCAATAATGACCACGCGGGCTTTTGACGGCAAACTTGCCATAGCTCTATCTCGACAGTCTGAAACTAAAGGCGATAGTGTGCCACGGCAGCCGGTTTGCCTTATCGGAATGGCGTCGCTGAGGCGCTTGCCCGCGACTTAACAGCCTGCGGGGCCGGGCATTCGGCTAAGTGGTGGTCTGGTTCAGGTTACAACGCGCTACCGCTGAACGCATCACCGCATAATGGCGAGCGTGGTTTCCCCGCCCAGCAGTGTGGCTGCCGTGATGTCTGCTTCAGTAAACGCAATCGGTAACGGTACGCGGTTTGAGTAGGCTTCGGTTTGTGTGGTGTACCAGGGCTGTGCTGGGTTGGTGCTCTGGCCGTAGCTGACAAACCCGTAGGCTTCTGGTCCGTCTTCGTTGAACTGCAACCCAAAATGCCAGCTGGTGCCTCGGCCGATTCGCCAGCCCTCACCAGGCGTTGTAGACAACCCACCGGTGTTGATCAGCGTGGGTGGATTAACGCGCGGAATAACGGTGTTTTGCTGCTCGTTTGCATTCACGGGCTCGATGGCATTGAACGCACCGTCCAGGTCACCGCTACCACCATGCCACGGGAGTGCCGCGGCAAGCTCAGATGGTGCGCCACCGGGTTGTGCTCCGCCTGTTGGTCGGTACGTTTGCACTGAACCCAGTGTTGCGTCTAGCGGAATGGCCAGCGCGTTGAGAGCTTGTTTGGCGCGCAACAACGACTGCAACACCAGGTCATCAACCGTGCCTTTGTTTTGAGGCGGAAGCATAGCTGGCGTATTGACAGGATCGGTCGGGTCAAAGTCGATGATCGGGTCGAGCGCAGGACGCTGGAATATCTCGGCCAGTAATAACCGAAACACATGAGCACCCACAGCGTCTGCATCATAGGTGCCGCTCCAGTTGATAAGAACATCGCAGGCGTCGGCCACCGATTCTTCTGGCCCAATAGGTGACGGCACGGGTATGTCGCCAATCAATTGGCAACGCTCACGAACATCAGGTAGCAAGGCTTCGCTGAAAAAGGTTCGGTTGTTCCAAATGACGCGTAAGAGTTCTTGCGCGTTAAATAAGCCATCGGTACCTGCGGGAGTGGAATCATCGAACCCGGCCTCAGTGGGGTTTTGCAACATCGCAAGGCCCAACCGCGTGCGTGGGTTAAGTGGGGTTTCCTCACTACCTATTAATGGCGAATAACCGGTGAGTAGGGCCGCAGGATTCGTTGACCAATAGCTGTCATTGGAGTTTTGTACAAAATCATCACGCTCGAGTTTTGGAATGTCGGTGTAGGGCAGCCTGCCGTCACAAGGGCCCTCCAACCAGTCATCACGGGATGTACTGCCATCCAGAATAACCAATCCGCTGTTGTATAAATCGTTGGTTAACGGGTCGCTCAAACTGTTTGTTAACTGCGCTAGCGTTGCGTCGGACAAGTATGGTACCGAACTGGAATCCATGTAGAACGCCTTGCCGGTTCTATCGGTGTAAATCGCGTTTGTCCATAACGTAGAACCGCATTGCTCAATGACCTGTTGAAAGCTCGCTAAGTCTGTTGCGGTTGCAAATCCTAACCACGTATCCAATACGGTTGTGTCGGCGTTTGCATCGCGGTAGGTGTACGCAAATTCGCCACCGGACCAGGCAGGTAAGGCACCATTCGTTATGGCTGCCATCGACAGCATAGGGCCGTATTCGCTGTAGTAAATGTTGCGCTCCAACACGATAGGTGTACCCGTTCCGGTGGCCACACGCACTTGAATGTTACGTGACGTAATAGGCTTAGCTTCCCCGTCTTTGATGTACTGCATTGAATCATTCGGATCCAGAGTTAACCGATAGGTGGTGAACCGGATGGACGTACTGTTTGTGTGTGTCCAGCCCACGTTATCGTTAAAGCCAATTAACGGTATCGCCGTACCAAGTAGGCCCGCCCCGTGAACATTGAGTTGATCGGGGATCGTTAACTGAGTCTGATACAGCCGTAACGCACCGGAGTACGGAAAGTGCGGATTGGCCAATAAAGCGCCTCGACCGTTTTCGGTTAGATCACTGCCGATAGCCCACGCATTACTCGCGGTAAGTTGTTCTTTGGCCGACCAGCGCATGGCTTCCGGATCCAACGATACGATATCGGGTAAGGGTGAAATATTTGGCGGAACGGCAGCCAAAATCGCACCCGTGGCAAACTGCTCGCCGCTAGCCAGTTGCGCCAGCCACCGGTAATACGCCAGCAGATCGGCAGCATCGATGGTGCGTACCCAGTCGGCTTCGCGACACTCAGCAGGCCAGGTACTGGCATCACTGGTTGTAACGTAATGGTTGTAGCCGGCAACATACCCATCCACCATAGCTTTCATGTTGTCGGATAATGAATCTACCGCTTCACGTGCACCGTCCAGCAATCCTAGTGCTCGATAACTGAAGTCAGATATGGCATAGGCATCGTCTGGGCCGAAGCCAAAAAACTCCGCTCGTTCCCCGCGAACCTTTAAAAAACCATCGGCCAACACGCAAATGTTGTCTTCGGCTTGTGCATACCCGAGACCTGCAGTCACCGCCGCCAAATTGTCTGCACTAATATGGGGAACACCGCCTGTTGTGCGGCGAATCTTGGGCGCTAAAGGGCCGTTGCCTGCCGGATACAAGGTTAACGCAGCATGAGATGCCGGATCGGGGCCATTTGCAGAATTGGATGAGGACCCGGAGGAGCATCCTGAAATGACAACAGCACAAAATACCAAAGTAGAAAAAAGTCGTACCATGGTCATAGTAGACGCCCTTGTTTCATATCATCCATATGCACTTCAACACTGTAACTGATTAAGCGATATGAGTCTGACCCAAAGTCAATTGCAATCAGTTCTCAAACACATTACAAACGGTGAACGCGTTGTTTTGATAACGCTCACTGAGGTTAAAGGCTCTGCGCCCAGAGGTGTTGGGACAGCGATGGCGGTATTGCAAAATGATACCGTGGGTACCATTGGTGGAGGGCGTTTGGAATACGAGGCGTGTGCGTTAGCCCAACAGACGCTTTCAGGCGATAACGTCACGACCTTTACTCGGCGGTATGCCCTGGGTGACAGCCTGGGTCAATGCTGTGGTGGGTCTGTGCTTGTCTTGTTTGAGTGCATGGATTCAGATGACGAGCGTTGGATAACTGACGCGTTGTGCCACCTTGGTCAGGGTTCTGTTTATGAACGAACCGTGGACGACGTGTTTCGCCACGTGTTTAAGCCCAACCAGGCCCATCTGGTGTTATGCGGTGCGGGTCATGTCGGTAAAGCGTTGGTGCATGTTCTACAAAACACACCGATCAATGTGCACTGGGTGGATGAACGCGCCGAGCAGTTTCCGTCAATCGTTGAATCGAATGTGCACTGTGAAATAACCGACACTGCCGATGTGGTGGTTCGACGTGCGCCTGCTAACAGTGCCGTGTTGATAACCACGCACCGGCACGATTTAGATTTTCACTTGGCCGAAACCGCTTTAAAAAGACATGACCTTGCTTATGTTGGATTGATTGGCTCACGATCAAAACGTGCACGCTTTGAACGGCTGATGCAACAGCGTCATGGAGATGCTCTCGACACAGATCGATTGGTTTGTCCAATAGGCGAGGGCGGGCCCACCGGAAAAGAGCCTGCGGTTCTGGCGGTGGCTGTGGCTAACGAAATTCTTAAAACGGTTTTGGTATAAACCGACGAGCGTTAAGGTTCAAAGACACCCACGCGCTTAGTTAAGTCCATCACGTTAATAGCGCGTTGTCGTTAACGTTTTACCCATTTTGCGTTGGCACTGCGGCGTGGCGGTGCATGTCCTTATACAGCAGATACCGAAAATCCACTTCCCCACCCGCGTAACACGCCTGGGGGCAGAACGCACGTAGGCTGATGAAGTCACCGGCTTCTACTTCAACCCAGTCCTGATTCAGTCGGTACACGCCTTTGCCTTGCAACATAAACAGCCCATGTTCCATCACGTGAGTTTCCAAAAACGGAATCACAGCACCCGGCTTTAACGTAACGATAGTAACGTGCATGTCATGTCGAACATCATCAGGATCAACAAAGCGGGTAGTGCACCACGCGCCATTTGTGTCAGGCATAGCCGTGGGTTCAACATCCCATTCATGTTTTATCACAGCTTCCGGTGTATCGATGCCATTAACGGCGTGGTATCGACGGCGAATCCATTGAAAGGTTGCTGCTGTTGATGTGTCCTTGTTGTGCAGCGTCCAGTTTGTGTGCGGTGGAATGAATGCAAAGTGGCCCGGTTTTACGGTTTGCTCTTTACCGTTAAGCGTTAATTGCAATTCCCCACTGGTAATAAACAAGGCATGTTCCATTAATGGATCATCATCGGGTTTATTACTGCCACCGCCCGGGTTCACTTCCACCATGTATTGCGAAAACGTGGTGGCGAAACCGGCAATCGGTCGATGTAATACCCACACCCGTGTGGCCTCCCAATGTGGCAGACGAATGGTTACGATGTCGGTATTACAACCTTTTGGGATAACCGTATACGCTGGTGTAACCACGGCGCGATCGGTGGCAGACATCAATTGCGATTGCGGTGGCAATCCGCCCGTTGGGCTGTAGTAACTCATGGATTTAAACTCTGGTACCAGGCGCCAATGGTGGCTCGCTCTTCTTCGGTGATGTTGGTGAGGTTACCTATGGGCATCGCTCGCAACACAACCGTTTGTTGATAAATCGTTTCGGCTTGGCGACGCGTTTCCTCTGGCGTATTGAATACGATGCCTTGTGGGGGAGCGGTGAAGCCGGCTTGTGAAGGAACATCTGCATGGCACGATGCGCATCGGTTAGACACAATAGTGTGCACGTCGGCAAGGGTGGGTACCGGTGCATCTGCGGCTAATGGTACTGTTGGACGTGGTGTTAGTACGGCGGCGATAACGGCTAAGAGTCCAAACGCAACGGCAAGCGGTATCCAGGAGGGTCGTCCAAAATGACGCTGTACAAACCAAACCCGGATGGCAGCTCCAGCCACCGATAAGCCAATAAGAATAAGCCAGTTGTACGCGTGCGAATACAACATCGCGTAGTGGTTACTGATCATGACCAGTAACACCGGTAGCGTAAAGTAGGTGTTGTGTACCGAGCGCTGCTTCGCGCGTATGCCATGGATAGGGTCGGGTGCCCGGCCTTGTTCTTTGGCTGCGACTAAATCCCGTTGCCCGGGCATGATAACCATCGCCACATTGCCCACCATCATGGTACCTAACATGGCCCCGAAGTGAATGAACGCACCTCGGCCTGAAAACAGTTGACACAGAACAAAAGCCGTAACGCTTAAAAACACGAACAACAACAGCGTCATGGTGCGTTCGTTTTGTCCGAATTTCGATCGGCACAAGCCGTCGTAGGCTAACCAACCGCCCGCAATACAAACAATGCCAATGATCACCGCAACCGGTTTGGATACATTGGAAACCCCGGGATCGATTAAGTAAATTTCTGCCTGATACCAGTACATCAGTACCAACAGGAACATACCGGTTATCCACGTGGTGTATGCCTCCCACTTAAACCAATGCAGGTTCTCCGGAAGGCTTGGCGGTGCGACTTTGTATTTTTGTGAATGATAAAAACCGCCACCATGAACCGCCCATAATTCACCACCGACACCTTGGCTTATCTGGGCATCTTGTTTGGGTGCCTCTAAATGGTTATCAAGCCAAATAAAATAAAAGGACGCCCCAATCCAGGCGATGCCTGTAATGACATGCGCCCATCGGCCCAATAAGTTGAGCCATTCAAGGATGTAGCCTTCCATGAATTAACTGCCTCGGTAAGTGGAGTAGCCAAACGGAGAAATTAACAACGGCACGTGATAATGCTGATCAGGATTTTCCACGCCAAAACGGATCACAACGTCATCCAGAAATGCGTTTTCGTTTAGATCAAGTCCGGCGGAACGAAAATAATTGCCAGCAGCAAAACTGAGCTGATAGCGACCTGCCAGAAGGGCATCATCGGCCAACAGGGGTTCATCCACGCGGCCATCAGCGTTCGTGGTGACCGTTTTCAACGCTACCCATGCGTTACCGTCAAAACGGCTTAATTCGATATCGATGCCGTTGCCCGGGTGGCCATGAGCGGTATCCAGTACGTGTGTGGTTAAGCGGCCCATGGCCTTGTCCTTCATTTAACTTTGCTGATACAGAGTGTAGCGGTAAGCTCTACCAAAAACGCCCGAATACCGACTATATTGGGCCCCAGTCTATGATGTTGAGCCGCGATCCACTCATGAACGATAGTCAAAAAACGCCTTTTGAAGATTGGGTGCTGCCAGGCACGTCCGATTTGGACCGAGCCAGCTTTGTGGCCAAATTTGGCGACCTGTACGAGCACTCGCCCTGGATGGCAGAACGACTCTGGGAAAACGGGCTAAACGTCTCTCACAACTCTGTGGAGGGGCTGGTTCGGGGGTTTCGAGAAATTTTGGAACAGGCCACGTTTGAAGAGCGATTGGGCTTAATCAATGCGCACCCGGATTTAGCAGGAAAAGCGGCGGTGGCTGGAGAGCTGACAACGGCATCCACGACGGAGCAGGCGAGCGCCGGTTTAGACCAATGCAGCGAAGAAGAGCTTCAGCGCTTCACCAATTTGAACACACAATACAAAACCAAATTTGGTCACCCTTTCATCATGGCGGTGCGTAACAGCAATCGGCATGAGATCCTGGCAGGTTTTGAGTCGCGATTACCCAATTCGCCCAGCGTAGAGTTTGCCCAAGCCATTCATCAGATACATCGAATTGCACGGTTCCGATTGACCGCTCTTGCCTCGCGTGCTCCTTACGCTCGAGACCTCGTCGGGTACAGCGAAACCCCACCGCCAGTGCAGTGGCCGAATAACGCCCGAGTGGCTGTGCAATTTGTTGTGAACTATGAGGAAGGTGGTGAGAACTGTGTGTTGCATGGCGATGCCGCGTCCGAAGCGTTTCTTTCTGAGATAGTCGGTGCGGCAGCGTTACCGGGTGTGCGGCATATGAACATGGAATCGATTTACGAATACGGTTCGCGAGCAGGTTTTTGGCGATTGCACCGGATGTTTACTGAACGCGATATGCCGGTAACCGTGTTTGCGGTTGCCATGGCTTTACAAAGAAACCCCGAAGCGGTAGCGGCGATGCTCCGGTCGAATTGGGAGATTGCCTCCCATGGATACCGATGGATTGATTATCAGTACATGAGTGAAGCTGAAGAGCGCGAACATATGCAAATGGCTATTGACATTCATACTGAAGCAACGGGCCATCGCCCGGTGGGTTGGTATTTAGGCCGGTGCAGCCCAAACTCTCACCGACTGGCGGCAGAAGAAGGCGGGTTTTTGTATAACGCCGATAGTTACGCGGATGAACTGCCTTACTGGCAATGCGATGGCGAACACGTACAGCTCATGGTGCCTTACACCCTGGATGCCAATGACATGCGGTTTGCCACGAACCAGGGTTTTAATTCCGGTGAGCAGTTTTACCAATACCTTAAAGACAGTTTTGATGTGTTGTATGCCGAAGGTGAGAATGCACCGAAGATGATGTCCATCGGTTTACATTGCCGGTTAGTGGGAAGGCCGGGGCGAGCCGCAGCGTTAATGCGGTTTCTGGATTATGTAAAGTCTCACGATAAGGCCTGGGTTTGCACACGCCAACAGATCGCTGAACATTGGCGACAGCATCACCCGTTGCCCAATGCGCATGCTGAGTAAGTTATGAACGCAACAGACATACACGTGCAACCATTGGATGCCGCGACATTCGCACCGTTTGGTGATGTTATCGAACTGGGTGATACCCCGACACAGATTATCAATCAAGGTAACTGCGAGCGTTTTACGGATTTGGCGCAGCTGTCGTTTATTAACGGTGGTACCGCCGGTATCAGTTTGTTTAACGCTAAACCTTACAAACTGCCTCATACACTTAACTTGTTAGAACGCCATCCGTTGGGTAGCCAGGCGTTTATACCGCTGCACAATGAACCCTTTCTCGTCATTGTGGCGCACGACAGTGATGGTAAGCCCGTGAACCCAGTAGCGTTTGCAACAACGGGCAAGCAAGCGGTTAATTATCATCGTAATACGTGGCACGGGGTGCTGACACCCGTCGGTGTGCAACCGCTGTTTGTGGTGGTTGATCGAATTGGTGGTGAGGGCAGTAATTTGGAGGAGCACCATGCGGATACCGCGTGGCAGGTGCATGATGTCAACAACTTGCTGGGTGTGGGTTAGCTTTATGTATGAATTAAATACGCCGTGAGTTTTCTGGTAACCGGTGCGTCCAGCGGTATTGGCCGAGCTGTGGCATTCGCATTAGCGGCGCAGGAGCAAGAGGTTATCGCCGTGGCAAGGCGTGGATCTGAGTTAAATGCGCTCAAGAGCCACTATCCCGATTTGATTCGAACCGTACAGGCAGATGTTGCAACCGAAGCAGGGCGTTCGGAAATAATCGATTCAGTGAACCTTCTCGATGCATTGCATGGCGTCGTTCATGCTGCTGGCACGACGGTACGTCCGGAGGCGTACTCAGCACTCAATACAAACGAGCTGTTGTCGCACATGAATGTTCATGTCATGGCACCGATTGCGCTAAATAATCAACTGATTTCGAAGCTAAACAACGCACGTGTGGTGTACATCGACTCGTTTTCAGCGGCGCAGCCACGACCGGGTTGGGTGGGCTATTCCATGGTTAAGGCAGCCGCTCAAATGGCTGCAAAATCAGCGGCGGTAGAGGCAACCGCTTACCGTGTCATTCGACTATTCCCTGGCGCTGTTGCAACACCTTTAGTTGATGAAGTTCTTAACGCTGCAAAAATTTCCGAAACGGTTAAGTTGTTTAAGCGATTAAGAGATAATAATGAGCTTGTGCAACCCGAACGGGTTGGAGACTACGTAACGTCAATACTATTGCACGCAAGCGACGCTCAATTAGATACGCGAGAGTATTGGGACTTTACTTGCGATGACTTCACGGCGCAGAAAAGTTAGGTAAAAATAAAAAGCAACTAATCGTTTTTCCGGTCAAGAAAATGCCGCGGAAAAATTACCTTTCCCTAATGTGAAATCGTGTTGTAAGGTCTGGCCTCACTGACTGACAGACCTTGTGGCGCACTATGAAATTACTACGATCAATGATGTTGTTTTTGGGCATGATTACCGGCGGAATACTTCATGCTGAAAATTTACCCACCATTAAAGATGTCACCCTAAACGGGGACGAATTATCCTGGGGTGCAATAGAGGGGGCGCAAGGTTATAACATTTACCTCGACTACCGATACTACGTTACCGTGACTGAGGGCACGAGCTATACCCTGGTCGAGCCTGGAGACTATGTTGTCGTGTGGTTCGACGCGGAAGGCAACTTCAGTCCAAACGGCGGGCTGGATGAAAACGGGGAATACATCGTGCCGATTGAGTATGACGGTGAAGGTGCACAGAACGTACGATACAACTACTCCTATTACACATTACAGGTTTACACCACCTGTACAGACGTTGGTCCCGGAGAAACCTGTGTTGCGCGTTGCCCATCGAATTATGTGGATGATTTTTATGGAACAATCTACCCGCGTTACATTTCCGGTGGAGCTTGCAGCACGTCGGATATTGTCGAAGCGGACGCGTTTATTGATGATCGCGCCTATCGCTGTACGGTACCAACGTTTTCAGGGGAAGTGGTTGCACAAGCGGTTTGTGTTGTGCGCTAGCCCGTTGTATCAGTTCACGCGGTTTAGTGAATAGCCCAGTTGTATCGTGGCGTATTCACTTTACCGCCTGGCTATTCAACGTCCCTACTGAACGTTCAAACAGCGAGCAAATCCATCGTTAACCTCGGCCAGTACCTCAGTGAACGTTTGGTTGTCGGATGTTACACCGAGTATATCGATGGTCTCCACGTTAATGCTGTCATCAACTTTTAGCATACTGACCCAGCGTGGGTTGGTGTAGGGGTCTGTGATGATGCAGCTGACATTTTCATTCTTCGCCAGTTGCTGCAACGCCTGAACTTGTTTGGGGCCAGGGCTAATGTGTGTGCTTGCGAACACGCTGCCAATGGATTCCAGCCCAAACTGAGCTTCAAAGTATTGTGTTGAATCGTGCAGCGTAATAAAACGCGCGCCGGTGTTTTCACTCCAGCGTGCTTGTTGAGATTCATAGATTGCTGTTAGCTCGGCTATTAACCTGGTTTCCTGATCCGTAACTTCTGCTTTCAGGGTTGGGTAAAGCGTTATCAACCGATCGGCAATGACGGACACAATGGATTTTAAGTTATTGGTGTCAATCCACAGATGGGGATCAATGTTGCTATTGGCTGGCGAAGTGCTTTCTGCTGCGGAAGAATCTGCAGCCTTTGAACCCAGCAGATCCAGCCGCTGGATTTCGAGGTGGCTGTGAACGTGTTCTTGACGTACGGCGAGTTTATTTAATTCGCTGTTGTCTAATTCACTGATGACCAACATCGGTTTAGTACGGGCAACCGCTTCAATGGCACTACTCAGCTTTGGCATGAACGCTCGGTCTATCATGATGACCAGATCGGCATCACTCAGGGCGCGAACGGCACTGGGCTTCATGGAATAGTGATGCGGTGACTGTTTGGCATCCAGCAAGCTTGTGACGCTGCCTCGCCCTCCTAACAGCGTAGTAACCAGCGACCCAATAATAGGAATATCGGTGACGATATAAGGTTGCACCTTGCTCTCGGAGGCCATCGCGGGTCTGGGGGTGTTGGCAACCGTACTAACGAGCATCAAGTCGACGGGTGTCGGCGCCAAGGGGGCATCTGAGAAACTGCCAGCACGGCCAAGTGCGCTGAGCGCGAAAGCCGCTACACAGCCAATTACGATCGCGTTTCGTCGAATGGGGTACTTATCCATGACGCTATAGTATTACAATAGTGGTCCTCCCAAGTCGCCCGATCTCCCTATGGCCGCACAATCTGCTAAATCTGTCGCGCCACCAGGCTTCAAGAGCCACAATCACAAACACTGCATTGAGCGAGCGGTTACTCACGCCAAGCAGAGCTGCCAAGCGAACGGGCTGCAGTTCACCGCCATTCGGCAGCGGGTGTTGGAAATTCTACTCACGCAGCACAAGGCCATGGGTGCCTACGACATCCTGGATCAGTTGAAAGAGGACGGGTTTAATTCTCAACCACCGGTGGCTTACCGAGCGCTCGATTTTCTGGTTCAGCATGGTTTTGCGCATAAAATTGAGCGGCTTAATGCGTTCATCGCCTGCCATTCACCTGAGAACGACCACACGCCCACGTTTTTTATTTGCCGGCTATGTAGCTCGGTTGTGGAAACCCAACCTGAGTTAACTCGAGGAGCACTGGGCAAAACAGCGAAAGATGTGGGTTTTCTCATCGAGCAAACGGTAGTTGAAGTGGAGGGTGTGTGTCCCAACTGCCGCTGATCCAGGCAAATGAGCTGTCGGTTCATCGCGGCACGGACGCCATTTTGCAACACGTTAGCCTGCGTATTCATCCTGGTGAAATAACCACCATCGTTGGCCCAAACGGTTCGGGTAAGTCAACGCTGTTAAAAGCGTTGGTGGGCAGCGTGCCGTTAAGTCACGGCTCAATTGACCGGCAGCCGGGCCTCAGGGTGGGTTATTTACCGCAAACGGTGAACATCGATCCCACGCTGCCGCTGACCGTGGGTCGTTTGCTGAGTTTGCCAAAGATGGTCAAGCGTGCAGAAATCGATCAGGTGTTAGCACAGGCCGGTTTATCGGATTGTGCAGATCGACCGTTCACGCAATTATCGGGTGGGCAACGCCAGCGCGTGTTACTGGCGCGCGCGCTATTGGGTAATCCTCAGCTGGTTATTCTGGATGAACCCACCCAGGGCCTGGACCAGCCGGGTTCTGCACACTTCTACCGGCAAATTGAAGAGATCCGTAGCGAATTAGGTTGTGCAATTTTGATGGTCAGCCACGAACTGCATGTGGTCATGGCGTCATCGGATCACGTTATTTGCTTAAACGGCCATGTGTGTTGTGCTGGCCGTCCCGAGCAAGTGGCTACCGCTCCGGAATACCGTGCGTTATTTGGAACGGGTACTCAGGGCGCGTTAGCGTTGTATCGTCATGAGCATACCCACCATCATGATCACTAAGCGCGTTTGCTAAAGCCATGAACGTACTCGACGACTTCCTATGGCGTGCCGCGTTGGCTGGAATCGGTGTTGCCGTGATTGCCGCGCCGTTAGGCTGTTTTGTTGTGTGGCGGCGCATGGCGTACTTCGGTGATGCGACAGCGCATGCAGCGATTTTGGGTGTCGCGCTGTCGTTAGCGTTGGATGTGTCGATTTTATTTGGCGCGTTAGCCATGGCGTTATTTATGGCTGTTTCCGTGTCTGCGTTGCGTGACAGGGGGTATCCGATGGACACAGTACTCGGCGTGTTAGCTCATTCCGCGCTGGCGTTTGGCCTTGTGGCGGTTTCGTTTGTTTCAGGTATTCGCGTCGATGTCTCAGCCTATCTGTTTGGAGATATTTTGACGGTTTCGGTGACAGACCTTGCACTCATTGCCTGCGGTGTTGCCAGTGTGTTGGGATTACTGGTGTGGCGGTGGAATCGTTTACTGATCGCAACGGTTAATGAAGAAATGGCTCAGGCAGCCGGTGTGAATCCAAAGTCTGAACAGTGGGTGCTTACGTTTGCACTCGCTGTGGTTGTGGCCGTCGCAATCAAAGTGGTTGGTGCGTTGCTTATTGGAGCCTTGCTGCTGATTCCGGCTGCAACAGCGCGACGATTTGCCGGCACCCCAGAAGCGATGGCCGTACTCGCAGCCGTTTTTGGTGTGGTATCCGCACTCACTGGGCTGTATGTATCCTGGTATTTGGATACCCCAACCGGCCCTAGTATGGTGTGCGTCTGTGCCGTGTTGTTTTGGGGATCAACCTTGATTAGAAAAACAGGTAGTGTTGTTTGAATAGCATAAACAACCTGTGGGTAATACTGTTTAAGTACACGTTACTCAGTGCATTTTTACTGATTGCTCCATCTTATGTGTTGGCCAGTGAAGACAAGTTAGCTGAACGCGAACGGGATGAGTCAGACACGGTCGATAACCCTTACGTATTCGTCGCCCATAAGCAGAATTACGTGTTACCTGTGAGCTACACCAGTGCCTTAAACCGCACGGTGTACGACGAGATAGACCCTGAGATCACAAGCTTCTACGGCCCGGAGGAAGTTAAGTTTCAGTTAAGCCTTAAAGTGCAACTGAATGATCGGGATTTGTTTACCGCTGGTGATGCCTTGCAGGTGGGTTTTACCCTGGAAGCCTGGTGGCAGCTTTACTCAAAGGACGTGTCCAGCCCGTTCAGAGAAATTAATTATCAACCTGAACTCTTCTATGTGGTGCCACTGACGTGGAAACCACTTGGCCTGCAACCCACAGCGCTGTTTGGCATTGAACATCAGTCCAACGGTCAGGTACAGGGTTTGTCGCGCAGCTGGAACCGCGTTTACGCCGGGCTGATGTTTGAAGGCCCTCGCTTTTATGGCTTCATTAAGCCCTGGTATCGCATACCGGAGAAGGAAAAACCCGCAGCGAACAGTCCCGAAGGGGACGATAACCCGAACATCCTCGACTTCATGGGGTACGGGGAAGTCGCGCTTGGCTGGCGCGGAGACACCTACCGTGTGCTCGGTAACCTGCGCGGTAACCCGAAAACCGGTAAGGGGGCGTTTAGCGTCGCGTTGAGTTTCCCGTTATTTCAGCGCTTTCGCGGGGTAGTGCATTATTTTAATGGTTATGGCGATGCGCTAGTGGATTATGACCACTTCCAGCAGCGCCTCGGTGTTGGCATACTGTTATCCAATATGTTCTAGCCGTTTGAGCGTTTGTATGGATTCAGCCAGTCAAGGCAGTGCCGTTTGTATCAGGCCGTGCGAAATCGAAGACATGGTTGCCGTACATGCGATTTATGAAGAGCAGGTGCGGTTTGGGTCAGCAAGCTTTGAAGAAATTCCGCCGTCTGTGGATGCCTTAACTGAGCGGCGTAATGCCATCGTATCCATCGGTTTTCCCTATCTCGTTGCGGTCATCGAAGGTGCCGTCGTCGGTTATGCCTATGCGGGGCGTTATCGTCCAAGATCAGCCTATCGACACACAGCCGAAAATTCTGTGTATGTGCACGAACGCTTTCGCGGCCATGGGGTAGGTAAAGCGTTACTGCTGGAAATTATTCACGCCTGTGAACAAATTGGTTTGCGTGAATTGGTGGGAATCGTTGGCGACTCCAGCAACACGGGTTCTGTGCGTTTGCACGAAAGCTGCGGCTTCGAGGTAGTGGGTACCTTAAAGAACGTTGGCTACAAACACGAACGTTGGCTGGATACCGTGGTTATGCAGAAAACCTTAACGCCGATAGACGCACGGCCGTTACCGCCACTGGCTTAAGATAATCCGTACGGAATAATCTTCCGAACGTTTTGATCAATGTGCAGTGTGCTCTTTAATGGCGGCGCCGCACGTTGTACGCAATCGGCACGTTCGCAAATGCGGCACGACACACCGATGGGTTCGTAGGCTTCTGGCGCGGCTGCATTTAATTGAGAGCCGTACACGAACTGATCGATGTATTTCACCTCGCACCCTAACGCCAGTGCATAGCGTCGATTCGGATCGGTAAAACCGCCAGAGGGTTTGTCGACGGTTGTGGCTACGCATAAATACCGTTCTCCATCCGGTGTTTCAGCCAATTGCCGGATGAATTGCCCGGGGCTTTCAAACGCTTTGTGCGCATTCCACAACGGGCATGCGGAACCAAAACGAGCGAATTGCAGTTTGGTAGCGCTGTGACGTTTGGTTATGTTGCCCGCACGATCGACGCGCGCGAAGAAGATGGGTACACCGGTAAGGCCAGGTCGCTGTAGCGTGCTTAAGCGGTGGGCCACTTGTTCGATGCTGGTATCAAATTCATCCGCTAACAACATCAAGTCGTGTTGCAGCCGCCGGGCTGCAGCATGGAATGCTTCATACGGCATCAGGGTTGCGCCAGCAAAGTAGTTTGCAACACCGATGCGGCAAATGTCGGCCGCCTCATCGGTACGAAACTGAGCTGATGCGATCAACGCATCGATGGTGCTGCTGTGTTCCAGTAAGCCGATATGGCAGGCAATCTGAAACGCGCGCGTGGCTCGGCTGTGCCGTTTATTTAAGTACAGAGAATTACCACCTGGCACGTAATGACGAAGCGTTGCGCTGTCGCCGTCTTCTAAGACGATGCGTAAGTGATGCTTCGCCTCAGCATAAGCACTCAGTGCATCAAAGGGGTCCCGTGCGCTGGGGTCGAGTCGTTTAGTTAAATCTTCAGCAGCGGTATCCAAATCATGCAAGTAGTTATTGGTGAAGTGGAAATAGTCACGCACTTCTTCATAAGGCGTTGGCTCTGATAACGATCCGGTACGATGAATGGAATCATCCAGTTCGGCCAGTTGATCGCTGGTTTGGCGCAGCGCCTGGTGCATGGTGATTAAGGCCCGTGCCACGCCCGGTGAATTCTGGGTAGCCAGTTTCAGCTCGTGGGCTGATGGTGCACGTCCTTTGAATACCGGGTCAGCGAAGCATTCCACCAAGTCAGCCAACAGGCGTTCGTGGTCGTGAGAGGACAGGGTGGCGATATCCACCGAATACTGTTCGGCCAGGGCCAGCAGCACCGTCGCGGTCACATGGCGCTGGTTGTTCTCCATCTGATTCAGGTAGCTGGTTGAAATACCCAGCGCCTTGGCAAAACCGGCCTGTGTCAGTTCGTGTTCCGTGCGGATATCGCGCAAGGACTGGCCAATAAAAAGTTTGGAGGATCGCATTTCGCAATTTTACTAAAACACATTTGCAATATGCAAATATCACAATTCACCACTTGAATCTAATCGACGAAAAAGCCTTAAGTCACTATGATCAGTGTGTGTTAGTGCCGGTTTTGCGCGTATTGGCGTGTATTTCCGCGCATTGCAAGCCTATCCAGCCTTTGCAAATTTTGCCCATATCCACCGCTGCTGGCGGTGAAGACCAAGACAGAGCCGTATGAACCCTATCCTGAAAGAGTTGGAAGATCGACGAGCCGCCGCCCGCCTGGGCGGGGGACAAACCCGCATCGACCGTCAGCACGACAAAGGTAAGCTAACCGCGCGTGAGCGGGTGGACGTCCTGTTGGACGACGGGTCCTTCGAAGAATACGACCTGTACAAAACCCACCGCTGCACCGATTTCGGCATGGCCGATCAGCAAATCCCGGGCGATGGTGTAGTCACGGGCTGGGGCACCATCAATCAACGACCCGTTTATGTATTTTCTCAGGACTTCACGGTGTACGGCGGTTCCTTGTCCGAAACGCACGCTGAGAAAATCATGAAAGTCATGGACTTGGCCATGCAAAACGGCGTTCCCATTATCGGGTTAAACGATTCTGGTGGTGCGCGTATCCAGGAGGGTGTGGCATCCCTGGGTGGTTACGCCGAAGTGTTCTGGCGAAATGCGCAGGCCTCGGGCGTTATTCCACAAATATCGGTGATTATGGGTCCCTGTGCGGGCGGCGCTGTGTACTCACCTGCCATGACCGATTTTGTGTTCATGGTGAAAGACACCAGCTACATGTTTGTCACAGGCCCCGATGTAGTTAAAACCGTGACCAATGAAGTGGTAACCGCAGAAGAGCTTGGCGGTGCTAAGACGCACACGCACACATCCTCAGTTGCCGATGCTGCGTTCGATAATGATTTTGAAACGCTTATGGAAGTGCGTCGCTTGTTTGATTACCTACCGCAAAGCAGCGACGACAGTGCGCCCATTCGGCAATGCCACGACCCCTACGACCGAGAGGATGTATCGCTGGATACGCTGGTACCCGGTGATGCCAACAAGCCGTACGACATGCGAGAGGCGGTCGTCAGCATTGCCGATGACCGGGAGTTCTTTGAAATTCAGCGCGACTTTGCTGGCAACATTCTGTGCGGTTTTGTTCGCATTCATGGGGAAACCGTGGGTGTTATCGCCAATCAACCGATGGTGTTGGCCGGTTGTTTAGACATCAACAGTTCGCGCAAAGCGGCGCGATTTGTGCGCTTTTGCGATGCGTTCAATGTGCCGCTGGTAACGCTTGTTGATGTGCCTGGGTTCCTGCCCGGCACAGCACAGGAATACGGCGGCATCATTAAACACGGTGCCAAATTGCTGTTTGCTTACGCCGAAGCCACTGTGCCAAAGATCACGGTGATCGTGCGTAAAGCCTATGGCGGTGCTTACGACGTCATGGCATCCAAACACATTCGTGCGGACGTCAATTACGCCTGGCCAACGGCTGAGATTGCGGTCATGGGAGCTAAGGGCGCTACTGAAATTTTGTACCGCAGTGAGTTGGATGACCCTGAAAAGATTGCGCAACGAACCGCGGACTACGAAGCGCGCTTTGCTAACCCCTTTATCGCAGCGCAACGAGGCTTTATTGATGAAGTCATACAACCGCATTCCACACGGCGGCGGTTAGCACGAAGCTTATCGTTGTTGCGGGGCAAGCAAGCGCCACGACCACGCCGTAAACACGACAACATTCCACTGTAAGGGACGCATCATGATTAAGAAAATTTTGGTGGCAAACCGCGGTGAAATTGCCTGCCGTGTGTTTGCAACGGCAAAACGTCTTGGAATAGAAACCGTCGCTGTTCATTCGGATGTGGATGCGGATGCCTTGCATGTGCGCTATGCCGATGAAGCGGTATCCATTGGCGGTACTACTGCTGCTGACAGTTACCTGGTTATCGATAAGATCATACAAGCCTGCAAAGATACTCAGGCTGATGCCGTGCATCCCGGGTACGGTTTTTTATCTGAACAAGCGGACTTCGCTGAAGCCTTAGCGGCTGAGAATATTACGTTTATCGGCCCCCGGGCTGACGCCATTCGCAAGATGGGCGACAAGATCACGTCCAAGAAGCTTTCTGCGGATGCCGGAGTGAGCACGGTACCTGGTCATATGGATTTGATTCGTGATGCCGAGCATTGTGCGGAAATTTCCGATGACATCGGCTACCCCGTCATGATTAAAGCCAGTGCGGGTGGTGGCGGCAAAGGGATGCGCATTGCCTGGAACACCGAAGAGGCGAAAGAGGGGTTTGAACGTTCGCAATCGGAAGCAAAATCTTCGTTTGGTGATGATCGAATTTTCGTTGAAAAATTTATTACCGAACCTCGGCACATTGAAATTCAGGTGATGGCGGATAACCACGGCAATGTGATTTATCTCGGCGAACGTGAGTGTTCGATTCAACGGCGAAACCAAAAGGTCATAGAAGAAGCGCCATCACCGTTTTTGGATGAAGCCACTCGCAAAGCGATGGGTGAGCAGTCGGTTGCGCTGAGTAAAGCAGTAAATTACTCCGGTGCCGGTACGGTGGAATTTGTTGTAGACGCGAACCGCAACTTTTACTTTCTTGAAATGAACACGCGCCTGCAGGTTGAACATCCGGTGACTGAATTAATTACCGGTATCGACTTAGTGGAGCAGATGATCCTCGTTGCATCAGGGCAACCACTTTCAATCAAGCAAAGCGATATCAAACTCAACGGTTGGGCGGTTGAAGCACGTGTGTACGCAGAAGACCCCGTGCGTAACTTTTTGCCCGCGACGGGCCGGGTGTCTCACTACGCGCCACCTGCCGATGCTTTGGCATTTGAATTGCCACCAGCGGGAACCGATACCCCAGTGACACGCTGCGATTCAGGTATTGCTGCCGGTGGCGAGATCTCGCTGTACTACGACCCCATGATTGCCAAGCTGTGTACATGGGCACCGACACGAGAAGGCGCAGCAATACACATGACGCACGCGTTGGATCAGTTTGAAATGAACGGCTCTGGCGATAATTTAGCTTTTTTGTCTGCGATTGTTGAACACCCCAGATTTCGCTCGGGCAATTTGACCACAGCGTTTATTGCTGAAGAGTATCCAGATGGTTTTTCTGGCGTTGAATTAACCGAGGACATTCGTAATACGTTTGTGGCCGTTGCGACCGCACTCACACGTATTAATCAATCGCAACGGCCGTTGCTAAACGCAGGCAACGCTACGCCACAAAACGCCGAGGTACTCGCGGGCACCCGAGCACAAACGCCTATTGCATCGGTTGTCCGAATGGACGGTGTGAATTACCCCGTCTCGTGGCAGGAGACAGCTTCCTCAACGGCTGGTGATGCTTCTTGGTCGATAGAGATGAGTCTTGCAGGCAACGAATCGGCTGAACCGATTGACCTGCAGGTAGAAACCGATTGGATTCCGGGGCAATCCATCTGCCACGCTACCGTGAATGGTCAAGCGGTTCATGTGCAAGTCGGGCTGGCGGCAGAAGGGTTTGTGTTGCAACACCGCGGTTGTGTTCAGTTGGTGCGTTTAATGTCCGCGCATAAAGCAAAACTTGCCGATCGCATGATCGAAAAGGTTCCTGAAGATACTTCGAACCAACTGTTGGCACCCATGCCGGGTTTACTGGTAGCGCTGCACGTTAAGCCAGGTGATTCAGTGGAAGAAGGTCAGGCACTGGCGATAGTGGAAGCGATGAAAATGGAAAACGTCCTGACCGCGGCACGCTCGGGTGTGGTGGCGTCGGTGCCGACAACCGAGGGGCAAAGTCTGAGTGTGGACGATGTGATTTTGGAGTTTGAGGTATGAGCAAGGATACATCCGGTGTGAGTGAGCATGGAGCCACTAATGTGGTGGACAGTGCGGCGTTGGATGATTTGCCGACAAGCTGGATAAGCAATGCAACCAAAGATTTAAAAGGTCAGTCGCCCGTCCAGCTGTGCAGCAAAACACCGGATGGCATCGTTGTCAAACCGTTGTACACAGCCAAAGATCATGCGCCGCAAACCGAAGTGCCCGGTGAAGCGCCGTTTACGCGCGGCATACGAGCCACGATGTACACCGGTCGTCCGTGGACCATACGCCAATACGCAGGGTTCTCCACCGCACAGGAATCCAACGCGTTTTATCGAAAAAATTTAGCCAGCGGGCAAAAAGGCTTATCTGTGGCGTTTGATTTAGCCACCCATCGAGGTTACGACAGTGATCACCCACGCGTGGTGGGTGATGTGGGCAAAGCGGGTGTCGCCATCGATTCGGTGGAAGATATGAAAATCTTGTTTAACGGCATACCGTTGAATGAGATGTCGGTATCGATGACGATGAATGGCGCGGTGATTCCAACGTTAGCCATGTTTATCGTGGCTGGTGAAGAGCAGGGAGTGGATGCAGCCCAGCTCACGGGCACCATACAAAACGATATTTTGAAAGAATTTATGGTGCGCAATACCTACATCTATCCGCCTGAGCCTTCCATGCGCATCGTGGCCGATATTATTGAATTCACGGCTGAAAAAATGCCGCGCTTTAACTCCATCTCTATCTCTGGTTATCACATGCAGGAAGCCGGTGCGTCCACTGTGCAAGAGCTGGCGTTTACCCTGGCAGATGGTATGGAGTACGTGCGTTCAGCCAAAGCCCGCGGCTTAGATGTTGATGCGTTCGCCCCGCGCTTATCTTTCTTCTTCTGTATCGGCATGGACTTCTTTATGGAAGTGGCCAAGCTGCGAGCGGCACGGCAGTTGTGGTCGCGCATCATGACGGACATGGGTGCAAAAGACGATCGATCCAAGATGTTACGTACGCATTGCCAAACGTCTGGGGTTTCGTTAACCGAACAAGACCCTTACAACAATATTGTACGAACCGCGTATGAAGCGATGGCCGCCGTATTGGGTGGCACACAATCACTGCATACCAATGCCTTTGATGAAGCCATCGCGCTGCCCACAGAAACCTCAGCTCGCGTGGCGCGTAACACGCAATTAATATTGCAGCACGAAACCGGCGTTACGCGAACCGTTGATCCACTAGGCGGTTCTCACTACGTTGAAGCCTTAACCGAAGAGTTGGTAACTGCCGCTTGGGAACAGATTGAAGAGATTGAATCCTTAGGCGGAATGACGCAAGCAGTATTAGACGGTTTGCCGAAGCGCCGAATAGAGTCTGCTGCCGCAACCCGACAGGCCCGTGTGGACAACGGATCAGACGTGGTCGTGGGTGTGAACCGGTATCGATTAGAAGATAACGTCAGTATCGATATTCTGGAAGTGGACAACACCAAAGTGCGCGCCGAGCAAGTGACCCAATTGGCGTCCATCAAAGCCAGCCGCGATAGCGCTGAGTGTGAAGCTGCATTGCAGAAGCTCACCGATGTTGCTGAAAGCGGAAAAGGTAACTTGTTAGCCGCAGCCGTTGACGCGGCTCGCGCCAGAGCCACCTTAGGTGAAATATCATCTGCCATGGAAACCGTCTTTGGGCGATACAAAGCCTCACCTGAATCTGTGAGTGGCGTATACGGCGCACATCAAGCCGAGTCCCCTGAATTTCAAATGGTCAAACAAAAGGTTGATGCGTTTGTAAATAGCAAATCGCGCAAACCCAAGTTGCTAGTAGCCAAGATGGGTCAAGACGGACACGACCGAGGTGCGAAGGTTATTGCCTCTTCGTTCTCGGACATCGGCTTTCAGGTGGACTTGTCCGAGTTGTTTGTAACGCCAGAAGAAGTTGCACAGTTATGCGTAGAAAAGAACGTTGATGTGGTTGGAATTTCCAGCCTCGCTGGAGGGCATAAAAGCCTAATTCCCGCGTTGGTACAAGCGTTAGCCGATTTAGACCGGCCCGATATCATTGTTGTTTGCGGTGGGGTGATTCCAGAGCAGGACTATGACTTTTTAAGGGATGCTGGTGTTGCTGAGATCTTTGGGCCGGGTACGCCTATTACTGAAGCTGCTGGGGCGGTGTTGGGTAGGATATTGGGGGAGCGGCGGAATCGTTGATTGACAGTGCTTTCAAGATGAGTAATTAAGTTCTTAAATAGGCCTGATCTGTTTGTTAGGCAAACGAGAATTAGTAGCAAGTGCGCTTGAGATGAGGTGTATTCTAACCCGACTAGCGCGGTAATCGCCCGGGTGGGGATAAGGCGCAGCTTGATACACAAATGCAAGGTTGCGAGAGCGAACTCCGTAGCGGCAACGCTTTGAATCTTACATGTTTACACATATACCGTGTAAATGATAACATTTGGATATGATACGATCGTTCGGAAATAAATTAACGGAAGATTTCTACCGCGGTCGTAGTTCGGCTCAATCTCGCAAGGTGCCTCCCGCAATCCGAGCTAATGCGTTTCGGAAATTGGATATGCTCAATGCGGCAACCACAATGCAAGATTTGAGATCGCCCCCAGGCAATAGATTAGAGAAGTTGAGTGGCGATTTATCGGAATTTCACAGTATCAGAATAAACCAGCAATGGCGGTTGATATTCCGATGGGCTGATGGCGGTGCCGAAGATGTCGAAATTATTGATTACCATAGGTGACGAAAATGCTGCCAAATAAAAGAACAACAACTCATCCTGGTGAAGTGCTCCAATTTGAATATTTGGAACCCTTGGAAGTTTCCCAATCAGAGTTTGCACGTCATCTAAATATTCCGATTCAACGTGTGAATGAATTAGTTCGTGGCAAACGAGGAATTACACCGGATACCGCATGGTTGTTAGCGAAAGCATTGGGGACTACTCCTGAATTCTGGATGAACCTCCAGGTTGCTTACGAGCTTTCATCGATTGATCCTCCAAAAGGTATCAAGCGTCTTGTCGCATAGTGCGGTTATAGGTAAGGCGAACCTAACAATCTCAAGCAGACGGCCAAGCACGCAACGCACAAATTGACATCTCGCTTG
This sequence comes from Granulosicoccaceae bacterium, assembly GCA_020629835.1. GTDB lineage: Bacteria > Pseudomonadota > Gammaproteobacteria > Granulosicoccales > Granulosicoccaceae > Granulosicoccus. The sequence continues at coordinate 33,677 of JAHDCO010000017.1, forward strand.
GCTCAATTTTGCGGTAATTTGAACGTCACGCACTTTGCCGTTGTTGTGAGCGCTAGGCTTCTGAGCGGTATCTATGAAACTAATTAAAATAACCACATTTGAATCTCTGCAGTTCGAGATCAGCAATGTTCCGCGCCAGAAAGTTATATTTCGAGGTGTGAAGGATTCTGAAAAACACACACTAATAACATCAATTGGGCGTACCTTTAATAGTAATCAAGCGGGGACCGGTTTTCCTTCTTTTGAAAGAAGACTGTTTACCAGATTCAAAGAAAGAGCCATACCATATCTACGTAGTGTTCCAACCACTGATCTAGAGTGGTTGGCTCTGGCGCAACATCATGGCTTGCCTACAAGGCTACTAGATTGGAGTTACAATCCCTTGGTTGCACTATTCTTTGCAACTCAACAATGCAACGAGGACCCAACAGACAACAGTTTAGATTGTGCTGTATATATTTACAAAACCCCAAATAAAACACTAAATTCCTCGTTTACAGATGATCCTTTTAAGGTAAAAAACACCAGCAAGTATCGCCCGAGTCACTTCACCGATAGAATCGTTGCTCAAAGATCTGTTTTTACTCTGCATCATGAGCCAAAGATTTCGTTCGAGGACAATAATCGAATAATTAAATTGGTAATTCCCGGGCCGCAGAAACCACAGTTTCGCGAAAAACTCAGGCTTTTTGGTGTGGGACCTTCAACTCTTTTTCCCGGGCTTGATGGTTTAGCGGAAGAGTTGTCGATCTATGAAAAACCATTCAAAAGTATATCTGAACAAGTCTGACGAAGGGTTGCGGTGGAACGCTGCACGCTTTGGCCAAATTGGCGCAATGCTGAGAAAACTCTGTATCAATCGTAGCGATGTTGTAATTGGTCTTTTAATTATCGCGAGTGAATAAATGGCAATTTCATGCCCATCACCTACGGTTCAATCAAAAGTCGCTGGTAAGTGTTTTTGTGCCGGTCTAAAGGCAGTATCAAACCCTCAATGGTTTGTTTACCTAGTCGTATTTTTTGCGGTGCTGCTTCAAGGGACAGCATCGAATATCGTGGTAGGCACTTTTACATTTGGAATTGGAGTGATCGCCTAGCAATTTAGTTCTGAGGCTAATTTGGTAACTGAGTCACCAATATCTAAGACTGAAGCCGATTGGTACAAGGTATCAGCAGTGACTAACGTTTGGGATGAACGGAAATCAAGGGTCCACAAATTAAATTTTGCACTATATCGGTAATTGCAGGTTGCGGCTAGTTGCTTCGGTCAATGGAAGCATCGTCAATTCGACAGGGAAATTTCACGTTGGTTTGGCGATTGTGATTTCCGCTACATTATTTATAACGTGTTTAGTAAGTATTCAGAAAATTTCCATTTCGTTTGAACGGTTTTCTTACGGGATCTGGCTTTTAGTCTAAAAAAGGCATAACAATACGCAGCAGCCTGACAAATTGACAAAGCCCTTGAACGCGGTCTCGCCGCGCCCCAAGGCTTTGTCAATTAGCCGTTTTGCCAGGCTTTACGTTGCTAGTGAAGAGTATGCGAGAACTGAACAGTTTGTATCGTGCCCGGCTGCAACCGATCAAATGCTGACTTTCGTAGTTTGGTATCTATGGGATAACGAACACTTAATATGCAGATTTACATATGAATGATTTAGTAGATCACTTGGTCAACGTGTGCGACAAGAAATCGTTTTTAGCATTTTTCAAAGCGTTGATTAGAGACCGTGAAGATACTGTTTCCAAAGGCAAGATTAATTGCAACAGCCCATATACATCGGAAGAAAATGGATGGGAAAACGGAACCATCGAGTCGTATCTTGAGGCGGCTGTTGCCTGTACGGAAGACCATGGCGATGAAACAGTACTAGCTGAGATTGCATCTTGGAGATCGTTTGCACAGTTTCTATACGTTGGAAAATCGTACGAATAGTGAAATTAGTGACTGTCCAAAAGGTCGTGAGGCGATCAGTGGAAATTTCTATACTTTCAGTCCTGTCGAGGCGAACATAACCAGAACAAGTAACGGAGTAATTGACAGGGGCACCGATCCTGGCTATTGACAGAACCGATATCCCAGTCAATCAGCTGTTGTGGCAGACGTTATATTTTTTCAGCATTGCGAGAATAGTGAAGAGTCTTTGATCGTAGTTATACGACCATTGGCAAATGGGTACCAAATTCCTATCTAATCAAGTTAGCTTCAAGATTCCAAGCCCGAAAGGTTACTCGTGAATCGCACAAGTTGAAAAATACCTTGAATTAATAAACCGCCCCATCATCAATCCATCGTTTAACCGCATCGATAATCCAGCCTGGAAGCGGATCGCCACCTAACGGCATGGACTGCCCGACAGACTGCGTACCTTCAAGTTTTCGAATCAAGTAACTGTTGGTTGCTTGTTCGGGCTCAATTATAGAAAGGCGAGGATCTTCCGTGCTGGTGGTGCCTACGGTGCTAACGTAGGTATCTGCAGCGCTGGTAAAGTTCATAGAGGCGGGTAATGAGTCGCCACCACCCGTATGGCAGCTGGAACAATACGGAACGAACATCAAACCTTGAAGTTCATCCAAAGTAAGTGTTTCGCCGTCCAGGCTAAGTTCTGTAAAGGTTGAGGAGGGTGGTTGCGCTTCTGCAATCGCTGCAGCGGGCGCGAATATTAAATTGGTTTGTGGCTGATTACTGTCGCTGGCTTGCCCACCCAATCGAACACCACTGGTATCACCCTCGCACCCGGTCAAAATAAACATCGCGCTTATTAACGCAGCTGACGGTGAGCGCTTAAGCTTTTTGAGCGTTTTCATTGTTTGAATCATGGTTATTGATCCACCGTGTTCGATGCGGCTTGCTGATCGATAGCTTGTTGATTGCTATCCCGGGTGTATCGAATACGCCTTTCGGTAATCGGTGCGGTTATTTGATCGGCAAGGTCTGGAAAGACGTCAATACCGATTCCGCCGATGGAAGCACTATCTCCTCGTAAAAACAGTTCCATACTGGTGGGGTTACCAATCATGGCTGCTGGGATTTGCACTTCGATGTTGTTGCCATTGGTTGCAACATTTGAACTGCCTAGGTAATTCCACGACCAGTCGTTACCGTTCCCCGTGTAGCGAAAAACGCTATTGCCTTCGGCCAGGTAATCGATGCCAATCGGTGAATCGTTTAAGAAACCTCGGAATCCGGTGCCAGAATTTAAATCGGTATCCATAAGGATGGCGTTACCCCAGGTTATTTCACTCGGCCCATCGTTTTCCCAGGCAAAGTAAAAGTGATTTGCATCGTGACCGGCCCAAATCGTCAGGAAGTCCAAGGTGCCGGTGTCAGGTGTTACATCATTAGGATCCACCCCTAAAGGATCTACCGCTTGCCATTCATTTAAATTGCCGTTGATGGTGACCGAACTCATTGAATTAGAGTAAATCGCACTGGGCGGGGTGGGATTGGGTGTTGGCTGATCGATGGTGTCACCGAAGCTGTATGACATAAAACGAGTGTCGATCATGGCTTCGGTATCGGTTGCTGTATCGGGGACAAAGTCGATAGCACTGCCGCCGACACTTGCGTTGTCTGCTGAGAAAATTAAGTTAAAGCTTTCTGGATTGCCGATAAGCGTACGTGGCACCGCCATCTCAATGGACTGGCCATTCAGTGAATTTCTAACTGTTCCCAGCCATTGCCACGACCAGGATTCCCCATCACCGGTGTAACGGTGAATGTTTTCACCCTCAATTAAATAGTCTATGCCGATGGGCAAATTTCCGGCACTGTATCCAGTCGCGGAACCGTCCATATCCAAACCGATGCTGTTGCCCCAAACGAGTTCAACGTCATTAGGTGCGTGGTTATCGTATCGGAAGTACACGTTTTGATTGTCGTGCGCAGCCCAGACTCGCATGAAGTCAAGTCGGTTCGAACGACCGGTTGCATCCTGTGCATCGGTTGCCAGCAAGGCCTCAATGGGCCAGTCGCTTAAGGTGCCGTCAATAACAATATTGGCAATCGTGCTGTAGGGGCCATCCGGCACCTCAACTTCAGGCGTGGGGTCTACCACGGGCGGTTGAACTGCCGGTTCGGTTGAATCAATTTGTGCAACGAAGGCTGCAACTTGACTCAGACTGGCTCCATTTAATGTTGTGTTAGCGTGTGCGGCGATGGCATCTTCGAGGGTAGCTGCAGATCCATCGTGCAAATAGGGCGCACTAGACCAAACACCCAATAACGACGGTGTATCAAACCCATCGAGGGTCGTGCCGTTTCGGTTGCCCGAATCCGAATCGATGGTGCCGACTTTATGCAGTTGCTGCGAATCAGAATCCGTGAACGTGTCGCCGCTGTGACAACTGGCACAACCACTATTGGCAAACGTTGTACGCCCCTGTGCAGCATCGGGCGTTAGTTCGCCGTTGTCAGCTCTTAAAGGGCTTGGCAACGCCGTTTCCAACGAGGCCACATAGGCGGCTAGCGCATCTAAGTCGGTGCTAAGACCGGCCTTAGGGCTGCCAAATGGGTTTGCTGTGGTGCCAGTTAAATAATCCACATCGTCCATCAAGCCTTCGCCGCCATTGAAATTTCGTAGTTGAATTTCAAAGTCCTGCACTTCATCGAAGTTGGCGGTCCAATGCAGACGACCGGTGTTCTTACCCATGCCTCTTAAGCTGGTGGTATTACGAATACCTTCACCCAAACCGGTAAAGTCCCAGCTACGCCCGTCGTGTTCGCCATCATTGTGGCAAGCGGCACAGGACATGTAGTCCAGCCCGGCCAGACGATCATCACGCGAATCGTAGAACAGCTTTTTACCTTTTAAAACCTCTGCGCTTAAGGTTTCACTGTTAACGAGCGAGACAGTCGCGATTTCATCCACATCGGATTTGCCGCGCAGGGTGGCTTCTGTTACGTCGAACACACCCAGTGAACGGTCCAGAAAATTATGCACAAAGAGGGTAGTGCCGCTATTGGATAGCAGCAAAGATTGCGGGGCAAACCCCGTATCAAAACGTGCGTATTCCAGATTGGTTAACGCATCGATCAACGCGATTTGCCGGTTGCCTTCTAACGACACAAATAGCATGAGCCCGTTAGGTCCAAAGGCACCATGTGAGGCAACGCTGGCATTGTCATGATCAACTCGACCCGCAAGCACTTCGGTTCCGTTATTTAAATCGACTTTTGAGGTGATGGCTCTGACGGTTTGATCGAACGTCATGCCTTCTTTGCCGCGCAAACTGCCTGAAAGAATATTGTCTTGTTTTGACGGAACCCAGGCCGTAAGACCATTGGGTGCGATGACCATGGGACCCAAATAGTTGGGTAATCCAGGGCCTTCGTTCTCTGAGGGCACCTTGTCTGAGTGTGCCAGCGTAATCACTCGTTCTTCATTCAGCGCGGTTGGCGTTGCACTGAATTCAACAATGGATGCACCGGTGTTACCGACGTCGGGATTCGCACCGTGCTCGCCGGGAATTTTGTCTGTGATGTAGTTGGATACATAAACCGTATTCCCATCTGCATTGATAGACACGTGTCGTGGGCGAAGCCCGGCGTTTATACGATTTTTCTCTGCGCCGTTACTGGCATCTAGTTGAAGTAATTCGTTAACGGCTTCGAGTGTTACGTAGGCGCTGTGTGAATTAAACACAATGCCGTGCGGTCGGCTTGCCCGGTCAAGCGATAACGTGTTAACTACGGTACGTGAAGCGGTATTAATCACAGAGATTGTGGCGGAATCTTTATTAACCACCCAAACCCTACCGTCTGGAGCGAGGGCTAAGGAACGCGGATTTTCACCCACGGGAATTAATGCCGTTCGAGTGGCCGTTGCGGTGTCAACAATGGCGACGCTGTTGTTATCCGGGTTGGTGACCCAGACTTCGTTCGTTTGGGTAATTTCCAGTAAGCCGTTCGACGCCGAAGGTTTCGTTGTCGATGTGTTGTCGTGAATCATTTGAGTAAAGGTTTCCACCGAATCCACGCCGCTCGCGTTTCTTACGGTGACCGATACGACGTAACGACCGGGAGACTGGAACGTATGACTGATGGTGGAACTGGTACTAAATGGCGTATCGCCTGTGCCGTCTCCGAAGTTCCAGCTGTATACCAACCCGGTGCCTGTAGCCTGTGCGTTGTAGCTAACCGCTGTGCCGGATAACTCTGGACTTGCCGTAATAGGGGATACGTTCGCAGGATCGCTGGTATTGCCCGTACCGTTCGCATCCGCGTTGATCCGAATCACCTCAGCTTCAGAAGGCACACCGTTAGCATCAATAGCAAACAACATCCAGTAACCGGGTGTAGCGACGTTCGGGTTGCTGTGCACCGTTACTTGGTAGCTACCGTTACCTAAGTTGACGAAATCAGGTCGAAAGAATCGCTGGTCAGTATTCATTGAATGAGTAACCGCCGACAATCGTGTCATGGTGAATTCACTAATGTTTGAGGTACTGGTCACCAGCAAAGATTCACCATGATTGGCATCAGCCACCGCCGCGGTTATAACCGGTCGTGTCGCTAAATCGCCGTTGTCATCAAAAAGATAAGACGGGGAAAATATTTGCGCATCTTGATGTGTACCCCCAGCATTAGGATTGCCGGATGAGTAACCACCTCCAGCAGTAATAACGCGACCGTCGACCATGAGTAGAGCGGTGGAGTGGTAATCACGCGGTACCGTCATCGCTGCCGTTAGCGACCATTGACCGGTATCCGGGTCCCATACCTCGGCCTCCATCACGCTGCCGTTGTCTTGAAATTTTGCGCCTGTGGTGTTTCCACCAACGGCCATAACACCACCGGTGGGTAACACAACGAAGTTGTGAAACTTTCGGGGGTAGATCATCGGTTGAATGCTTTGAATTTTTGGCGTACCGGTATTTAAATCCACGGTAAACGCTTCGCGTGGCACATCGTCGTTGCGGTTCCAACTGCCGTCGTTCGAACCTGAAATCAACAGTTTCCCTTCGTCGTACATCACCTGTACGCCACCAGCATGCTCTGTGTGGTCGTGGTCAGAGTGAGCGTGTGTTGAGTGCCCGTTACCTTCGGTTGAAATGAAGTGCGTTTCAATCGGATCCCAATAATGAAAAACATCGCCATTGGGAGCTTGCGATAGCAGTGGGAACCAGTTATGCGGAGAGCGGCGAGTTCGTAATTCGATAAAATCAATGCCGTTGAGTACCCTCCAGCCACTGTCACTTGAAAAAAGGTCTGGGTTTCGAACGTTGGTTGCCGAACCCATGGCGGTCATGATGTTGCCATCGCCCAACGTTAGGGTAGTTGGGTACCAGCGGCCGCCACTGGCCATGTTTTCCAAGGGTTTCCAATCGTCTTCGGTTGGGTCAAACACCGTTGTCCAGGGACTGTTTGAGCCGTTACGTCCGCCGGTGACAAAAATGTTCCCATCTTCCATTGAGGTGAGCGTCCCGCAGAACATGTTGTGCCCTGTGTGAAGACGTTCAGTGAAGGAATCAGTAATCGGATCCCAAATGACGCTGTAGGTTTGTTCGGTGCTTGGCCACGTGCGGCGTTCAGAACCGGAATAGGTCAGTATGCGTCCATCCGGTAGGTTTGCCATGGACACTGCAACCAATGGCCACTGCTTTACCGGCCCCCAGGAGCCCAGTTGTGATGGTCCAGGTTGTGGCCCAAACTCAATGGTCGCTCGACGGGTATTTCCGGTTGGTTGAACGGCTGTGAGCTCATGCAGAGTCGTGCCATTTGCATCCTGCAGTTGAATATCGTAAACGTCACGGACTTGACAGCAGTCCAGTCGACCAACGATATCTAAACGAGAAATTGGGGTAGGTGCAGCTAAAACGATGATCAGTGTGTCCGGAGACTGCCCAGAAGAATGGTAGTAATTTGCCTGAGCATCCACTCCAGGGGACGCATTTCCGTCAATGGTATGTCGCGGGCCGTATCGATTAACGTCACCGTATGTGCCGGAGGATATTGCGGTTGCACCGTTCGTGAGTAATGCTGCATCTTGCAGAGTGTCTTTATTTATCGCGATGATTTCTGCAATTTGCAGCGGTGTATTTCCGCCGCTGGCGTGGGTAACGACTATGCGTGATACGTCATCTATGGCATTGGCTAGCACGTTATTGCCAGCGAATGCGAAGACAAACCCCATTAATAAGTAGCGGGCAAGGCCTTTTGCACCAGTGTTAGGGCCAGTCATAGTAGTCAACCTTAGGTCTTCGGGCGGTATTAGCGCAGGTTCACTCAATCCGAGCGATTACCTATCTAAACAACACCAAACTGTCGGTGTTGCAAAACCCTTGCCTCGAAGAGGATTTGCGATTTGTCGACTAGGGGCGTTGCAATTACACGTGACTCAAATTAGAGTCCCGGCTCGCTGAAACGAGAAACGGAGCAATTAACATGAAATCGAAATACAAAAACCAATTTTCCTTTTGAGCCCACTAGCAAAAGAAGACGAGGGTACCCATCTGAAACGAACGTTAAGAGGGGACATAGGGTTGTTCACGGTAGTAAAGAGTTAACTGAAAAGCTCGGTCGGCAAGATCTGTGTCCGTGCAACTCGGGCAGAAAATTCAAAAAATGCTGTCTAAAGTCTGGTTGCTTTTGACGGAATTAATCGACACGATTACTCAAGATAGAGAAACTATGCGCGGCCTTTTGAGGGCCGCGCACTACGTTGATTATCTATCCGGTTTTATCGTGTTTTTGGTTGCAAGAAGCTCTATTGGGATTAACCACAGTTGTTTCAGATTCGCTAGACGTATGTCTAAAAACGTTGACAATCCTGAACTAAAGCGCGTCTGTGTGTGAATCTTGGCTACATTTCCCTGTGCGATTACTCCGGGTATTGATAGATAATTTTACGTGCGCGTAACCGCAGTCTTGTGGTATGAATACACGTGGACTTTAGGGCTGTATTTGTAGGTAATGGAGTCTTACTATATGAGACCAAGCAGTTCGTGCATTAGCCTATTGGCATTGACCGTATTATTTGGATGTGGGCAAAGTGACGATAGCTGTGATGATCTTGTAGGATCGATAACCCACTCTACAGTTGAGATTACCGGGATTGAGGTGACCGATGCTTACAGGCGCAGTCCTGACAATGGCGTTCTCGAAGCAGTAAATCAGATTGATGGTGTTGAATTTTCCAACCTTGTTTTAACCACACGGTTTTTATGGGTTGAGGAGCAGCATCGATACCAATCTCCGAATACTTTTATTCAATCGTTACTAGATAAGCTGGTCGCACCAGCACAGGCTGGAGTTTCCCCAGTTTGGTAGACACCTCTAATTGAGCGATAATGCTCGCAGAGGTGCCTCATGACAAAAAGTAAGACCCGCAGAGAACGCAGAACATTCAGTGATGAGTACAAGCAAAATGTACTCGAGATGGTTCGTGCTGGCGATAAAACCATCTCACAGATCTGCCGAGAACTCGATTTAACTCAATCCTCAGTTCATAGCTGGATTAAGGCTGACAAAGAACACAACGGAACCATGACTCAGAACAGCTTATCCGAAACTGATCAGCAAGAGCTAGAACGGTTACGAGCAGAAAACAAGCGCCTAAAAACGGAGCGTGAAATCTTAAAAAAAGCGACGGCCTTCTTCGCCAAGAATTCTCTGTAAGATTTGAATTTATTTCGGCGCAGAAGGCCCATTATTCAGTATCAATTCTTTGCGAAGCCCTCAACGTTTCACGATCAGGCTATTACGCCTGGTGCAGTCGTGAAATGAGCAAAAGCAAACAAGCTAATTTAGCGTTGCTACACACCATGCGCTCTATTTTTAAGATGAGCCGGGAAAGCTATGGCAGCCCCCGTGTGCACGACGCCCTGATTGATGCTGGGCATAAGGTTGGGTTGAATCGGGTAGCTCGCATCATGCGTGAAAACGGTTTAAGGGTACGGCAAAAAAGCAGGTATCGCTGTCGTACAACGTGTGCTGATCCGAAGAACCCTGTAATGTCCAATATTTTAGATCGAGACTTCACTGCGGCAAGAATGAATGAAAAATGGGTAACAGATGTGACGTTTGTTCCGACTGATGAAGGGTGGCTTTATCTGGCCGCCGTACTCGATTTATACAACCGTGAAGTTGTTGGGTGGGCAATGGGTGACAGTAACAACACTGATCTAACCGTACGTGCGCTGGATATGGCGCTTGAATCGAATAACCCACCTGTAGGACTGGTTCATCACTCAGACCGGGGCAGCAATTACACGTCTGGCGAATATCAAGAAGCTCTATCAGTGCGGGAGATGACAGTAAGCATGAGTCGACGAGGAAATTGCTGGGATAACGCGGTGGCTGAGAGTTTCTTTGCAACACTTAAAAAGGATCTAATACATCGCTACAAATTTGAAACGCGGCGGCAAGCAGCATCAGCAATATTCGAATACATCGAGGTATTTTACAATCGCATACGAAAACACTCTCGACTTGGTTACACTAGTCCCATACAGTACAAACACAATAACCCCCTAGCTGCAGTTGCAGCCTAACCGGTGTCCACTAAATCGGGGGAACTCCAGGCTTGTTCTTTAGCCGTAGTTCGCGATAGCTATGAATCCGTTATTTCGGATATAAAGATATACAGCGATACGGATTTTAGTGCCGAGCATACTGCGGGCGATGATCTTTCAACGCTATTTAAAATTTCAGGTGGCATAGGCGATTTATCACTTGGCAATTCAGTAGCCATTAGCCCGCAAATGATTAATGAACGTTCGCTATCGTTGGAAGCGCTGTGGGTCGACGGACTGTTGCCTGTAGTACCTATCACACCTCGTACGCACAGGTTTACCCTGATGATAGTTCTGGAAGATGGCCGTGCATTTGAGACACAAGTAAGCGAAGTACTGCTTTCTGCCACCTAACACTCACAGTATTGGTAAGTCGCTGTCATTAACACCAACCCTTAAGGCATCCGCCAAACAGCCAACCCCACCACAATCAACAAACTTGCACCCATGGCTACCGAAATTGCACGTTGTGTAGCTGGTGGCAAATCCATACGTTGCAACGATATGCCAGCCATCATCCATAACAGGTGAATGGGTATCCATATGCAGTTAATTAAAATAAATTTCAGGGCAATTTCTGTTACACCCTGAGTTGCTTCGAACGGAAAACCCGTAAACAACGTCGTATTCACAACGTATGCTTTGGGATTAATGGCCTGCAACGCTAATCCATCGCGAATTCCTGGTGGTGTTTGATTTTTTATGAACGCGATTTGCGTTCCCGCAAGCGCTACTTTCAGAGCCAGGTAGGTGAGGTAGGCAATGGATGCATACAACAGCACAGTCTTTACGCCCGGTTGAGCGAAGACCAGCCCGGCGAGTCCGGTTACTACCGCCAGGGCGACAACATTGGTGCCGACAAACAGGCCAAAGACATATCGCAGTGCGGCGTCCCTTCCAAACGAGGCACCCACGCCGGCGGTGGACAGAACCCCTGGGCCGGGTGTGATCAGTAGGAAAAAAACGGCTGTAAGAAATACCAACATAATAGGGCGATAAGTAATTTGAGCGGCTTCGAAGCCTTATTGGTTCTGTCGTTGGACGTAATGCGTCGTAGTCAGGATATCAGAGGTGGCGCGGTAAACCGCTACAATTGATGGAGCAGTTATTCAATATCAATTAGTGGCCAGTTATTACAGGAAATGCGCGCATGAATCAGCCTCAGCGAAAACCCAATATCGTTGTCATCATGGCCGATCAATTAGCCCCGCATTTCTGTGGCACCTATGACCATCCCTTGGTGCAAACACCCCACATGGATGCCTTGGCGGCGCGCGGCGTTAGATTTGATGCGGCCTATTGCAACGCGCCCCTTTGTGCACCGTCGCGTTTTTCGTTTATGTCCGGGCAACTGATCTCCAAGATCGCAGGCTACGACAACGCCAGTGAGTTTAAAGCCTCTATTCCAACCTTCGCTCATGCACTAAGACATATGGGATACCGAACGTGCCTGTCGGGGAAGATGCACTTTGTTGGCCCCGATCAAATGCATGGATTTGAAGAACGCTTAACGACGGATATTTACCCATCCGATCACGCCTGGACACCTGATTGGGAAGCGGCTGATGAGCGTATTGATAAGTGGTATCACAATATGGATTCGGTGAAGGAAGCGGGTACGGCGGCCACTACGTTTCAAATCGAATACGATGATGAAACCTGCTTTTTTGCGCGGCGGCGCATTATGGAATACGCCATGAATTCGGTTGAACCGTTTTCGATGGTAATTAGCTTTATTCACCCACACGACCCGTATGTCGCTCGCCCTGAATGGTGGGATCTATACCAGTCTGATGAGATTGATTTACCCAACACCGATGCGCCGAGCGATCCGCATACCGAACGTTTGCGTGTGGGTATTGAAGCGGATGTGGTTCAACCCACCGAACAGGAAATTCGAAACGCGCGCCAGGCCTACTATGCAAACGTCAGCTACTTCGATAGCAAGATTGGTGAACTGGTAAAAGCGTTAGATGAATCTCATCAACTGGATAACACGATCATCATTGTGACGTCAGACCATGGCGACATGTTGGGCGAACGTGGCCTGTGGTACAAAATGAACTTCTTTGAGCATTCAGCCAGAGTGCCCATGGTGATTGCTGGCCCGGGTGTTTCACATGGTGTGTGCGATGAACCGGTATCTTTGGTGGATCTATACCCCACGTTTGTCGATTTGGCAGGCGGTGCCGACGAGATGCCCGAAGGTTTCACTGCAAATCTGGATGGCCGTTCATTAGTGCCGTTGTTGCAAAACCCAAGCACAGAATTTAGCGGTGAAGTCATTGCCGAGTACTGCGCTGAATGCGCCAGCCACCCGATGTTAATGATTCGGGTGGGCGATTATAAATTTATCCACTGCGATGTTGATCCTGATCAATTGTTCAACGTGGTGAGTGACCCGCGTGAGCTGATTAACCTGGCTGCAGACCCAGAACATGCAGACACCTTAGCCAGTTTCAAAGCCAGGGTCGATGCGCATTGGGACAGTGAAGCTTTGCGTGAGGCGGTCATAAAAACGCAGCACCAACGGCGAGCCGTGCACGCCGCGATGGAGCAGGGAGCCTTGACGTCCTGGGACTATCAGCCGCCTCGGGATGCGTCGCAGGAATTTGTACGCAACCATATGGATTGGACTGTGGCCGCCGAGAAAACTCGATTTCCACCGTTCAAGCCATCAGAGTCTTAAGTCGGCCGCTGTGCCCTGTGCTGGACGCTGAGTTCTGAGTTCTGAGTTCTGAGCGCTGAGCGCTGAGTTCTGAGTTCTGAGTTCTGAGTTCTGAGCGCTGAGTTCTGAGTTCTGAGTTCTGAGTTCTGAGTTCTGAGCGCTCTGGCTGATGCCGTAACTCAGCTGTTTCACTACGCCTCAAATCGCATATGGTCAACAAACTCCGACGACAGAGAGTTGTTGACGGGCATCTGCTGCGTGCGCTTGTAGTTCCGCACGGCTCGTAATGTTTCCTTGCCCGGGATGCCGTCAATGGCACCGTTGTATAAGCCTTTCACCACTAGGGTCTCCTGAATCATCATCACGTCGTCGGTGGAAACATTGGGGGATCCACGGTGATTCAGTTCGGTTAGCTGCATGACGAAAACATTGTGTGCGTGAGGGGTTCGGGTAGCATACTGTCTCTTTATCGAATTTGCACCGAGTCCCCAAGATGACCGAGACGGTTACGCTCTACGAAGTTGGGCCACGTGACGGCCTGCAAAACGAGTCTCAGCCCATTCCCACGGCTCAAAAAATTGAGCTGGTGAATCGATTAAACCAAACCGGGCTAGACCGCGTCGAGGTCAGTAGCTTTGTGAGCCCCAAATGGGTGCCACAACTTGCCGACGCGGCCGATGTGTTTGCTGGTATCGAGCGCCGCGATGGCATCGTCTATGCGGCACTCACGCCAAATATTAAAGGGTTGGAACGCGCGCTGGAATCGGGTGCAAATGAAGTGGCTATTTTCGCTTCCGCATCGGAGGCCTTCAGTCAAAAAAACATCAACTGCTCTATTGCCGAAAGTTTGGCGCGATTCGAACCGATGATGGAGATTGCCGCGGCAGCCGGTGTGCCCGTGCGAGGTTACATCTCGTGTGTGACGGACTGCCCTTACAGTGGTCCGGTCGAACCCAGTGCCGTGGGTCGCCTAACCGAACAATTACTCAGCCTGGGTTGCTACGGGGTAAGCTTAGGCGACACCTTAGGATCGGCCACACCAGAGACAACCTCTGCGTGCATTCAGGCTGCACTGCATGTCGCGCCCGCACGCTTACTAGCCGGCCACTTTCACGACACAAACGGCCAAGCGTTGAACAACATTGATGTGTGTCTTGATGCTGGGCTGCGGCTGTTCGATGCTTCGGTGGGTGGCTTAGGCGGGTGCCCGTATGCGCCGGGAGCAAAGGGTAACGTAGCAACAGAATCGGTTGTGCGACATCTGCACGCGCGTGGGTTTCACACCGGCATTGATGAAGCGTTGTTACAGTCCACGGCTGAATTTGCAAAATCGGTCATTGCCAAACGGCGCGCAGATGACGCGGGCAAGCAGCTGGGTGCATGAAAATGACATCGGATAATGTTAACGACCGGCCTGGCGATGCACACCCACTGAATTCAGAGATGACGTGGGAAACCCTTAAGGTGGCCAGTGATGCGCGTGGCGTGGTCACAGTCACATTGAATCGCCCCGATAAACGCAACGCTTTGTCCGCAACAATGATCGCTGAGTTGCACCAGTTAACGCGCGTGTTAAATGATGACGCACACGCTCGCGTGGTGGTGTTGCAAGGTGAAGGCACGGTGTTCTGTGCCGGTGGGGACTTGGCGTGGATGCACGCTCAAATTCAAGCTGACCGAGCGACGCGGATTGAAGAGGCAACCAAACTTGCCTTGATGTTGAACGCCTGGAACACGTTAAAAAAACCCGTAGTCGGAGTGGTTCAAGGTGGAGCCTGGGGTGGCGGGGTCGGGCTCTGCTGCATTTGTGATGTGACCTTAGCTTTAAATGACGCATCCTTTGGATTAACCGAAACCAGGCTTGGGCTTATTCCCGCCACCATTAGCCCCTATGTCATTGCTCGTATGGGAGAAGGGCGGGCGCGTCAGGTGTTCATGTCGGCCCGGTTGTTTTCAGCAGCGGAAGCCATGGAGCTAGGGGTGGTTTCACGGTGTGTTTCAGCTGAAGATGCCACAGCCGCGGTTGAAGCAGAAGTCACGCCTTACCTGAAGGTGGCCCCGGGCGCGGTAGCGGCCAGTAAAGCGCTGGCTCGATCGTTGGGGCCTGTCATCAATCGGCAAACCATCGATGCCTCGATCACTGCCTTGGCGGATGTGTGGGAAACCGATGAGGCGCAGGCTGGTATATCGGCATTTCTGAACAAGACAGCCGCGCCATGGGCGTCGTAGCGCGCACCAGGCAAGGCTTGTGATGCGGTGAATGAGCCGTGTACCATGAAACGATTATTGATTTGCCAAGGCCACGTGACTGATCAGCCAGAAAAGTACGCGGCCTACCGGTTCGAACCAGATAACAAGGGGACTGCATGTTCGATCAATCGCTTAATTTTGCGTTGGGCGAGGAAATAACCGCGCTTCAGGATACGGTGCGCCGATTTGCTCAAGATGAGATTGCCCCGCGTGCCGCAGACATTGATCAAAGCAATGAATTCCCGATGGATCTTTGGGAGAAGATGGGTGCCCTTGGTCTACACGGTATAACGGTGCCTGAGGACTTCGGTGGCGCCGGTATGGGATACCTTGCCCATTGCATCGCTATTGAAGAAATTAGTCGGGCCAGTGCGGCGGTGGGTTTAAGTTACGGCGCACATTCCAATCTATGCGTTAACCAAATCAATCGCTGGGGAACCGACGCGCAAAAGCGCCACTACTTGCCTCAGTTAATCGATGGCTCTCACGTAGGTTCATTAGCGATGTCAGAACCGGGTTCGGGTTCTGATGTGGTATCGATGCAATTAAGCGCTGAAAAGCATAACGATCGATATGTGTTGAACGGCAACAAAATGTGGATTACCAACGGACCTGACGCCAACACCTTAGTGGTATACGCCAAGACATCACCAGACGCTGGTTCAAAAGGCATTACCGCTTTTCTGATTGAAAAAGACATGACCGGCTTTTCTACCGCCCAAAAGCTGGATAAGTTAGGTATGCGCGGTTCGAACACATGCGAATTAGTGTTTGAGGATGTGGACGTACCCTTGGATAACGTGCTGGGGGAAGAAGGCGAAGGCGTTAAGGTGCTGATGTCGGGTTTAGATTATGAGCGCGTGGTGTTGGCCGCCGGTCCGCTTGGAATTATGGCCGCCGCCATGGATGTGGTTGTGCCGTATGTACACGAGCGCAAGCAGTTCGGCCAGGCCATTGGCTCGTTTCAATTAATGCAAGGCAAGTTGGCGGACATGTACACCACCATGAACGCTTGCAGAGCCTACGTGTATGCCGTCGCGGCGGCGTGTGATCGCGGCGAGGCTACGCGCAAGGATTCGGCTGGGTGCATTTTGTATGCGGCTGAAAAAGCCACTCAGGTGGCGTTGGAAGCCATTCAGGCATTGGGTGGTAATGGCTATATCAACGATTACCCCACAGGGCGTTTGTTAAGGGATGCGAAGTTGTATGAAATTGGCGCGGGCACCAGTGAAATTCGGCGCATGTTGA
The DNA here is from genome assembly GCA_020629835.1 of Granulosicoccaceae bacterium. Lineage (GTDB taxonomy): Bacteria > Pseudomonadota > Gammaproteobacteria > Granulosicoccales > Granulosicoccaceae > Granulosicoccus. The sequence continues at coordinate 50,358 of JAHDCO010000017.1, forward strand.
TTGGTCGCGAGTTGTTTAACGAAACCGCGTAATCATGGCCACTTTACAACCCACGGCTGTGCCGTCCCAAGACAACGCCACGCACATGCATCAGCTGTTAGCTGCCGTGCAAACTTCGGCAGAAGAGATTTTACAAGGCGGTTCAACGCGAGCAAGAGAACGTCACACCCAACGTGGCAAGTGGCTGCCGCGTGACCGTGTTGATGGGCTACTGGATGCCGGTTCGGCGTTTTTGGAAATTGGCTTATTCGCAGCTAAGGATTGTTACGACGTGCCCGTACCGGCAGCAGGCGTTATAGCGGGTATAGGGCAAGTGCATGGTCGGCAGTGCATGGTGGTATGCAACGATGCAACCGTATCCGGTGGTTCGTACTTTCCACTCACGGTGGCAAAGCATTTACGTGCGCAAGAGATTGCGGAAGAGAACCACTTACCGTGTGTTTACCTGGTGGACAGTGGCGGTGCCAATTTACCGCAGCAAGATGAAGTGTTTCCAGGACGTGATCATTTCGGACGAATTTTTTATAACCAGGCGCGCATGAGTGCCAAAGGCATTCCACAAATTGCGGTCGTTATGGGCTCCTGCACGGCAGGTGGCGCTTATGTGCCTGCCATGAGTGATCAAACCATTATTGTTAAAGACCAGGGCACCATATTTTTAGCCGGGCCACCGTTGGTAAAGGAAGCCACCGGGGAGGTGGTTGATGCACAAACACTCGGCGGTGGTGATACCCACACGCGTTTGTCCGGTGTTGCTGATTACCTGGCCGACAACGATGAGCACGCACTTGAATTAGCGCGTCAGGTTATACGTCATCTACCGAAACCTAACTCGTACTTGCCTTGCGCTACGGATACGTATCAAGCGCCACTGTATGACGCCGAAGACATCATGGGTTTGATACCAGCGGATGCAAAAACACCGTACGACGTACGTGAGGTCATCGCTCGAATTGTAGATGGCTCTGAGTTTGAGGAATTTAAAGCGCGCTTTGGTACCACACTTGTCTGTGGTTTTGCGTCGGTGCAAGGCAGGACAGTGGGCATATTGGGTAACAATGGTGTGCTGTTTTCGGAAAGCTCAGTTAAAGGTGCACACTTTATTGAGTTGTGTTGCCAAAGAAACATTCCGTTGGTGTTCTTGCAAAACATCACAGGTTTTATGGTGGGGTCCAAATACGAAGCACAAGGTATTGCCAAAGACGGCGCTAAACTCGTGAATGCCGTGTCTACGGCGGCCGTGCCAAAGCTTACGTTTATTATCGGTGGCTCGTACGGTGCGGGTAACTACGGCATGTGTGGTCGTGCGTTTGGCCCACGCTTTGTTTGGATGTGGCCTAACGCAAAAATCTCGGTCATGGGTGGTGCTCAGGCCGCCGGTGTTATGGCAACGGTTAAACGCCAGGCCATGGAGCGTCGTGGTGAGTCGTGGAGTGAAGAAGATGAAGCGGCGTTCAAGCAACCGATTCTTGATCAGTTTGAAACGCAGTCGCATCCGTTTTATGCCTCAGCCCGTTTATGGGATGACGGCATCATCGACCCAAGAAAAACCCGCGACGTAATCGCCCTGTCGTTGGATGCCTGCGACCAGGCCCCGATTGAACCAACACGCTTCGGCTTATTCAGGATGTAGCCGATGATCAAACGATTATTCATTGCCAACCGCGGCGAGATCGCCTGTCGCATTATTCGCACCGCACATCGGCTGGGTGTTGAAACGATTGTGGGGTATTCAAGCGCGGATGAGCACGCGTTAGCCACGCAGTTAGCCACCCATTCGGTGTGGTTAGGAGATGCCGCCGCACACGATAGTTATTTAGCCGCCGACAAAGTATTGCAAGCGGCAATCGATAACCAGGCTGATGCTATTCATCCGGGGTACGGTTTTTTATCGGAAAACCCCGAGTTCGTCGAAGCGGTTGAGGCAGCAGGCATACGCTTTGTTGGGCCGCCGGCTGCGGCTGTGCGTGCGATGGGCTTAAAAGACGCAGCGAAACAACGTATGCAGGAAGCTGGCGTTCCGGTGGTGCCGGGTTACCAGGGTGAAGACCAAACGCCCAGCGTATTGCATAAACACGCCGACGCCATGGGTTATCCGTTGTTGATCAAAGCGCGTTCTGGTGGAGGCGGTAAAGGCCTTCGCCGTGTAAACAGCAGTACTGACTTTTTAGAACAATTAACCAGCGCTGTGAGAGAAGCTGAAGCCGCCTTTGCTGATCCTGTGGTGTTACTCGAAAAGTTCATCAGTTCACCACGGCACATTGAAGTACAAGTCTTTGGCGACCAACACGGTGAGGTGGTGCATCTATTTGAACGCGATTGCACCTTGCAACGTCGGCATCAAAAAGTGATTGAAGAGGCCCCCGCACCGGATATGCCACCGTCGGTACGTCAGGCGATGACGGCAGCGGCGGTGCAAGCCGCAAAGGCCATAAGTTACACAAACGCCGGTACCGTGGAATTTATTGTTGATGGCAGTGGGCCTTTAACCGAAGACGGTTTCTGGTTTATGGAAATGAACACGCGGTTGCAGGTAGAGCACCCGGTTACCGAAGCCATAACGGGCCTCGATTTGGTGGAGTGGCAGCTACGCGTTGCGTCGGGTGAGCCGCTACCGCTGACACAAGACGACATACACATGCACGGACACGCGGTGGAAGCCCGGGTGTATGCAGAAAGCCCCGCGAATGATTTTTTACCCGCAGCCGGTCAGTTGCAGTCAGTGCAATTTAGTCAAAACGCCCGAGTGGATACGGGGGTACAAACCGGGGATTCCATCACGCCGTTTTATGATCCGATGATCGCAAAAGTGATAACCCACGGTTCCACACGCAGTGAAGCGTTCACGTCGATGTATAACGCTTTAGCGCAAACGCATATCGCGGGTACACCGACCAACGTGAGTTTTCTATCGAACCTTGTGCAACATGAAACCGTGCTCAACGCTTCGATGGACACCGAATTTATCGGCCGCGAAGTTAACGCGTTAATAACGCCGGTGGACGCTGATGCCATCGATCAATTATTGGCGGCTTACCTGGTATTGCACAATGCCCGGCATACGAAAACGGGTTTCAGATTGTGGGGCGCAGCAACCCACGCCGTGACATTGTTGATTGATTCCAATCAGTGCACCTATTGGCTAACACACCATCGCGATGAGTCGATTTCTTTGAGCCCGGATCGTGCGAGCGCGTCATACGACGTTACGCTCACCATAACGCAGGTACAAGACGGTCAAATCCTATATACACATGACGGCGTGCGGAGCCAGGCGTTGTACGCGGTATGGCGTACACCTCGAACGGCGCAAACACAGGTGTCGATTAAAAGAACACAGGACAATGTGGTCTTCACGCATGTGGTAGCCGGTAGTCAAACCAATCAGTCCGCTACGAACTCAGATACGGTTGCAGCACCGATGACCGGCGTCGTCCGGCAGGTTTTGGTAAGCGCAGGTGATACGGTGCAGGCAGGGGATACCTTATTGGTTATGGAAGCCATGAAAATGGAAACGAGCTTAGCGTCTCCCCGAGATGCTACCGTGCAGCGGTTGCATTGTGCTGAAGGCGATGCTGTACAGGACGGTGATGTGTTGGTTCAGTTTGATGCGCTGGACAATGCGCAAGACGATTCATGAGCAGCACTGAGTTAACGCCGCATAGTGTGTTGGCAGATTATCTGGTTTCGCAAAACACCAACAGCGGCCGACAACTGGTCGGTATCGCAGGCCCACCTGCCGGTGGAAAAAGCACCTTAGCCGAGGATTTGGAAAAAGAACTCAACGCGCGTCGTGTTGCCTGCTGTGTGGTTCCAATGGACGGGTTTCACCTGGATAACCGTGTGCTGGAAAGCCACGGCACGCTCAGTCGAAAGGGTGCCCCTCACACGTTCGACGCAGCGGGATTTGTTGAATGTGTAAGGCGCATAAAACGAGCGGCAGAAACGGCGTACGTGCCGGTATTTGATCGGGGCATGGACATTGCCATTGCCGGCGCACAGGCGGTTAATCCTTCCGACAGCATCATCATTGTAGAGGGCAACTATCTACTGCTGGATGCTGAGCCCTGGAATGCCTTGGCCGATTTATTCGATATTCGGTTGTTTATCAATCCCGGGTTAGACGTGGTGGAGCAGCGCATCCTGCAGCGCTGGCGAGACGCTGAGAAGCCCGAAGACGAGGTTCAGGCCAAAACCTATGGCAACGATTTACCCAACGCAAAAATCGTGATTGAAAGCTCAGATTTAACCCACGCCGTGCAGTTTGATCCGACAAGAGATTTATCGCTAAATTTGCGATAGTACTCATATGGTATTGAATGATAAAACGTCGCGCCCCGAGCAGCGACTGGCGATTGTGGGTGCAGGTTTGGTCGGGCAGCGACATGCACAGGTTATCCAGCAATTATCCGATGCGGTCTTGGTCGGTATTGTCGATACCGCGCAAGCCGGATTGGATTTTGCGCAATCGATGTCCGTGCCGACGTTTACTACGCTTGAAGAGCTGTTGGACGTAGCCAAGCCGGACGGTGTGATTATCTGCACACCCACCAACTTGCATGTACAGCAGGCACTGACTTGTGTTGCCGCCAGGACACCTGCGCTAATTGAAAAGCCGATCGGTGTTACCGCTGAAGAAAGTCTGCAGTTAGTCAACGCAGCAAAGACAGCAGGCGTGCCGCTTTGTGTTGGCCATCATCGTCGGCATAACCCGTTAATTCATGCGGCCAAGGCGTGCATAGATCGCGGTGAGTTAGGTCGATTACGTGCCGTTCACGCGCAGTGTTGGTTTTACAAGCCAGATGACTATTTCGAGGTAGCGCCTTGGCGTACACAACCAGGGGCAGGCCCCATATCGGTGAACCTTGTGCACGATGTGGACTTGATACGATACCTGTGCGGGGACGTTGTGCGTGTACAAGCCCAGCGAGCGCCAAGTGTTCGCGGGTTCGATAATGAAGACTTAGCCTGCGCGTTACTGACGCTGGCCAATGGTGCCTTGGCCACCATCACCGTATCGGATTCGGTCGTGTCCCCGTGGAGCTGGGAACTGACATCAAAAGAATATCCGGTGTACCCGCAAACCACCGAAAGTTGCTATCGCATTGGCGGTAGCGAGGGCGCGCTATCCATCCCGGATCTCACCGTATGGAAGCACACAGAACGCCCTGACTGGTGGTCACCCATAGAGTCGCACAGCTTGTCTTTTGATCCGGTAGACCCGCTCGTGTCGCAAATGCAACACTTTTGTCGCGTGTTGTTAGGTATTGATACGCCATTGGTTAGCGCGAGCGAAGGGTATCGCTCGTTACGCGTTATCGAGGCCATTCAAACCGCCAGTTTGACTGGGGAAACGGTCGATTTAAATTAGACGTCCGCGCTTATTTTTTCGTGCGTTACGCAAAGAGTTTAGATAAGCTCCGCTCATCGAACAGCAAAAAACAGTGAGCGAAAGATGAGCTCAGTTCCACGGCGACGACGGAGTCGGCGGCAACCCTTAGAGGCCGCCACCGATGCAATACAAGATGCCTTTGGCCCGCGCACCCGAGCACATGCCACGGTACCTTTGCTGGATGAAGAGTCGATAGAAAAGATTCACCAGGCCGCGTTGCAACTACTGGCAAACACGGGCATACGCGTGTTGCATGACCAAGCGCGAAGCATCATGGCTGAACACGGTGCAGCGGTGGACGAATCCACACAAATTGTTCGATTCGACCCAGCGCTCATCGAGTCATGTATCAAAACTATCCCTTCTGAATTTACGCTGCATGCACGCAATGATGCGCATTCGGTGGTACTCGGTAACGGCACCATGGTAAATGCCGTGGTGGCATCAGCGCCAAACTGTTCAGACACGGACCGTGGCAGGCGAGCGGGTAATCATGAGGATTTCAAAAACTTTTTACGCCTGGGTCAGTACCACAACATCATGCATGTGTTTGGTGCCTATCCTGTTGAGCCGGTAGACATTCACGCCTCTGTTAGGCATCTGGACTGCGTGTACGATTTTCTCACGCTATCGGATAAGGCGTACAGCATTTACGCGTTGGGTGAAACCCGCGTAATGGACGCGCTGGAAATGACACGCATTGGGCATGGTTTATCGTGGGATGAATTTAAAAGCCGCGCCTGTGTATTCACAGTCATTAATACCAACTCGCCGCTGCAATTAGATATACCGATGATGCAGGGCGTTTACGACATGGCACGCCATGGTCAACCGGTGGTGGTTACCCCCTTTACGTTAGCAGGCGCTATGGCACCGGTAACTATCGCAGGTGCGATTACCCTGCAGAATGCTGAAGCCCTGGCTGCGTTGGCGTTTTCTCAAATGGTTAACCCAGGTGCACCGGCGGTGTACGGTGGGTTTACATCAAACGTGGATATGAAGTCAGGGTCACCGGCATTCGGTACCCCTGAGTACATCAAAGCTCAATTGATCAGTGGGCAGTTGGCTCGCCGCTACGGTATTCCTTTTAGAACCTCTAACGTATGTGCAGCCAATACGGTAGACGCGCAAGCTGCCTATGAATCCACGATTGCGCTTTGGGGAGCCGTGAACAGCGGTGGCCACTTATTAATGCACGGAGCAGGTTGGTTAGAAGGTGGCTTGTGTGCGTCCTATGAAAAATTCATTCTGGACGTCGATCTATTGCAGATGATTGCCGAGATGAACAAGCCGGTATCGGTCAGTGATGAGGATTTAGCGCTGGAGGCGATCGCCGAGGTGGGTCCCGGTGGCCACTATTTTGGCGTTGAACACACCCAACAACGGTATCGCTCGGCGTTTTATGCCCCGGTACTCAGCGACTGGCGCAACTTTGAAAGCTGGCAAGAGGCCGGTTCACCAACAGCCATCGATAAGGCCAACAGTGAGTGGAAGAAACGACTTGAGCAGTACCAGGAACCGCCTCTGGATGACGCGGTTCGGGCCGAGTTGGACGACTTTGTCGCACGCCGAAAATCTGAAGGCGGGGTGGCTACGGATTTCTAGCCGGTAGGCCGATTGCCTGAACCGATATTGAAGGGAAAGTCCTAGACACCGGTGCAGTTTTTGCTACTATGCAACCATGCTAAGGCATATATCAACACACAGTAAAAGCATCAGCAGCCTGCTTGGTCGGGTTTTGCTTTGCCTGTGCGTTTTGAGTGCCTCTTTTGCCAATCCCGTCCTCGCCGCCAGTGAAATCATGGGCGTTCATGGCTTGTATGGTGAAATTTCGGCATCCCATCACCCTCATAAGATCGGTACGGAGTCTACCCAGGCGGTCATTCACAAGACTTCCAAAAACACAGGTCATTGTGAAGGCGCTGACTGTGGGTTTACCGACCCGTGTGCTGAGGCTTGTTCCGTTCAGATGACGTGTTGCAGTGCAACAGCTGGGATACACATCAGTGCTACTGATGTACACACACGCCCCCGCCAGACCAGTCTGGCCCAGCCTGATCTGGTTTTATCAGCAGCTTCTATCAGGCTGAAACCCGACTTAAGACCCCCCATTTAGCCAGCAAGTTATCTTCATTTTTTTAGGTAGATAATCCTCCGCTTGGCTTATTTAAAAGGCAACTGAGCGCGCTCACTTTTCAAAGTGAGTGACTGGCTGTTCCCTTTTTTAATAAACAAACAACGTAATCGAACTATGTCAAAGCAACTCTTGGCATCTCTTGCCCGTTGTTGGAAATCAGTTGTGTCTACCTTCAAGCCTCGCTGAGCTTTAGCTCTGGATGCGAGACGTACCCAAAACTGAATAGAGACAGTGGTATACGTTATGAAGTGTTATTTGAAATTGTTGATGATCGCAGCTCTTTGTATAAGTGCTGTGGCCTCTGCACATTCAGACGCGACGGGTGTGATTAAAGAACGCATGGATGGCATGAATGCCATGGCCGTACACTCGAAAACTGTAGCGGATATGTTCAAAGGAAAACAAGCGTTTGATGTAATCGCTGTTCGTGATGCGGCAGATGCTTTTGTCTATCACGGTCAGTCGATGGTTGGGCAGTTTCCGGACACAGAATTCAGTCGTACTGCTAAACCAACTCAAGCCCTTCCGGCTATATGGGATGATGCCGAAGCATTTGAGCAGGCGGTTCAGCAATTTATTCAGCAAAGTAAAAAATTGCTGATAGCGGCTGATCTCACATCGGATCAAACCGCTTTGAAGAAACCTTTTTTTGTAGCTACCAAGAATTGCTCTGGTTGCCACAAACGGTTTAGACAACCGAAGCGTTAAAGCAAAGGTTTTTCGCGATGAAAAGACTCTGGCTTTTGTTAAAGGCGATCCTATCAGTAACAGGTGCCATTCTCGTCCTGGCTTACGCCGTTGTTCAACACCAGTCCAAAGCCGCTGTTGAACAATTGGTGACCGAGGCCGAACAGTGGGAAGGTGATGCAACAAAAGGAAGATATGTAGCGGTTATGAGTGGTTGTATCGCCTGCCACACAGATTATGAAGGTAGTGGGCTCGAGCTAGCTGGTGGCAGAGCGATACACACGCCGTTTGGCACAGTTTACTCGCCGAACATAACTCGCGACTCCCGTACGGGAATCGGGCAGTGGACCAAAACCGATTTTTTAATAGCTGTGAAAATCGGTATGAACCCAAACGGTTCCCACTATTCGCCTGCGTTTCCCTATAGCGCTTACAACCGGATGAGTACTGGGGATTTAGTTGATTTATGGGCATGGCTCAGCAATGTTGCCCCTGTGGAGAACTTGGTGCCGGACCATGAGGTACCCAGCGTATTAATGTCGGATGTTTCTTTAAGTTTATGGAAGTCGCTCTATTTTAATGTCACGAGTAACTGGCAGAGTGAAAGTCGCGGTGAGTACCTGGTGAATGCTGCGGGCCATTGCCTTGAATGTCACGCCCAAAGAACGGTGTTGGGTGGAATCAGAAACAAAAGCCTTGACGGGAATTCACGAGGACCTAATGGTCAGACAGTGCCCGGTATCACTGCCATCAATCTAGCCGCGTGGAGCCATGAGGATTTAACGTTTTTTCTCGAAATTGGAATGACGCCAGACGGAGACTTTACCGGTGGTTCAATGACCGATGTTGTAGAACACAGCACGGCTTTACTCACAGCTGAAGACCGAGCGTCAATAGCAGACTACTTAAAATCACAGCGGAACACACAATGAAAATAACGAGCTTTTTTACCATTGTATTTGCAACATCACTACCTGCTTTAACCACGGTAGCGTCAACCGGTACCGATGGGATACAAACTCGATTGTTAGCTGATGATTTAGCGATTGTGCAAGCGGGTGAAACGGTATATCGCGCAAACTGCGCCAGTTGTCACGGCGCCTATCTTGAAGGGCAAGAGAATTGGCGTGATCGAGACGCGCAAGGTTATCTGCCAGCGCCACCGCACGATGCAACTGGACATACGTGGCACCACGCCGATGATCTGCTTTTCGAGATTACAAAGTACGGACCGAGCGTGGTGATTGGCGATGAGTCGTATCGGTCAAAAATGCCAGCCTATAAGGACATATTAAGTGATCAAGAAATTATCGCTGTATTGTCGTTTATCAAAAATACCTGGCCACTGGAGGAACGGGAGTGGCAGGAATCAGTCAACGCTACCGCGATTGATCCGTCTGCACCTTTTGGTGGAAAGTCATCGAGCATACTGGACAAGTTGTCCAGTCCAGATTAATGCGATATCAAAAAGAGCGGTGATACATCACCGGAATTTATTCAACATTTTTTTTCTTAAGTTTCTTACTTTCTTAGTATTAACTCAGTGGAGCACACGTCATTATGGAATCGCTAGTCAAAATTAGCGCAATAGCTTTGATCGTTTTTTTGGTCGGATGTAAAGCCGACGCTGATGAAAGTGCGCAGCATGATCAGGCAACTGTAGCAACAGCAACCAAACCAGAAATTACTGTTTACAAAAGCCCAACCTGTGGCTGCTGCAAAGAGTGGGTCACTTATTTGGAAGAAGAGGGATTTGCGGTCTCGGCAATCGATCACGATAACGTTGATCAAATAAAAGTTGAACTCGGACTACCCCATGCGGAACTACGCTCATGCCACACAGCCATAGTTGACGGGTATATCGTTGAAGGTCATGTACCGGCAAGTGATATTCAGCGGCTACTCGCCGAAAAGCCCTCTGACATTCTGGGTATTAGCGCACCGGGAATGCCCATGATGTCTCCGGGTATGGGCAGTCGTGAACCGAAAGACTATGAAGTGCTGTCGTTTTCAGCCTCTGGTGAGACAGCGGTCTTTTCTAAGTATTGAGTGCGTGGTTTATTTCACAGTTGCATAAACGTAGAAACCGTGGCTTCTTACTGAAGCAATAGAGAGTCAGAAAAATGGATAAATTTGAAGCAACTTTGTATCGTATGGACATGGAGGATCACCGCTGTCCATTCGGGTTAAAAGCGAAGGATCTTTTGACTCGACACGGGTATCACATCACCGACGTTAAGCTGACCAGTCGAGAAACCGTGGATGAATTCAAAGCCAAACATAACGTTGCTACCACCCCTCAAATTTTTATTGGTAACGAACGGGTAGGTGGTTTTGATGATTTGCAACAGCACTTGGGCGTCGCGCAGTCAGATGACTCAGGTGTTACCTATCAACCCGTAATAACGCTATTTTCTGTGGCTGCTATGCTCGCGTTGTCGGTAACCTGGCTAGTCAGAGACACGCTCTTTGTGCCGCAAACGGTTATGTGGTTTATCGCCATCGCAATGGTATTACTCGGGCTGCAAAAACTGCAGGATCTAGAGAAGTTTTCAACCATGTTTTTAAACTACGACCTGTTAGCGCAGCGATGGGTTCGTTATGGCTATATCTATCCCTTCATTGAAACCATTGGGGGTGTATTGATGTTGGCGGGTCTATTTACGCCAGTGATAGCACCGATTGTTGTTGTGGCATCAGGAATCGGCGCGGTGAGCGTGTTCAAAGCCGTCTATATCGATAAGCGGGAAATTCGGTGTGCTTGTCTAGGTGATAGCCGGATTCCACTGGGATTTGTTTCTCTGACTGAAAACGTGATGATGTTGGGTATGGCGCTGGGCATGCTGCTCTTTTAGTAAACTATGCACCGGCTCCCCAGGCTAGTGAGAACCATGAACGTGTTCGCCGTTACCGGTTGCGATCTGCCAATGATGGGCTTGATGATGTGAATCTAATGCCATAAATCCGTAAAATCCAAGCGCGTTAAGTTTTTGCAAGTCTGCTGAAGATTCCGGTGTGATTTGAACTGTTACGCCAGTTTCATTTGGCGATACCTCGATTTTCCAGGGTCTGATTGTGCTGATGTAGTTAGCGTGTGCCCGTGCCGTTCTTTGTAGAGAGCCTACGGCATTTTCAGTTGCGACAACTTTGAACAATAGGCTACTGTCCGTTAACTCGTCAGCGACCACTGAGGTGCTCAGCATGACGTTGCTCATATCGACTAAATGCGAATGCAGGGCTGTGATGTCAACGTTTGACCAGTCTGTGTCGACATCAACCTCCAGCAGGCCAACCACCTCAATGAGCGCAGTGAACGCAGCTTCACCGCCTGCACTTAAGGGTGTTGAGGATTCTGAGGCACTTGATACGCTGTGACCAGTGTGACCAGTGTGACCATGTTCACTGTGCTGCTGATTAGCCCATAACGACACAGCGGCTGTAAGGACAATTAAAAAAACGGCTACCTTCTTCTTCATGATCTTTCCTTGGTTTTTGGTTATTGAGCGCAAGAGTAGTGTTTTTGCATTTATGGGAATATGATTTGAATCATGTTGAGAGATCTATTACCTGAGCCGTTTAACCAACTGGACGAACAGCGTTTATTTTTGAAAGAATTCGAAGCTGGGGAAACCCTCTTCCTTGAAGGCGATAGATCTCAAGCCGTGTTTTTTGTGCAGCACGGTGCGGTTGACTTGAACCGTGTCAGCGCTTCCGGCCATCGAGTGGTGATCTTCCGAGCTAGGGCGGGGGACACCTTTGCCGAAGCGTCGTTATTTTCTGAGACGTACCACTGTTCGGCGCAAGCGGTGTCGAAGACCTTGGTAGTAGAATGTCAAAAATCTGAACTACTCAAGCGGATGGAAGCTAGCCTGGAATTCAACAAGGATCTGGCCAAACGCTTTGCAACGCAAGTGCTGCTTATTCGCCGTCGGGTAGAGCTACTAAGTATACGTGCGGCCGATGAACGTATTTTGGTTGCGTTAAAAGACGGGCTGTTGGTAGACAACATTCAATCTTTTTCCGAGCAGATTGGTTTGGCACCGGAAACGGTATATCGAAATTTGAAAAAACTCAGTGATTCAGGCGTCGTCGTCAAAACGGCTCGTGGTGAGTATCAGTGTTTGTGAGGAACGTTTGAAGTGTTCCAAAAGGTTTTTTACAATGTCAACGTGCGGTTTAATTCGTTATTCGAATAAAAAACTCAATTTTCCGGGTCAATAAAACGCAGGCCGCGCCTCTAAAAGGACGTCTTTTCTAAGTGTTGAGTTTTGCAATTACTATGATCAGCAAGTGAAGCGAGTACATAACAATCGCTAACCGTTCCAGCACCGTTACAGCCTTCCGTAATTCTGACGAGTTCAGTCTCTAGCCTGAGCAAACTGGCGATGCGTGCTCTAACGTTATTGAGCTGTTCCTGAGCTATTGTTGTTGCTTCTGTGCAGCTTCTATCCGGATGATTATTCAGCTCAATCAGCGCTTGAATGGTCTCGATCGAGAACCCTAATTCGCGCGCGTGTTTGACAAACGCCAGACGCTCTAGAGCCTCCTTTGGATAACGACGCTGATTGCCTTCTGTTCGTTCTGGCGGATCAATCAGGCCGATTTGCTCATAGTAACGAATGGTCGGTACCTTAACGTCGGTTTGCTTCGAAAGTGAACCAATAGACAACATTTTTATATTTCCTCTTGAAGCTCTAGTCGCTAGAGGTATTATAGTACTTACCACACTGATATTGGGGGCTATTCATGTCCGGAAGTTGTGGTAACCATGCCAAATTTGATGGGGTGTCTGAAGAATATAAACGCCGACTTTGGATTGTCATCGCGATAAACGCTGTGATGTTTTTCGTAGAAATAGGTGCAGGACATCTTGCGCAGTCGCAAGCACTGCAGGCCGATGCTCTCGATTTTCTAGCTGATGCTCTGACTTATGGTCTGTCGCTTGCCGTCATCGGTGCATCGATTACCGTGCGAACCGGGGTAGCTCTGTTGAAGGGGTTAAGCCTGTTGTTAGTTGGCGCTTGGGTTTTTGGTTCCACAATTTACCGAATATTCTTCAGTAGTGTACCGGCTGCAGAACTGATGGGTTGGGTTGGAATTCTTGCACTGGCGGCGAACTGTGTAAGCGTGTGGCTGTTGCTAAGTTACAAAGACGGCGACGCCAACGTTAGATCTGTGTGGCTCTGTTCTCGCAACGACGCTATTGGCAATATCGCTGTAATGGTTGCAGCGCTCGGGGTTTGGTGGACAGCCAGTGGCTGGCCAGACTTAATCGTCGCATTGCTCATGGCAAGCCTGTTTCTATCATCAGCAATACAGATTATCAGGCAGTCACTAGAAGAAAAACGCACTGCGAAAAAGCATCAAATCCAGTGCACGTAAATGCGACCAGTGCCAAAACTCTACTCACCAGTGGCTATCAAAATTTTCTAATTTAAACGCAGACAGGTATGCGGACTCAATAGTTCGTGTTTAGGATATGAATATGGAAACCAAAGATCTACCCCTACTAATGATGGTTATTTTTCTTCTGATAATTATCATAGGACGAATTGCTGTCCAGCTCATTTCGACCGGAAATAGCGGCATTCGTCCTGGCACCAGATTAAAAACCAAAAAAGAAGTTCTGATTAGCTTTGTTATGTTTGGTGTCTTGGGTGTTCAGACGGTTTTAGCCTGGCTGTATTCGGTATCGTACATAGAAAGCCAAGTCGAACTTGGTCCTGTGGCTACGTGGTTGGGTATTGCACTCTGTGCTTCTGGAACTCTGTTCTCCAGCTATGCCCAACACGCTATGGGAAAAGAATGGCGGATAGGTGTTGATCCGAATGAAAAGACGGAGCTCGTAGAAACGGGTATCTATGCGAAAGTCAGAAACCCTATATATACCGGATGCATTGTATTTGGTACGGGCTTACTGTTCTTGGCTCCGCATGCGCTGTTTTTGATTACCGGAATAGTGGGCTATTTTGCGGTCCGGGCTTACGTCACCGAAATTGAAGAACCTTATCTACTCAACCTTCATGGTGATAGCTATCGCCAATACCTAGTCAAAACGGGTTCTTTTTTTCCACGTAAATGGCTCTAATCCAGGGTTGACCATCAAACCGCATCCACTTCAAAGTGACGCCAGTGAAGCCAAAGCCAGATAAAAAAGCCGATCGATAGCAACAGAAAAAATACTGTGGCTAAAATGCTTGCAACGAGATCGGATACCACCGGTAAGTTACCAGCGGAAATGTAGCCAAGTAGGCTGTAGGCAGCACTCCAAAGCGCAATACCCAATGCGGATAACACAGAAAACTGCAGCCTGTTCATTTTTGAGGCACCGCTTAAGTACGCCATACTTGGCCCGATGGGACTCAGCACAGTTCGACTAAGAAAAACAGCGAAGCTGCCGTGTTTGCTGTACAGGTTCTCGGCCTTGTTAACCAGTTTTTCCAGTTTAGGTCGTCGCTTCATTTTCTCGATTTGTTGCGGACCAGCGGCAGCACCAATAGCGAACGCAACTTGGTCACCCACTGCGTAACAAATGGCGGTGGTAACCATCAGCTGGATGATGTTTAGGTCGCCGGAGGCGGCGAGCCCGCCACAGGTAACAACTAATACCGAGGACGGCAGAGGGATGCCTAGCGCAGCCAAAAACACAATGACGGCTACCGCGTACATGCCATAGACGGGTACGAGTGTAAGAAGTAACTCAGTCATCCAACGACTCTCGATACGCGGATGCCGCTGCCTGAACTTGTTGCGTCAGTTCAGTTAACGTTAAACCATTACGCTCAGCGATTCGATCAAGACGTTTCGGAAAATCCCCTTCGGGTTCGATCTCCAGTATTTCAAATACCAGGTCACGCGGTAAGTCGTAAGACAGGCTGACGTATCGAGGCGTCATCCAGGGTCTCAGATCAGCGTTTTGGTGCCTCGGGTCGTTAAAATAAACGGCGTCGGCCAGGTAAGTGAACGTGACGAACACAAAGCCAGCGAAGGACACTAAAAACCCCAACACACCCCACTTATAGGTCAGTAAAAATCGTTTTAACTTAGCGTGGGAGTTCAAGTGTCAACCGCTAGCTTGGCTGGTGATTTAATCTCCGAAAGTCTAATTCATTCCTATGCGAATCAGTTGTTTCAAATTGTCTCGATTCTCTACTGCTCCAGGTGAGTTCTGGACCGGCGAAAATCGCTAACCTCATTCAACGTCTGCAAAGCGCTGTCGCTGAGCTCAGTGTCCAAACCGTTGAGCAATTCAGAGAGTTGCACTGTGCTGTTGGCGCCGATGATGGGCGCGGTGACCCAGGGTTTACTGTGAAGCCAGGCAATGGCCGCATTGGCAGGTTTTGTATTCGCCTCTTCAGCAACTTGAGTCAAACAGTCAATAATCTGCCAATTCTTTTCGCTGAACTTGCGTTCTGAGTTTGCGGCGGCGCGCACGCTGTCCGGTAACGGTTTGTCGCGTTGGTACTTGCCGGTTAAGAGACCGGCTGCCAAGGGGCTGTAGGGGATAACACCCACCGAGTAGCGTTCGCAAACAGGGGCTAATTCGGTTTCAAAATCTCCGCGTGTGGGCGACGCCAGGCTGTATTCAGGCTGAAGGCTGATAAAACGTTCAAAACCTTCACGTTGCGACGCCCACAGTGCTTCCATCAATCGCCAGGCACTGAAATTTGAACAACCGATGTATCGTACTTTGCCTTGTCGAATTAGATCGCTAAAAATCGATAAGGTCTCTTCAATCGGTACCAGCGGGTCAATGAAATGTGCCTGATACAAATCGATATAGTCAGTCTTGAGACGCCTTAAGCTGTCTTCACACGCCTGGGTTATCCACCGTCGGGATAAACCCTCGCGTTGTTTAAACGTTGTTCTGCCGTGTGAGAACTGAACCCCCATGGCTGCTCGCACTTTCGTAGCCAGTACGATGTTGTCGCGGTTTCCGCAAGCGGCCATCCAGCGCCCAATAATTTCTTCGGATACGCCACCCTCGTTCACTGGCCCGCCTTCATTGCCCGCCCACGAACTGTAGCAATCTGCTGTATCGATAAAGTTTCCGCCGTGATCGGTGTAGGTACTCATGATGTCGTGGGCTTGCTTTTCATCGGTTGACCAGCCGAACTGCATGGTGCCCAAGCCCACCTTGTATACAAACAGACCACTATTACCCACTTGCACGTACGGGCTCTGTTCCGTGGTTTTATCGCTCATGAGGTGCTCCTTTAATCGGTTGTGTGGCTTTCGCTGTTGCGCCTGCCATCGAAATTTGCTCGGTGTAATACTGGATTTTGTGATCGATCCGTTCGATCGCTTGTTTTTTCGTTTCAATTTCATCCAGTACGAGTCGCTTGTGTTCTTCCAATAACGCTAATCGTTCCGGTTGGGTATGCACACCTTGTTCACCTAACTGGCAATAGGTGCGCAGCGCTTCAATGCTCATGCCGGTATCGCGCAAACAGCGTAAGATCTCTACCCAGTGTTTATCCGCTGAGCTGTAACGTCGGTGCCCGTTGGTTGCGCGTTCAACCGGTTGTAGCAGCCCTTCGCGTTCGTAGTATCGAAGCGTTTCAATAGAGACGCCGGTTTGCTCTGCCATCTGGGCTGGGGTGAGTGCTGTGTGATCGGGGGTTTTTTTCGTATCCATTTGAGTACTGTAATACCTGAAGCGCACTCCAGGTCAAGCACAAAAATGAAAGTGGAGTTTAGCGTTCAGATTGGTTCGCTGATATCAGAGCGAATGCTTAACGGGCATACCTTTGCACTGACGGTAGCTCAAGCCGGGTTGTTTGAAGATGATTGGTTGCTTGAAGTGGATGCTATTGCCGAGGCGTGATTCGATGGTTTTCTGCTACGTCTTAAGGTAAGTTATTAATCGGTCCAGCATCCCATCGCACTGATCCAACTGTTCCAGTGAAATGAACTCGTCAGGTTTATGACCTTGATCCATGGAACCCGGACCGCAGACGACGGTAGGTATGCCCAGCACGTCAGAAAATAGCCCAGCCTCAGTGCCAAAAGCCACCGAGCTTAATGAGTTTGCGCCTACCAACGATTTCACCAATTCCACCACATCTTCTTCCGGGTGGGTGTTTAAACCCGGGTACGAATTATCAATGGTGAAACTGACGTTGGGACGCATCAGGGTATTGGAAGAGGGTTCAATGGATGCGTGTACCGGTTGAGCGTTCTCAATGCGATGTAAATGCTCACACGCGGCATTGATAATGGGTCGCATGCGATTTTCAATGGTCTTAAGCAGCGCTTCAGAATCATCGGATGTTACGTTGCGTATCTCAAACTTTACCGTGCAAAGGTTTGGCACGATATTAAGCGCCTGATCTGCGATGATATTGCCAACATGCACCGTGGTGTAGGGCACTGATAATCGTTCTTCATTATCGCCACGCCGTGCATCAATGAGCACGTGCTGAAGCTGTCTTAATACTTGAACCAGATCAGTAGCCAAATGAATAGCGTTCACAGAGTTTGGTGCAACCGATGAATGTGCTTCTCTGCCCACACAGCGGGCGGTGACGGCGAGCTTGCCTTTGTGTTTTGTTGCAACTTGCAAGTGGGTTGGTTCACCCACAATGCACATGGCAGGGCGAGTGGGAGCTTTGGCCAGTAGTTCAATCATTGAGCGTACACCCACGCACCCGATTTCCTCATCGTATGAAAAGCCTAAATGCAAAGGTACTCGAAGCGATTGCTGACTGG
>JAHDCO010000018.1:0-41778 GCA_020629835.1 Granulosicoccaceae bacterium
CAGACACACTTTTTAAGCGCGGCGTCATCATGGACCCACTCAAGATGAACTTAGGTGGGATCTCTACCCCGGACTTATCTTTATCCTGCAGTACGCAGTGATTTATCCAATCTTCTAATGCCTTGAACTGTTTTCCCGAAATTAAATTCGCATCATGGATATTGCTGACGTTTCTGTGGTCACGCTCGGTACGTGTATCCATAACAAAAATCGGCAGCCCATTAAGTTTCTTTTCGAAGTAAATATTGTATGGAGAATGAGCGCTAATATTCATCCCCTTAAAAAACGCATCGCGTCCGTCTTTCCGTGTTTTTTGTAACTGCTCACTTCGTTTCTTATTTGGGTGTGACGGATCCAATGGGGCCCAGTTATCCACCAGTTCGTGGTCATCGATTGAAAATAAACTCTCATTTGAGTCGATAAGCTTCCACGCCCAACTGTTTCGTAGCGTGAAATACTGCTGGGTGAATCGTTCGTGCGGATCGACAGCATCTAAAAAACCCGCCGTTGGATCTGAATAGATTGAATCACCCGCTAGCAACATAACGCGGTGCATATCCCGATACCGTGCATCTGCAAACAGTGATGCAATGGCACCTAAAGACTCATATCCGCAACGATATCGAAAAAAATCTGCTGGGTACTGGCAGCTGGATAAGGCGATAAGTGTCTCACGCATAAACTAACGCCCTCTGCTGTTTCACCCAGCCTTCATTTTGTGTAACCCAATCACAGACGAGCTCAGTATCCACTCGGTCATCAGAACTCGTCGGCGTTACTCGCGTATCAGCCATAAGAGTTGAGTCGATAAACGCTTCCATGTCGGGTACTAATACATCCGGCATGATTCCGACTAAAAAGTAACTTTGCTTTTCGACAACGTCAGTTGGCATTTCAAATTTTCCATTCTCCACGGCGTTGACGAGTACGAGCTCTGAAGGACGAAGCGACAACTGTGTCGGGGTATCACCTACCGGCTCAAGCACCGCTGGAATCATTGCCAACCGATGAATATAGTCAAACCCACTTTGGTTGTTTTCTAAAAAGGCGTAACTCTTCTCACCGATCACCTGCCGATTGATCGCATCCAGTTTGACAACGCGATTCTTCACGGGTGTGTTAGGAATTGGCCTGTTCTTAGTCTCAAAACCGTTGTACAAGTGATCACTGACAAGACTGTAAGGCAACTCGCAATCTTTACCCATCATGCAGTCTTGATGGCCGAAATTTTTTAGTATTTCCACCCGTAGGTTATCCATACCCAATTCATCAAAAACCAAAGACGTGAGTACAGGTGACATCGGGTCCAACAATTCGTTTTCTTCACCATGAATCCACAACGTCTCTTGCCGCCAACTTTCTCTAAGCGCTGATTTTTGCAATCTATACTCACCACCATACAGTGTGGAGATTTGGTTTCGGCGGGTAAACCAAATAACTTGCTCAAGCATACGAAGGCTCAAAGGGCCAAAAAAATCATGAAATCGATCTAGAACCGCAAGATCCATATTCCTCAATGACATGGTCTTTCCATATAACGCATCCATACGGTGACGACCACGTACCCAGAAACGGTTGCCTTTGCGCGGGTTTTCGATTTTCAATTCGTCCTCAGGGTACGGCATTGCATTTAAAAGCCGATCCATAAAGTCTTCGGCAGTCGATGTTTTTACGCTTTCTCGGAATTGATACTCCACACCAGCGTAATTTTTAGCTACACTCAGAACACGCTCGCGCATACGGTTCGCTGGCGAGAATCGAACATAAGGGCCGGCTTGTGACAAAGCGATACGACCAATTCGATCGCGAATGGCGTCTAGTTGATGTTCTTTGTTGTATTGGCTGAAGTGCGTTTCACTGCACATCATTAACATACTAACCTTCATTGCACCCATGCAATGCGCCATCACATTCACTTTTGATTTACCGGTTTCTTTCGCGATGTATTCCAATGCCACCGGCAAATCAATAAATGCTGCTTCTTCAAAATCCCAGTCAGTTTTAGCTGTTTCAACACTTCCACTGGATCGCATATCAACAACCCATACGTCATGGCCTTTGCGTGCTAAGTAAGCTGCCAACCCTCCTTTAACGCGCTTGCCATCAACCTCTTCTAGCCCTCCGTATAACGTCTCGTGAGCAAACATCGACCAACTGAGGCTAAAACCATGAACGCAAAGCACCGGCTCTCCTTTGGGATCGCTGTCTCCATGCCAGTAACGCGTGAGCCGGATGACGGTATTACCCTCGTTCTTACCGTTAGGGTCGGCAACATGAATACAGTTGTAGAGCTTAAAGCCATGAAGCCCAGGTAACGCTTTCGGAATCTTATTGGGCTCGGCAGGTCGCTTCGATGGTGCAAAATCAGCGGGCGTATCGGGTTTTCTCAATATCCAAATATGGTGTAACAAAGCCATCTTTGAAAACCACGCGCCAAAAGAGAGTAAGTCACCGTAACCAGTGACAGCATCGGACTCGTGGTTAACATGAAACAACGGCACATTAACATCCGCAAAATAACCCAAGTCAACATGTAGGGCCTTGGGTTTATTGTGGATGAGGTTAGGCATTTGAGTTAAGTCGATAGACATTAACTGGTTTATGGGGTTGGAATATTTGAGGTACCTAAACCGTTTCACACCCACGACGTTTTGGCCCTCCCAATCGGCTGGCACTTTCCGCGTATCAAACTTCAATACCTCGGATACGGTTAGGTCGTAATTAAGCTGCCGTTCTCGCCCTGTGTGAAGAAATACAATCGGGGCATTGATTAGTTTGGTTAAGAATGAGCTATTTGACCTCGTCTGAAGCGACTGTAGAAAATCTCGAAAACCGCGGTAAGTAATATAAGCATACCCACCCGAAATAATCCGTCGTAAAGCTGAACGGCGTACCTCGTTCATAATCGTAACCGTACCGGTAAGCGTTACACTGATCTCGGCCAGGGCTTGCAACTGATGCTCGGTTTCCTCGAGCATCAAACGCTGTTCTTTAGTCCATTCGTTGATCTTGCCCTGTTCTATCAGTGCTGCCCGCCGAGACAAGATACCTTCAGGTTGCTGATAGGCATCCCAATCGCTCTTTTTAAACAAGCGCAATGTGGATATGGACGGAAGCTTTCCGGCGATATCTTCCGAAGGTTTTTCCAGTAGGGGAATCTTGATGGCGTGACCATCATGGAACTGGTCAGTCTCAAATGGCTGAGAGACCAATTGCATCTCCGCCATATACTCACGCGGACCTAAATGGGTATTCAACCAAACTGTGCCGGTGAGCCGTTCGCTAAGCGAGAGTTCGGTGGGTGTAATCTTATCTCGAAACTGCGCAGTGATCTCTCGTACAACCGGTCGATCGATCGGTTCAACTGAGTGCGACTCCTGCGAGACCCAACCCCATTCACGAACCAGGTTACGAGACGCGTTGAGTGTTAACGCAGCGATTGATAAGGCTGGATTGACATCGGTAGGAGAAGGAACAATGGCGCCGTCCAGAACCACTAGGTTACTGAAAACCGCTGCCGATCCGTCATCATTCTGCACCGAAGCTCGAAAAACTTGTCCGTTGGTATTTACGACGCCTTTCTTCGCAGACTCAGCCATTCGGCAGCCACCCAGCGGGTGAACGCTCATCATGAGACCACCGAACCCGCTGGATGATTCATCGATACCGAACAGACGACTGATCTTGTCACCCAATGGATTACCAATAGGGTTCTCAGAGACATGCGCATTCGGATCATTCTTTTTGCGTAAACGCTGCAATAACGTCAGTACCTTAGCGCGATGTTTTTTCCATTGATCTGCCGCATCTGGATCATCAAACGAGATAACAGCATCAGGCAACCAGCATTGATAGTTATGTGAGCTGTAGTCGCTAACAGGTTTCCGCTTGGCAGCAGCCTTGATTTCACCACGCGATAGATCACCGCCAATACTGGCTACAAGCGCGATGTTTTCAACATCGGCACGTGTCATCTTAATAATGTCCGCCGATTTCGATGCCAGTGCCTGCCAGATGTTGGTAAGCGCATCGCGAACGCGTGTTACGGAAATTCCTTCAATCATTAACCGTTGCAGTACACCGGGTACGGCCAGTTCCTGCAAGATAACCTTCGGAGACCCTCGGTTGTAAAGCGTCGCTGAATTGGTCGGCCCAATATGGCGCTTAGCATCGACGGTTGCATCGTCAGCTACCATATTGACGCGTTCTGAGCGATTGACAACAGAGGCAATCATGTCCCCGTTACCATAGAAGTGCTCACCCAACTCTTTTGAAAACAGGGGGGCGGTTTGGTTCTGCATTGCTCTGTATTCTGAACGCAACAGTAATTCAGTAGAGCCGATAGAACCTGCTGCAACAACCAGATGCTTGCACTGTAGCTTTAAGGGGATGGGTTGCGTTTGCCTGAGTTGACTGGAACTAAACACAACGTACACCGACCACATATCGCCTTCTTGCTCGAAGTACAATGTCTCAGCACCATTGACGATGGTAGTTCCCTGACGCTTTGCCTCAGCAAGTAAGTTAGTATCTAGGGACTTTTTTGCATTGAAGTTACAACCGCTAAAGCAGTTTCCACAGTTAATGCAGGGATCCGTTTTGATAGCTTGGTTCGGCTCATCAACACTGAGCTTTATCGTGACCGGGGTAGCTACGAAATCACATTCACCGTAGCCAAGTGTTTCCATGCTGCGATATTTGTCAGTGATCACGTCAGCGCGTTTTACGGTGTTCGCTAAACCGTGCGTTGTTCCATCCGGAATACGGCTACCCAACAGGTACTCCACTTCAGTAATAAAATCTTCATCACTCAGCACCCTCTTCGCTTCCGCTGGCCACTCATCCCGTTCGAGTGTTTCTTTTGTGGGAGCAAGCATGACTCCGGCGTTTATTAAAGAACCTCCCCCAACACCATTACCCCCCAATATCCAATGGGTGTCGCTGGTTCTAACGTCGTAAAGACCATCATGATTGTTGGCCCAAATATTCGTATCGTTTTTTTGTGGTGAGTTGCCAGCTCCGGTTGATTGCTCACCCGTCTGCGACTCGCCTAGATTTATATTCGGAAGGGTTGGCATAGAGAATTCGCCTATGGCCTCCCCCAACCCCGCTGGAAAGCTGCCCGGCAGATACTCCTTGCCGCGCTCAAGAACGGCAATCTTCAGCGCTTCACCGTCAGGCGTTTTACAGTTTGAGAATGTACGGGCAGCCATGGCGCCCCCATACCCGCTGCCAATGATTAGGCAGTCATAAATGATCGATTTGTCTGTTAAGTGATCCGCTAGTAATTCTTCAAAGGGAATCGATAGACTCATTCAAAAATCCGGTTTAGTTCGGCGATCAGAAGCTCGGTTTTGACTGGCTTTACCAGCCAGGCACAACCAAATGAGGATGCCTTCTTCAGCCGATCTGGACCGGTATCCCCGCTAATGACAATAACAGGGATATCTTGCTTCACGCTCCTAAGCTTTTGTACAGTTTCAAAACCGTCGTCACCATCCGCAAGCCGTAGATCCATCAAGACCACATCCACCGGATGCGTGCGAAACTTCTGTAACGCTGACGCCTCATTCGCTGCACTGGTTACCGTCATCCCAAGGCCTTTGAGTAGAGATTCGGTGCCCAATTGCACACCTTCGTCATCATCAACAACCAGCACATGACGGTTATTCAGTTTTTCCAGCTCAGCCATCGTAAAGTCGTCACGTCGAATTTCGGTATCCAGGAAACTGGGTATTTCAACCGGTAACGTAAGCTGTATAGCTGTGCCTTCACCCAGTTTTGATTCAACATCCACGGTTATGTTGAGGATTTTCGCTAACCGGGAAACCACCGATAAGCCCAGACCCAAACCTTGTTGACGATCCCTGGCTGAATTTCCGACTTGATAAAACTCCTCCCAAATGTGCAGCTGCTCTGCAGGCTCTATCCCGACACCCGTGTCTGTAACAGAGATTACTGCCCGGCCCTGCTTACTTTCTAACGCACAGGTAACCGCCCCCTCATAGGTGTACTTGACGGCGTTATCCAGGACATTGCGCAAAATACGCTCGAGCAATTTCGGGTCTGTATGTGCAAACAAGTGTTCAGCCACATGAATGTTCAAACGGACATTTTTCTCTTCTGCCTGGAGTTCGAACAACTCAGCCAACCGGCGCACCAATCCAGATAAATCAATCGTGGTTTGTTCGACGGACACGATGCCAGCGTCCAGTTTGGAGATGTCCAACAACGAATCAAGTTCGCTAGTCAACGCTTGCATGGCTTCGTTCATTTTTGTGGCAATGGTTTGGCTTTTTTCATCCAGCGGGCGCATGGACAGCGCTGCACTAAACAATGCCATGGCATGCAAAGGTTGACGGAGATCGTGACTGGCTGCTGCAAGGAATCGAGTCTTGGCTGAATTCGCCATTTGCTCTGAACGCAGCGCTCGTTCTAATTTGTCTTGCGTGATCAGGCCTTCGCAGTAAGTGTTGTATACACGGCGACTGAGCGAATAGAACAGCACGCCCAACTGAATCGTCAGCAACGCCACCATAACGCTGAACAACATACTGATCTCATTAACGCCACCGAATCCCCAAATAGCGAGTATTCCGACAAATATGGGCACAACAAACGCCAAATAGATGGCTCGATAGCCGTGGCATGTGGCAATACTACCAGCCGCTGTACCGACCAATATCATGCTAATCAGCGCACACGTTTCCAATGTCATGAGCGGGCTGAAAAACATAACTGATGCCATGCTTAAACCGCCTATGATCGCAAGCAACACCGCTAAATTCAGCCGCGTTTTTGTATTTACTTTTTCGGTATCAACGATTTTATGTGCAAGGTACAAGCGTGGAATTTGTACGACTAGCGCTTGCGCTAACCACCACCACACCGCCGTGGTTTGTACCTGCACAAATAAAACCATGGTGATCGCGGCGATAACGCCCAGAACGGCGATCTCGGTATTCCAGACACTTCGACTAAAGTAGGCAAGAATCCGTTCATCATGGATTTTCTCCAACTCAGGGTTATCCATTAACCCGCTCCCTCGCTCTGTTGAGCGAGCCGATTTTTAGCCCGGCAAGGGCGCATCAAGCACAACGTCGTCTGCTGAAGAATGTGGGTGATCCGAGGAGTCAAAATGCTACCTATCAAGCTTTATTTGTATCTCTGCCCAGTAGGCATCTTCACGCCCTAGCCAATTGACTGGCTCTCCGGCGGTTTCATACACTACAGCAAGGGCTACATACTACCGCAACCCCTGATCACTCGGTCCGCTGGAAAGTAAGAGTCAATTGATTGAACAAACCCCGCACAGTGATCTTTGCCGGTACGCTACGTAGCAATACAGAGCACTTATATTCAACCCATACACCTCCCAATACACCACCCAATACTCAATGAACCACACTGCTCAGTTTTACATCAATGGATCGTGGGTTGCCCCATGCTCTGACGAAACCATTCCTGTTATCAATCCGGCCACTGAGACGGCGTTTACCGAGGTGGGCTCAGGCACCCCAGAAGACGTAGACAAAGCGGTATCAGCGGCTCGTGCTGCATTTTTCTCTTTTGCGCAGTGGTCAGTTCAAGAGCGCCTCGAACTCCTACGCCGCATTCACGCTGGCTACGAACTGCGCTATGACGAAATAGCCGACGCCATCACCACCGAAATGGGAGCGCCAACGGATATGTCACGCGCATGGCAGGCCAAACTGGGGCTTGACCATATCGCCAGTGCAATCACGGCTTTGGAAGGGTTTGCCTTCGAACGTCACGACCGTGGCTCACTTCTGCGCTATGAGCCCATCGGTGTCTGCGGGCTGATTACCCCGTGGAATTGGCCTGCAAACCAAGTGGTGGTCAAAGTTGCGCCAGCGCTTGCTGCCGGCTGCACCATGATTTTGAAGCCCAGCGAAGAAGCACCGTTGGATGCCATGATTTTTGCGGAAATTTTGCACGAGGCAGGCTTACCTGCGGGCGTTTTCAACTTGGTCAATGGCTACGGCCCTACGGTGGGGGCTGCGCTTTCTACACATCCGGACATTGACATGGTGTCTTTTACCGGATCGACCGCTGCTGGCATTGCAGTCGCAAAATCGGCCGCTGATTCGATTAAACGTGTCGGACAAGAGTTGGGCGGAAAATCGGCAAACATCATCCTCGACGATGCCGACCTGGATACAGCGGTTTCCGAGGGCGTTCACTACATGATGGACAACAGTGGTCAATCGTGTAACGCCCCCACCCGCATGCTGGTGCCTAAGCACAAGCTGGCGGCAGCAACCGAAGCAGCAAAAGCTGCGGCTGAATCCATCCCGGTTAAGGCCCCTTCCGAGCCGGGCTACCACATTGGCCCTGTAGTCAATCAAAAGCAATTCGACAAAATTCAATCCCTAATACAGATGGGTATCGATGAAGGAGCCACATTGGTCACAGGCGGCGTTGGTCGCCCGGAGCACCTACCGACCGGTTACTATGTAAAACCCACGGTATTTTCTGATGTGCGCAACGACATGCGCATTGCGAGAGAGGAAATATTCGGCCCCGTGTTAACGCTCATTGGTTACAACGATGAAGCGGACGCCATCGCAATCGCCAACGACACACCTTATGGTTTGGCCGGCTACGTCAGCTCTTCGAGTAAGGAACACGCAATCGATGTCGCGAAGCAAATCCGTGCAGGACAAATCGCCATCAACTACAAAGGCGGCACAACCGATACCCCGTTTGGTGGCTACAAGCAATCTGGAAACGGGCGCGAAAAAGGACGCTGGGGGTTAGAAGAGTTTCTGGAACTGAAAGCCATCACTGGGTTTGAATAACACGTACCTACCATCAAACAAACGCCTAATCGAGCAGCACTGAGCATGATAGATAAAGTCATCCGCGTAGCATCCTTTTCCAACAGCAATGAAGGTGGCAATCCAGCTGGTGTATTGATTTCGCCCCAACATCCAAGCCGTGCCGACATGCAAGCCATAGCCGCTGAAGTGGGGTATTCGGAAACCGCGTTTGCAGAACCCGCTGGGGATCAGTGGCGCGTCAGATACTTCTCACCAGAATCTGAAGTGCCGTTTTGTGGTCATGCAACCATTGCGCTGGGCGCAGTATTGGCAAAACTGCACGGCGCAAAAATATATCCATTGGAACTCAATGAGGCCACGATAACCGTTGAAGGTTTCAAACAGGGCACCCAGTTCAGCGCTGCCCTGCAGTCACCGGCTACCTACTCCGCTAAAGCGGATACAAATCAAGTAGCCGAAGCCTTGCAGCTGTTTGGCTACAGTCGAGATGATTTAAGCAAGGACATTCAAGCGGCATTTATAAACGGCGGTGCAAACCATTTGCTTTTACCGTTGAATTCACGCAGCGCGTTGTCGGCTATGCAATACGATTTGGACGCCGGTAAACAATTTATGAACTCCGCAGGTTTAGTCACCGTTATGCTGGTTTACGCCGAATCCCCAACGCTGTTCCACAGCAGAAATGCGTTCGCGTCCGGTGGCGTACTAGAAGATCCGGCCACCGGTGCCGCCAGTGCAGCGTTCGCCGGTTACTTAAGAGATATCGATTGGCCGCATAGCGGATGCATCGACCTGATTCAAGGCGAAGACATGGGTTCCAAATCGTTAATACAAGTAAAACTCAGCGATACGCATGGCGAATCGGTTCGTGTATCAGGCAGTGTTCGATTTATTTAATGAGGTCGTATATTTTACGCATTCGAATCCAGCGTTTGAATGCTTAAGTGTGGGAATGGAATTCCCCACCCCTGTTCAGTACATACCTGCACACACGTCTGCTGTACTAATCGCATAGCTTGGGCGTAACGGGCCGCAGCCGGTTTGGCTAAGGTGACGTATATCCAATAGTCTAACGAGGAAGATGCTGCGCTATGGAGTTCAACTTGTACACGCAATACCGAATCAGAATACTCCCCCGCTTGTAACTCAGACTCGATGGCTGATTTGAGCTTTTCAGGTACTTTCGTCAAACTGATGGATTGATGACGATAATCAATACCAAACATCGTCGATAGCCCAAAGCTTTCTCCGCGTGACAAGTTCTTGAAGGTCCACTGATAGAACTCAGTGGCAGGAATCGCGGTAATGGTGCCACCTCTGTCGCGCAGCTCAACCGTTTCGGGGGTTAACCGCACCACACACATAAACTGATCGTTGTCTAATACGATGTAATCACCTTCACTGGCGGGGTACCACGGTTCATCTCGGCATGGCCTCGACACCAGAGTGCTCACAATGCCTAAAGGCAGTCGCAGTTCACCGCGTAATTCAGGATTTTTCAAGATGGAATGCATATTTAGCGAGGCCACTTCCCATGGTAGGCCCTCGTAGAACACACGTTCATTTTCTCTCACACTGCCTAGGTTTAACAGAATTCTAGCTTCATTAATAAACCGTGGAATGGCTTGTCTTAACCCTAAAGCAATAGCCGCTGCCGCCAAAATGGATAGCCCCATCAAGAGCATGTCACCTCGAACATAGAACACAGTGATCACGGCAACCAAAATAAGCAATAGCGTTAACGCACGGTAGGAATACTGAGCTAAACGCTTACGTGTTTGAAAGTCGTTTTGATTTTCGTTTTTAACGCGCAATTGAAACAAGCGCAATATCCCAAACATGATCGACCAAACAATCAGTGCCATGACAACAGCCAACACCAAAGTAAGCCCGCGCTCTCGCACAAATTCATTCAGCGCTTCTGTTAGCGCTTGCCACCAGGTTTTATCACCACGTTCCAAGTCCGCTAACTGGAGCCTGGCAATGTTTAAAGCTTGTTGATTATCCGCACGGCGTCTTTCCCACTCCGTTGATAGAGTAGTTAATGAAGCCTGTGTGGATGGGTCGGTGGACAGCGCAAGGTTTTGTTTAATGGTATTCAACGCCTGAGCGATGGTTTCACGTTGAATTTCGTTCTGCTCAATAATTTTTTGTAGCTGTCCCAGCTTGCGCGGTTTTTCAGTAATAACTTTCAGGTTATCAACGATCGGTTGCAAGATTTGGGAGACCTCGTTTTGCCAGTTGAACGAAGTATCGATATCACCGAGTAGCGTCACGTCAACCGCACCTATTGCCGCTTGCTCAAAGGACTGACGTAATTTTTTTAAATCCGCATTCAAACTCTCGAGCGACTGCTGCAAATCCGGCAGTTCAACAGGGTCCGCGGTTTTGATGGCCTCTCTTAGTTCGTCTCGTGCCAGTAGATTGTTGTCAATAAGCGTTTGTAAAACTACCAGTCGCTCCTGTGATTCATTGCTTGCGCCCCCGGTCGAATCGACCGATTGCGCCAATAAGGCGGGGGATGCCGCCAAGCTAAGCGCTAGTAGCGTTAAGACAAATACTCGTTTAATCAGTGCTGACAACATAAAGATTTCTCGGCAAACCGCCTGATAGAACGAACCATTAGGTTCTCTGCTTGTGCGGTATATAGGGGTAAGCACTGTACGCGCCATCCACTCGACGAGTGGATCATCGAGGATCTTTATTGATTAGTAAAGCTATAATTTTTAACTATTTTGATAATTAATTTATATCATTCGTGGATTTATGGAGTGAGTTCGTTATGGTGCCGTACCAGATAATCATCAAATGCTTTAATACCCTCCTCTGTCCCGCTGCGTCCAAATCCAACTCGGAAACGGTTTTCGGGGGTCGGTAATAATTCCGATTCATAGATTGACCCTGGCAGTAACAACACACCAGATTCTTCAACGAGATCTGTGCAAAACGACTCAACACCACCACGACCTTTGTATTTCGGGTATGCAATGCAACCGCCGTCCGGACGGTACCAATCAAACAACGCGTCGTATTTTTTGAAAAACGCCTCTAACGCCTGAATATTACCTTCCATCAAATTGCGCACCCTAGCGAGCAAAGTATCTTTTACTCCTAGCGCAACGACAGCTAATCGTTCACTAGGCGCTGAGTTGCAAATAGAAAGATAATGTTTGTATCGCTCCAGTTGTTGGAGCAAATGTAAGTCCTGGCAGGCAATCCAACCAATGCGTAAACCCGGCAAACCGTACGCCTTCGACATTACGTTGAGCGAGATGCCCTTTTCATACTCATCCGCTGCCTGAGGGAGTCGTTTGGTTTCGTTCAACTCCAATAAGCGATAGACCTCATCACAAAATAAATACAAGTCATGTTCGCGACAAAACGCGACTAACTCAGCGAACTCTGCGTGGGTTGGAATCGCACCGGTCGGGTTGTTTGGAAAACACACTGAAACTAATTTTGTGTTCGGCTTTAAGGCAGCTTTCAGTGCATCAAGGTCTAATCGCCAGTCGTTGTCTTCTAGCAATGGAACACCGGTCGCTTCGCAAATAGCAAGCGGCACAGTTTCAGCGGCTTGATAGTTCGGCACCACGACAATTGCATGGTCATCCTTATTGAGAATCACTCGCATACAGGCGTACACCCCTTCTTCAGCGCCAGCGAAACATAAAATGTTTTTCGGCGACTGCTTAATGTACGTGTCCGCAATCGCCTCTCTGAGGTCGGGGGCACCCCAGGTTTCGGTGTAGCCCAGATGTAAAGAAGCCAAGTCATCCAAGGAACGACCAGCCATAGCCATCAGTTCGCCCATCGTCACACTTTGAGCATCCGAGGCTGTCATGTGGTGCTTTGCAGAAAACTCCCAGGTGGAGAAATAGGTTTCCAGGGCAAAGTCTCGCATGGTTGTATCTCACTACTTTGGTTAACCGTAGGCCCACCATCAAAAGCGGATGGCCCTTACGGCTTGGAGAGTTTTAGTGGTGGGGAGCTGAGTTTAATCAAAAACCGGCGTTAAGGTTCTGTTTTTGCAGGTGTTCGAATAGCTCTACGCTGCAGTTAAGTGTAGCGCTTGAACCTTAGGCCTCCTATACTGCACCTGTGAAAAACACCGCTCTCCACCACGCACTGCTCATCATCGCGTTGCTGTTTGGTCAGCTCGCGTCCAGCGTGCACGCGGTCGGTCACCTGCAGTCTTACCAAACTGGCTGTGAACACCCATTGTCCAATGGTGGCTGTGCAGATCACATCAACGTAGCGCCCTCGTTTTCCAAGTACGCACATCATCACAATCACGACCATGAGCACTCGCACACCGAAGCGTCGAGCAGCTCGGTGGACGAAAATTGCTCCCTCTACCATAGCTTAACGAATCTGGTCGGCGGCATACTGGCTGCCCCGTCGGTTGATTTGTCGCTGTATCCGTCGATTATATTGGCGACTTTGTCCGATGTGCACATCCCCCAAATGCACGCCAGTTTGCAGCGTATTCGAGGTCCACCACATATTTCCTGAGGTGTTTTTTATTCAGCAGTGCCGCTTTGAGCGCTGTTACTTCAGTTATGCCTTTTTTCAGGAAAATCCATGAAACTTCAACTCATTACTTCTGCGTTACTGACCGCTGGTCTGACCTCAATTTCTGTCGCACAAACCGAGCGTGATCTCGGCGCCCATGAGCACGGTGCTGCCAGCTTAAACGTTGCGCTTCAGGACAACTTAGTCATTATCGAACTCGACAGCCCCTGGAACAATCTTATTGGATTTGAACATGCTCCAAGCACTGACGAGCAGCACGCTATGGTAGACGATGCTATGGCCTTACTGAACACCCCAGCTAGCTTATTCTCGTTTGTGGGTACGGATTGCACACCGACAGAAACTTCTATCGAAAGTACGCTCGAAACTTCTGATCACGATGATGACCATAAAGATGAGCATAGTGACAATCATGATGAAGAGCACAAGGATGAACACGCGCACGGGGATGAGCATAAGGACGAACATGACCATGATCATGAACACAAAGATGAACATGATCATGACCATAAGCATGAGCATGAGCACAAAGACGAACACGGTCATGAACATGAAGAAGAGCACAAAGACGAGCATGACCATGATGATCACGGCGATGACCACGCCGGCCACGATCACGACGGCGAAGTGCACTCCGAAGTATTAGGGTCTTACACATTTGAGTGTGCAGATGTGGATCAACTGACGGCAATAAATGCTGACTTACTAACCACCTGGGATGGCATTGAAGATTTGACCGTGCAACTGGTCGGTCCGTTTGGTCAAATGTCTACCATGCTGACGGCCGAAAGATCCGAACTTAACGTTACAGCGGTTAAATAACGTTTAGACAACATGATTTTGTCAGGAAAGGACGTATTACACTGATGAATCCTACCAGTCCAATGGTTGCACTAAACCAAGTGCGCTACCAATGGCCAAACGGCAAACAGCCCGTTCTGAGTATTGATGACTTTTCCATCGACGCTTCAGAACGGGTGTTTCTGCAAGGGCCATCTGGCTCGGGCAAAACAACCTTGCTGAGTCTCATCGCAGCCGTGCTCACCCCGCAATCAGGTTCTATTCACGTCGATGGATGTGAGCTCAATTCCCTGCGAGGTGGGCAGCGTGATCAATTTCGAGTTGATCATATTGGACTGGTATTTCAACAATTTAATTTATTGCCGTTTCTTTCTGTTAAGGACAATATTCAGTTGCCGTGTCGATTCTCAAAGGCTCGACTTGCAAAGGTCACCGATAGCGGAAAGTCATTAAACGAAGAAACTGAACGGCTATTGGTAGCCATGCAGTTATCTCCTGAAAAAATCAACGAAGTATCCGTATCGAATCTCAGTGTGGGGCAGCAGCAACGGGTAGCGGTAGCCCGCGCGCTCATTGGGCGGCCGCCACTGATCATTGCCGATGAGCCTACTTCTGCACTGGACAGCGACACCCGCGAGGCTTTTATCAAATTATTATTTGACGAAGCTGATGCTGCACAGTGCGCGGTTCTGTTCGTTAGCCATGACGCGTCTCTGGCTAGCGTGTTTGATCGTAAGCTGAATTTGCGCGAAATCAATTCCGCTCAGATTTCGTAGTTAAGGAGAGCATTTTGTGTTCAGTCTTGCGTTAAACAGTCTTCGCAACCGATGGTCTACCGCCCTATTGGCGGTACTGGCCATTGCGATGAGTGTGGCTTTAATAATGAGTGTGGAAAAAATTCGCCGCGACGCGCGCAGTAGCTTTACGCAAACGGTATCTGGGACCGATCTGATTGTTGGTGCGCGAAGCGGGGCTGTTCAGTTGTTACTGTATTCAGTGTTTCGTATTGGCAATGCTACGAACAACATTAGCTGGGAAAGCGTTGAGGATGTGATGGCAAACCCAGCAGTCGACTGGGTGATACCGATTTCTTTAGGCGACTCGCACAAAGGATTTCGTGTCCTGGGTACCAGCCAAAATTACTTTACTCATTACCGCTACGGCGACAAACGCTCGATTGAATTTGCAGGCGGACAACCTTTCGATGATGTGTTTGATGCGGTACTGGGTGCCGATGTGGCCGCTGAACTCAACTACCAGCTAGGCGATTCCATCGTGGTGGCTCATGGAACAGGTCGAGTTGGGTTGGTAGCACACGAAAACCAGCCGTTCCGCGTCAGCGGCATATTAAAACCCACCGGCACTCCAGTAGACAGAGCGGTTCACGTGAGTTTGGAGGGTATTGAAGCAATGCACGTCGACTGGCGAAATGGGGCGCAGGTGCGAGGTGCCGCCACACCAGCAGACGAAATTCGAGCCATGAATTTACAACCCAAGGCCGTTACTGCGTTAATGGTAGGGTTAAAATCCAGGGCTGCGGTGTTCCGTGTACAACGGGCGATCAACACATACCGGGAGGAGCCTCTTCTGGCTATTCTGCCTGGTGTTGCATTACAGGAACTGTGGAATTTGATTCGGGTAGCCGAAAAAGCGCTTCAAGGTGTCTCCATCTGTGTTGTTTTTGCCGGCTTAGTGAATTTGATATCCGTATTGTTAGCCGGGCTTAATGAACGCCGACGCGAAATGGCTGTCTTACGATCAGCGGGAGCCAGGCCTGCACACATATTTAGATTGCTGTGCTTTGAGTCGGTGACCTTAACCCTGGTTGGTATCGTTGCCGGTTTGGTTTTGCATTACACCGCTATGGCGATTGGCGCGTTGTACATTCAGCAAAATTATGGGCTGGCGCTCACCTGGGCACTGCCGAATCGTACAGATTGGACCATTCTGGGCGCCATACTGATTGCAGGTTTGTTCGCGGGTACTATTCCGGCGTTGCAAGCCTATCGAGCATCGCTATCTGACGGTCTTTCTCAAAGACTGTAGCAAAGCAAAGAGTACAGACTATGAACATTCGAACCGTACTATTAGGACTGGCTGCCTTCGTTGCTGTAACCCTTTCTATCAACGCGTATTCGTGGTGGTGGCCGTTCTCCAAAAAAGATGAAACCGTCATACAGGGTGACGTCACCGAAATACTGTGGGATGACCTGATTCCTGAAGATTTTATTCAACCCGAGAACCCGTTTCTCAGCATGACGGAAGCGGAAATCGACAAATTGATGGACGGCAGCGAAGAGTCGTACGCCGAGATCGAACGACTGCAAAAGATATTTGAGTACGCGCCAGTCGTAGAGGATCTTGATGGTAAACGCGTCAAGCTACCGGCTTACATCACACCACTGGACTTCAACGCAGAATCCACCATCAAAGAATTTTTACTCGTGCCCTATTTTGGCGCGTGCATTCACGTACCACCACCACCAGCGAATCAAGTGGTGCACGCAGAATCGGATGAGCCTATACCCTTCACCAGTATGTACGACCCGGTCTGGGCGGTTGGCGTCATTCGCGCCGAAACCGTGAAAAGTGATCTGGCAGAGTCCGGGTATCGATTGGACGTTGAAGCGGTCATGCCTTACTCACCGTAACGAAAGCAGCTAATCAGTTCGCGGCGTCTTCCTTCTTGGCTATTTTGTGCGCTTCTTCCTTTAGACCCTTTTTCCAATAGCTGGAAATATAGCGGTGCGATTTCGGCACGGCCTTTTCGTCTCGAACAAACTGACGAATCTTTTGCATTGACTTAAATTCACACGCTGCCCAGGCGGCTGCGACCCCACCCACATCACCATCCGGATTTACATGCAACATAAAGTCGATATCTAATTCGTTGGGATCGTATCGTTGTCGTGATACGGTGTAGGTCCGTAAAGCGGGTTGGTCGGGTGTTTCGCCCGGGAACAGCAACTTGACGTACCCACCTGCCGCGTCGGGGGGAAAGCCGTTCAGATCATCTCCGGCAAGCGTTACACGACGCATATGCGTGCTCAACTGTTCGGTCGACTTTACTGTCAGTTGCCGCGTGTTTCGCTTTCTCACCATGATTGAAGCCTGTGGTCCATCTTTTTGTTGTTTGCACAATGCACTCTGATATTTGAGCCAAGCTCGCGCGTTTTCGCATTATGACTGTGTCTATTGAAAAACATCTTCGCTTAGTTGGGCAATTCAAAAATGATCATTTTATCGATTGGATAACTCGCAGAGCTGCCAAACTGTCGTTGTCGGGGGATGTGGTGCAACTCAGTCACACCGAGATCTGCCTTACAGTTATTGGTCACCCGATTCTCGTTGATGCCATGGAAGTCGCGTGCAATCTCGGGCCGATTGATGCCTCGGTGGATTTAATCATTGAGGAAAAGCGGTCTTTGCCTCAGGTTTATCGACAATCAGCAAAAATCGTTAGATACTTTGGTTAGGTTTTGCTGAGAAGACCCATCGGTGATATGACCACACAGCCTGTTAGCCTTTCTCGCGACCTTGCCGAAAAGCAAGTGATGCGTGCCGAACTCAGCGACGTTGATATGGCGGTATGGCGAAGTGCCAGTGGCGTTGTCTCAGCCTGGGAAAACCGCTGCCCGCACCGCGGGATGCGCCTCTCACACGGCTTTGTTCGGGGTGAATCGCTAGCCTGCGCTTATCACGGCTGGCACTACAACTGCGAAGGGGCTTGCCACTATATCCCGGCTCATCCCGAGCTCGAGCCACCGAAAACCATCAAGGCTAACTTGTACAACGTTACCGAAGCGTCTGGAATCATCTGGGTAAACGCCGTAGGTACTGTATCTCCCGTAACTCTTCCGTCCAACACACAAGCGGTTCGTAGCGTATCCGTCCACTGTTCATTAGAAATTGCAGCGCAGGCGTTCAAAGACTACTGCAGTCTCTCACCTATTACAGCAAACACACGCACCGAAGTTGTTTCAGAGTCACCTTATGTACTGGCGCTGAAAGCCCCACTACCTGCGAATTCACCCACACCATCAATGCAAGACAAGAGCAACCCTGTCAGCGTTTTTATCGCACTTCAACGTGTTAATCAAACAACAACAGTGGCGCACATCACCGCAAGTGAACATGCCAGTGAGACCGACTGCATCGCATTATCCCGTTGGGCCAACAAGGTACGTACCCACGCCGAAGTCAGTGTCGGATCAACAGAGTGACCTTTCGATGAACGCTGCCTTAGAACATGCTTTACAGGATTGGTATCCCATCGCGATGCTGGGAGAGTTAGCACCGGGTGAACGTAAGCAGTCCAGGGTACTGGGCATCGACGTTACGGTATTAGCCAACGACTCAGCAGACGAAACCGATTCAACGCCACCCATTACCGTGAGAGCCGAAGGTGCGCCAGTGCATGTACAACAGGCGTTTGATCACTGGTGGGTATGTTTAGGCAATGCACCGAAGCCTCTGTTTAGCATTGAAGAAGCCGGCGAAGCGGATCGTCGCTTTGTACCCTGCGGGGTTGTACGCGTGGCATGCTCACCACTGCGCGCTGTTGAGAACTTTTTAGATATTGCGCATTTTCCGTTCGTACACACCGGTGTTTTAGGTGCTGAGCCCCACACGGAAGTGTACAAGTACGATGTGAAGGTCGATGAAACACGTGATGAAGTCATCGCAACGAACATCAAGTTTTATCAACCCCAAGCAGCGAAGTCAGCCGAAGGTGGAATTCAAACGGAATACATCTATCGAGTGCCGGCACCTATGGCCGCCGTGCTCTACAAAACCTGTCCGCTCAAACCGGAGGCTATGGATGTCATTGCCTTGTTTGTGCAACCACTGGACGAACAAACCTGTGATGTGTGGCCCTGGATGGCGCTGTACGATGACACGAGTACTCAGGCAGAACTGATTCAGTTTCAGCAATTGATTTTTCTGCAGGATCGATCGATTCTGGAAAACCAGCTACCGAAAAAACTTCCGATTGACCCAGGCCACGAGATTCCAACAAAAGCCGATTACACGTCAGTCGCCTATAGACGTTGGCTAAAAAAACGCGGTGCCTATTATGGGGCACTTGAGGCGCAGCCATGAGTTTTACCTTGCACGACTACGTGCTCTCCGGCAACTGCTACAAAGTTCGGCTCCTCGCACAGATTCTCGGTGTTGCTTACACGGTGAAGCCTGTAGATTTTCATCCGGGTAAAGCGCACAAAACACCCGAGTTTTTAGCCCTGAATCCGCACGGCACCTTACCAGTACTGGAGTCCGACAATACCCTATTAACTGACTCATCGGCGATGTTGGTCTGGATTGCACAGCAATTTGATACAACGCATACATGGTGGCCTACCAACGATGCGCATCGCTTGGCACTGACAGTTCAGTGGCTGGGGTTTTCAGCAAAGCTAACCGAGTCAATTGGGCAACTGCGGTTACATACGATGCTTAATCGTCCAGCTGACGCAGCAACGCTTAACACATTAAGCACTGAGAACCTTCGGGAGTTGGAAAACCACTTATGCGAACAATCTATACGTGGGCTAGCGTTTTTAACCGGCGATCAGCCTACGGTTGCTGATATTGCTTGCTTTGCTTACTCGGCGCTGAGCCCGGATGCTGGTATAGAACACACGCTCTACCCGGCGATCCGCGGTTGGCTTCACCGCATCAGATGCCTTGAAGGTTTCCTGACCATGCCCGGAATTTATGAGGCCCACGAAACCCGCAACGAACATACGGCCGCTTCATGAGTAGTCTGCTATTCAAATCGTGCGATGCCATCGTTACCTGTGATGATAATCAAACCATTCATCGCGGCGCTGATTTGCTGATAACCGGCACCACCATTGATCGCATCGAACCAAACATCCCTGAAGAATCCCTGCCCAATAACACTGAGGTAATTGACGCAAAAGGACACTTCATCTATCCCGGCTTAATCAATACGCACCATCACTTTTTTCAGGTGTTTGTTCGTAACCATGCGCATCTGGATTGGACTAAGTATTCTGTAATCGAATGGCTTGACAGAATTTATCCACTGTTTTCAAAGCTTGATGAAGACTGCTTCTACCACTCGTCACTGGTGGCAATGAGTGAACTTATAAAGCACGGCTGTACCACCGCGTTCGACCATCAATACAATTTTCCACGCCACGCGGGCAAATATTTAATTGATCGACAGTTTGATGCGGCTGAAACCTTGGGTATGCGCTTCCATGCCGGTCGAGGTGGCAATACATTGCCTAAAACCGAAGGCAGTACGATTCCTGAGGAGATGCGCGAAAGCACTGAAGAATTTATAAACGACTGTGAGCGCCTGATTGATCGGCATCACGACAGCGGCCATGGCAGCATGAGGCAAGTCGCCATTGCTCCCTGCCAACCGGTCAACTGTTATCAAGACACGTTCACCGAATCCGTTGCGTTAGCTCGGGATAAAGGAGTGTTGTTGCACAGCCACGTAGGCGAAGGCGAAAGTCCAGTATTAAAAGAACGTACGGGGCTTCGAACGGTTGATTGGTGCGAAAGCATCGGCTTTTTGGGCGATGATGTTTGGTTGGCTCATTGCTGGGAGCTGAATGCAGACGAAATAAAAACACTCGCCACTAGCGGTACCGGTGTTTCTCATTGCCCGGAACCTGTGTACCTGGTTGGTGCAGAAGTCACCCCGCTTGCGCAAATGTTCGATGCGGGGGTTCGCTTAAGTTTAGGGGTAGACGGAGCTGCTTCAAACGATAACTCAAACTTGATGCACTGCATTCACAGCGCCTACATGCTGCAAGCGCTGGTCAGCGCACAGCATGAGTTTGCGGTTCCAGAGCCCAGCGAGTTTTTGAACATGGCCACTCGGGGCGGCGCCAGCGTCTTAAATCGGCCCGATTTAGGGAGCCTTAGCGCTGGCCAGGCGGCGGATTTATTCATGTTAGATATGCGCAAAATGGATTACGTTGGCGCGCTACACGACCCAGCCAGCCTGATCGCGAAAGTCGGTGTATCCACGCCGGTGGACCTTACGTTAATCAATGGCCGCGTGGTTTGGCGGGATGGGGAATTCCCAGGTCTGGATGAGCAGGCCATGGCGCATGAAGCACAGCGGCATGTTGAACGAATTGTGTACCCTCATCTATGAGGCGATTTTGAATTTTATGCTGAACGCATAACCACTTTGAGACAACTGTGTTGCAAATACCATTCACCCTTAGGAGATGTTCAGTTCTATGAAGACTATGTCAAAACTACTTACCGCTGCAGCGCTAACCAGTGCGCTTATCAGCACCACCGCACACGCCGATACGTTAGAAATCGGTGTGCTACTTCCATCGCCCATCGCCGATGTGGGTTGGTCACACGCTTTGCATGAAGGCATCAACGCCGTCAAAGAAAAACACGGCGATGCGGTCAACGTGAATGTGGTCGAAAATATTCAAGAAGGCCCGGATGCCGACCGCATCATGAATAAAATGGTTGGTGACGGGAATGACTTCCTACTACTCGGATCATTCGGGTATATGAATGCGGGTTTGAAGCTGGCGCAGCGAAACCCGGATAAATCATTTATCCACGCCTCTGGTTATAAGACGGCAGATAACTTCTCACCGTTCACAGCAAAGTACTACGAAGGCGCTTACCTAATGGGTATGGCGGCTGCAGAAGTCACCAAAACCAAAAAGTTGGGCGTAGTCGCTGCTTTCGCTATTCCTGAACTGATCTCAACCATCAATGGTTTTACTTTAGGTGCTCGAAGTATTGACCCGGAGATTACGGTTGACGTGATTTGGATTAACTCCTGGTTTGACCCAGCCAAGGCGCAAGACTCTGCCAAGGCATTGCTGGCCGGTGGTGCGGATGTCCTGTTCTCAAACGCTCAGGACACCCCGTCAGTTGTAACTGTTGGTGAAGAAGGCGGTGCTTATGTATTCAACCTGAACAGCTCGATGAAAGAGTACGCACCCACAAAATATTTAGGTGTGGTGAAAACTGACTGGGCGCCGTTCTTTGTGGCCTCTGTTGATGCGCACCTGGCTGGCAATTTTGAAGGCCAGAACCAATGGCTCGGCATGACTGATGATGTGGTCGTGGTAGAAGACTGGAGTGATGACATCAGTGACGACATGAAAGCCAAAATCGCTGCTGTTCAAGCCGACATCGTATCTGGTGCCCGCCATGTTTATGACGGCCCTTTGGTTAATCAAGCCGGTGAAGAAGTCATAGCGGCCGGTGTACGACTGGAAGACGGGGCAATCCTCGGCATGGATTGGCACGTGGAAGGTGTTAATTCGCCTTTACCAAAGTAATTTAAGCTGTAATCGTGGCATGCTGCGGGTCGACGACCTGCAGCATGCACACGCGGTGATACGCCATTGAGTAAGCACACTCCCCCGCTCTTGTCGCTTCGCGACATTAC
This sequence comes from Granulosicoccaceae bacterium, assembly GCA_020629835.1. Lineage (GTDB taxonomy): Bacteria > Pseudomonadota > Gammaproteobacteria > Granulosicoccales > Granulosicoccaceae > Granulosicoccus. The sequence continues at coordinate 22,558 of JAHDCO010000018.1, forward strand.
GAAGCGTTACCCATCCGTGGTAGCGAACGATTCCATAAACCTTGATGTTCACACAGGCTCCATCCATGCCGTGTTGGGCGAAAACGGTGCCGGTAAATCCACGCTGATGAAACTGGTGTACGGCATGGTAGAGGCTGACAGCGGATCCATGAGCTGGAACGGCAACGTCGTGAATCTAAAAAATTCTGCTGCTGCAAGAAAATTAGGCATCGGCATGGTATTCCAACACTTCTCGTTGTTTGAAACCTTGAGCGTGGTGGAAAATATATCGCTCACCATGCCAGGCTCCCGCGCAGAATTAGCCAAAAAAATTAAAGCCATCGGCGAACGTTATCAATTGGTGGTTAACCCTGACGCTTCTGTGCACGCGTTATCCGTCGGTGAACGTCAGCGAGTTGAAATTATCCGCTGCCTGATGCAGGACCTAAAACTTCTGATCCTGGACGAACCCACATCCGTCTTACCACCCCAGCATATCCAGTCACTGTTCGATGCGTTACGCAAATTACGCGACAGTGGCGTAGCGATTTTATTTATCTCTCACAAACTTGATGAGATTAGAGACTTGTGTGATACCGCTACCGTGCTTCGCGATGGCCGAGTAGCGGGTACCGTAAACCCTCAGGAAGCTACTTCGCAAGAATTAGCCACGTTGATGATCGGCCGTGAGGTACCTCATATTCAATCAACGCGGGAGTCGGTAAACGATGCGAGTACGGTGCTTCGCTTGAATCAGTTGTCGGCGAAGAACCCCGACCCGTTTGGCACGTCATTGACCGGAATTGATCTGCACGTTAAACAACACGAAATCGTGGGCATTGCCGGGGTTTCTGGAAATGGTCAACAAGAGTTATCACGAATCATTTCTGGTGAATGGCGACCGAAGTCGCTAACCACTCAAGCTATAGAAATGTTCGGCCAGCCCGTTGCCGAGTTGGGGCCAACGGAACGACGCAGTCTGGGGTTTTCGTTTGTACCCGAAGAACGCTTGGGACGAGGTGCGGTTCCACCGATGTCGTTAAACCAGAATGCGTTACTTACGGCATTCAGCCAGGGTATTTTAAATCGTGGTTTTATTCGTAAGAAAACGCTGAGAAGTTTCACTGATCAGTGCATTGCCGATTTCGATGTACGTTGTGGTGGAAACAACGCCATTGCCAGTTCTCTTTCCGGTGGCAACTTGCAAAAGTACATCATCGGTCGCGAACTGATGCTGAAGCCCAGGTTACTGTTCGTCGCCCAACCCACCTGGGGGGTAGACATCGGAGCGGCGACCGCTATTCGTCAGCGATTATTGGATTTGCGTGACCAGGGGATAGGCGTTCTGATCGTATCGGAAGAAATCGAAGAGTTGTTTGAAGTCACTGATCGTCTGTACGTGATTAACGGGGGCAAGCTATCGCCTTCTTTGGTAACGGCTGAGGTCACACCAAACGATATTGGTGAATACATGATAGCCACGCATTCATCTGATGCCGCTCAGCCAGAGGTACACGCTCATGGTGTTTAGGTTAGTTAAGCGTGAGCATGCGAGCCGTTGGATGCTGCTGGTAACGCCTCTATTGGCGGTGCTGCTGTCCATTCTTGCCAGTTCAATCCTGTTAGTTATATTAGGAAAACCTGTGCTGCTTACGATGCACTCGTTTTTCATTGCACCGTTCGAGAACTTTTACTCGATAACCGAAATATTTTTAAAATTCGGGCCACTACTGCTCATCGCTCAAGCACTGGCCGTTGGCTTTCGAGCGAAGGTGTGGAACATCGGCGCTGAAGGGCAAATGATTATCGGTGCGATCTGCGCAAGCGCTGTACCCGTCTATTTTGTTGACAGCACATCAGGCTGGATGCTACCCACCATGGCGGTGTTAGGCGCACTGGGTGGTATGGCGTGGGCAGCGATCGCGGCATTCTTAAAGACTCGATTTAACGCCAACGAAATCCTGGTAACGCTGATGCTCAGTGCCATCGCACTGCAATTACTTTACTACCTGCTACTCGGCCCGTGGAAAGACCCCATGGGTTTCAACTTCCCGCAAACCGTTATGTTTCAAAACGAAGCGCTGTTTGCGCCTTTGTTCAGCGGCGTTCGCTTAAACACCTCGATATTCATCCCGATAGCATTCACTCTGGCGGTCTGGCTGCTCATGGAGAAACACTTTGCTGGCTTCACGCTTGAAGTTGGTGGGCAGGCACCAAATGCCGCTACGTACGCAGGCTTTAGTGCGAAGAAAGCTGTGTGGGTCAGCCTGCTACTTGCAGGTTTTGCGGCAGGTATCGCTGGTATGAGTGAAGTTGCCGGGCCAATCGGCCAACTGCAGCGTTCTGTTACCTCGGGCTATGGCTACGCAGGGATTATCGTGGCGTACTTAGGAGCGCTACACCCAATCGGTATCGTGTTTGCCGCATTCTTTCTGGCCGTGTTGCAAATCGGCGGGGATGTCGCCTTAGTCTCTGCAGACTTACCCATCAGCGCCGTCCAGGTGTTCCAGGGTCTATTACTGATCTTCTACTTATCGGTGTATACCTTGGTTAACTATCGTATTCAGCCAGCACGCGTTGAAAAAGCGGCTTCCACGGGGTTACCTTCATGAACACCCTGGAATTTTTCCTAGCCGGTACCCTCAGTGCTGCCACCATTTTCTTGCTAGCCGCATTAGGGGAACTGGTTGCCGAAAAGTCTGGGGTGCTGAACTTAAGCTTAGAAGGCATGATGGCGGTTGGTGCTGCCGTGGGCTTCGTGGTCACCTACGAATCCGGCAATCATGTTCTAGGCTTTGCTATTGCGGGTTTAGCCGGTGTTTGTGTCTCGCTGGTCTTTGCGTTTGTTACCTTGACGTTTCTAGCCAATCAAGTGGCGACAGGATTGGCGGTTGGTATTTTGGGCTTAGGCCTTTCCGCCCTTATCGGGCGCAATCATGAAAGCCTGACGATCGCGGCTACCGAAGGTATCAACATCCCTGTCCTTAGTGATATCCCACTAATCGGCGCAGTCTTCTTCCAACAGAACCTGGTTGTGTATATAACGTTTGCCTTAGCTATCGTCATTGCTTTGGTGTTATCCACCACACGCTTAGGCTTAGCCATACGATCCACTGGTGAAAACCCACACGCTGCCCAGGCGTTAGGCTGTCCTGTGTTTTTAATACGCTACGGCTGCGTTGCGTTTGGCGGGCTGCTCGCAGGCTGTGCGGGCGCATACGCTTCTACGATTTATACCCCGCTCTGGGCCGACGGCATGATTGCAGGCCGTGGCTGGATCGCAGTAGCTTTAGTGGTGTTTGGTACATGGAAAACCGGTCGCATTGCCTTTGGTGCGGTGTTGTTCGGCATGGTGTCATTAGGGGAATTGATTGCGCAGGCCATGGGTGCACGCGTGCCGTCGCAGCTACTGTCTAGCCTGCCCTATATCGTCACGATTATTGTGCTGGCGGCCATTTCAACCAACACCGCCCGGATGCGATTGCACGCGCCGTTTTCATTAGGTGAAACCTTCGATGGGTCCAACGATCGTTAACACGCTGATGCTGTTGTAAGATGACGCGTGGCACCGTTGGAGGTTGTGTATGTCAGAAGTACTCACAGAGGATCAGAAGCGCTTTTATGAAGAATCAGGCTATCTGGTTTTAGAGCGTCACCTACCCGCCAACGTCATTGATAGCATTCGAGCTGAAATTGCTCGGTTTGAAAAGGAATCACGCGCGCTTACTGCATCCAACGATCGTTTAGAACTGGAAGATGGGCATACGTCAGAAAACCCTCGTGTGCGTAGAATTCGACTACCCCACACCATCAGTGATGTGATGCGGGACCTCATGTACTCGGATCATATTCTGGCACCCGCGCGGGATCTTATAGGCCCTAACTTACGGCTGCACACCACCAAACTCAATATGAAATCACCCGGCAACGGTGCAGCCATTGAATGGCATCAGGACTACGCGTTCTACCCCCACACCAACGACGACATACTCGCCATTGGTGTCATCATTGATGACATGGAACCCGAGAATGGGCCTCTGATGGTTTACCCGGGCAGTCATAAAGGGCCAGTCTACGATCATCACGCCGATGGGGTTTTTGCTGGGGCGTTCCTACCTAGTGACGTCGGTTTAGATCCTGCACAAACGGTAGAACTCACCGGCCCTGCAGGATCTATATCCATTCACCATGGACGAATCGCGCACGGCTCAGCGGTCAATACATCTGCTCGCTCGCGCAGAATTTTGTTCTACGAAATGATGGCCGCCGATGCCTTTCCCATTATGGGCTCGTTGACGAAGTGGGATGGTATAGAGGATTACGACACACGCATGTTATGCGGAGAACCAACACTCACACCGCGATTAAAAGACATACCCATCCGCATTCCCCAGCCACAACCGGATGTGCCTGTGTCAATTTATGAAATTCAAAAAGGGCTAAAAGGAAGCGGGTTTTAGAGTACCGACTTTAATAGCTCTATCACCACTGCTGACCCGTTTGACCGATGTCCCATTGCGCAAAATGCAACAGCACACCCGACGGATCCCAAACGTAAGTGACCAATGCACCGTAGGGTTCGTGCTTAGGTTCTGATACTCGAACACCGGGAAACTGCCCAGTTGCGACTAGTGTGTCCACATGCTGCTTCCAAGCCTGGGCACTCGAAACACTGATATGCAACATGGCGTTTTCTGCCCACTCCTTAACGTAAAAGTTTTGTAGGTAGAAACGATGGTCTGCATTTTCCAAAACAGCTATCTGCTCATCCTGCCAGGTTTCTGTCCAACCGAGCGCTTGATAGAAGGCACGAGAGAGCTCGAAATCTTTCGCCGGGATAAACGTTCTTACATCGCTTATCGATAAGTCACTCATACTCAACACTCCGTACGCCGGCCCATAACCACACACCATCTCACCACACTTTACACCTCCTGACGAACCTCTTACTGCATCATACGGAATGCCGGGACAGCAGCAGATTCGCTAGTTCGTCGGCCACCTCTAGCGCTCCCTCAAGAAACCCACCAAACTGTGCACCCATCTCAGTCGAGCCTAAATGCAATCGGCCCTGCCAGTGATCTTTTAACGCTACTGGTCGGCCGTAGGCTGGGTGCGAATACACCGGTTGTTGGTCGGCCTGTGTTGCGGTGAATTCATCTTGAGCCCAGTCAACAAACAGTACCTGCTGCGGATCGAGCGCAGCGTCCCCAAATAACGCACCCAACTGATTTTTGATCGCCAAAATTAACGCAGCCTCATTACCCTGTCGATCAAACGCCGCTGTGCCTAAAAAACCAAACAAAGCGTAAGGGCCTGCTTCCGCTGGAGAGGCGTCATGTATTTCTGCTAGAGGTCCAACTCGGCTCATAGCGTCACCTGATAAGCCAGCGTCTTTCCAAAACGGTTTTTCATAAAGCGCAATGGCTTTTGCGTGCCCTGCCATCCAGGTGGGTATAGATTTCGCCGCTTGCCGAAAACGCGCAGAGAGTTCCGGTGTGAAACGCAATTCACAAGCAATGCGCGGCGGCACCGACAGCACAACATCCTGCGCTTGAATTTGATCACCCGACTCAGTTAGCACCTCGATATAGGTGTCGTGTTCAGCGAGTTCTGTAATCCGTGTACTGAGGTGTAAACGGTGTTCAGGAAGATTGCTTACTAACGCATCGATGAGTTGCGACAATCCACCAACCAGCCGCCATGAACCCTGCATGGAAGCCACACCCGGATGGCGATGGATGAGACTACGTTCATCCTGGTAAAGCGACTGCCCTTGATACGCTTGATCAAAACGCTCTAAAGCAAATTCTTTTACTAACGCATCGATGCGCGGCTGGCCTGGCCAGAACCATGAAGGTCCCAGATCAAAACCTTGCCCCTCAACGTGTTGAGTGAGTACTCGACCACCCCAACGTTCGCGTGCTTCAAAGAGCTGCCAGTCATGACCAGCCGCTTCCAGGCGATGCGCTAAAGCTAAACCAGCCAGACCGCCGCCGACAATTAACGTTTGAGTAGACATGAAGAGCTGCCACAAGGATGGGCTGTACCATCAGGTCACCAAGTAATCATGGTTTCACGATTGTGACCGTAGGGTATTCAGGAAGGAACAAACGGAACAACCGCCGCCGCATAAGCGACGACGGTTGTTTTCTTACTTAGGCTAATAGATCGAAACGATCCGCGTTCATTACCTTAGTCCAGGCGGCAACGAAGTCCTTGGCGAATTTCTCGCTGTTGTCGTCTTGTGCGTAAACTTCTGCATACGCTCGCAAGATGGAATTCGAACCGAACACCAAGTCTGCACTTGTGGCTGTCCACTTCACATCACCGGATTTGCGATCACGAATCTCGTACTCGTTCGGTGCAACCGGATGCCAGCTGTTGTCCATGTCAGTTAAGTTCACGAAGAAATCATTCGTTAACTGACCTTCACGATCGGTGAATACGCCATGCTTGGAACCACCATGGTTAACACCCAACACGCGCATACCGCCAATAAGTACCGTCATTTCAGCAGCCGTGATACCCAGTAGCTGTGCACGATCTAACATCAGCTCCTCAGGACCCACAACATATTGCTGCTTCTGATAGTTGCGAAACGCATCGGCTTTAGGCTCCAATACATCAAAGCTTTCTGCATCGGTCATTTCATCAGTTGCATCACCACGGCCCGGACTAAACGGTACGCTGACAGAATGTCCTGCCGCTGAGATGGCTTGTTCTAGACCAACGTTTCCACCCAAAACGATAACGTCCGCTATCGATGCACCTGTATCCGCAGCGATACCTTCCAGCACACTCAACACGTTGGCCAAGCGTTGTGGTTCGTTCGCTTCCCAGTCCTTTTGTGGTGCTAAGCGAATACGCGCACCGTTCGCGCCGCCTCGCTTATCTGAACCACGATAGGTACGTGCACTGTCCCATGCCGTAGCGATAAGATCGGTTGCTGATAGACCACTGTCAGCGATCTTTGATTTCACAGCGTCGACATCGTAGTCAGTCGCACCTGCAGGGATTGGGTCTTGCCAAATCAAATCTTCTTCTGGGACATCCGGGCCAATGTAGTTGGCGCGTGGGCCCATGTCACGATGCGTTAACTTAAACCACGCGCGACCAAACGTATCAGCAAAGTAGTCTGGATCTGCCATGAACTTTTGACAGATTTCGTTATAAACAGGATCAACCTTCATTGCCATATCGGCGTCAGTCATCATCGGTTGCTGACGCACAGAAGGATTCGACGGATCAACCGGCATCTTATCTTCCGGCATATCGATTGGCTTCCACTGGTTAGCACCGGCTGGAGACTTTGTTAATTCCCACTCGTAGTTAAACAAGTAGTCGAAGTAACCCATGTCCCACTGCGTTGGGTTCTGTGTCCAGGCGCCTTCGATACCTGAGGTGAACGCGTTAGACGCTTTGCCCCCATGACCCGGGTTGGCCCAACCAAAGCCTTGCGCCTCAACACCGGTTCCTTCTGGCTCAGGCCCGATGTTGGCGTGGTCCCCTCCACCGTGTGCCTTACCAACCGTGTGACCACCACACGTTAACGCAGCGGTTTCTTCATCATTCATCGCCATTCGTGCAAACGTTTCGCGTACGTGCATCGCGGTGCGTGCTGGGTCTGGTTGGCCGTTAACACCTTCAGGGTTTACGTAAATCAAACCCATGTGCACCGAGGCAAGAGGGTTGTACATGGTGGAGGCATCATCTAAATCTTCATAGCGGTTTGCACTGTCTGCTAACCACTCGTCTTCTGCACCCCAGTTAATGTCCGTCTCTGGGCCCCAAATGTCAGAACGACCGAACCCAAAACCGAAGGTCTTCAGACCCATCGATTCGTAGGACATGTTGCCGGCCAGGATGATGAGATCTGCCCAGGACAGAGCGTTGCCGTACTTCTTTTTAGCAGGCCATAGCAAACGACGTGCTTTGTCCAGGCTTGCGTTGTCGGGCCAGGAATTCAGTGGTGCAAATCGAATGTTGCCAGTGGCAGCTCCTCCACGGCCATCGCCCATGCGGTAAGAACCGGCTGAGTGCCATGCCAGGCGGATCATTAAGCCGCCGTAGTGACCCCAGTCAGCTGGCCACCACTCCTGGCTTTCAGTTAATAACGCTTTAACGTCAGCTTTCACGGCTTCGTGATCCAGCGCCTTGACCGCTGCACGATGATCGTAATCAGCGTCCATAGGGTCAACGCGAGCGCCGTGCTGATGCAAGATGTCTAGATTCAGGGCGTTAGGCCACCACTTGGTGACTGGCTTTTCGATCGACGTGTTACCGCCGTGTGCAAAGGGGCAACCCCCTCCTGTTGAACCGTCCATTAGGACCTCCTAGTTAGAACAACCCGACAAGGGTTGCTGGCTGTTTACGAAATGGGTTTAACGGCCGCTACGCGCTACCGTCTTGGGTTTGACAACTGGGGCAGACGCCCCAGTAAGTCACTTCAGCTTCATCGATGGAATAGCCGTGATCATGCTCCGCAGTTAAGCAGGGTGCTTCACCGACGGCGCAGTTCACGTCCACCATGCTGCCGCATTCTCGGCAAACCAAATGGTGGTGGTTGTCCACACGATGCTCGTACCGTGCTGGCGAACCTGCCGGTTGAATCTTTCGAACGATGCCGTGTTCGGCCATGGCTTTCAGCGCGTCATAAACCGCTTGCTTGGAAATGACACCAAGTTCGTCCCGAACGGCTTGATAGATTTCATCGGCCATGCCGTGCGGCGTGCTACTGACGGCTTTGTACACAGCTAGACGCTGCGCTGTGACCTGCAATCCAGCGTCTTTCAGGGCTTTTGGCACATCCAGCTGCCGGTGATCAGTGTCTGCATCGTTCATGGAATTATATTAAATCCAATTCTGGATTGAATCAAGTATTGGGACATGAATAGATGGATAGATTCCCCCTCGCAAGCACGGTTGAGGATAATAAGAGCAGCCACAGACCCGGAAAAACCCGCCATGTTCAGTATGCAAGCCCACCAGGATTGGTCCTTCCCTGTCCCCATCGCTTACGGGGCTGGCCGGTTGGCGGATATCGGCAATCTCTGCCAGGCGCTGGCGGTGAAGCACCCACTCATTGTTACCGACGCAGGAAGCCACCAGTTGCCGTTCATTACCCAAGCTGTGGTATCTATGCAATCAGCCGGTTTAGACCCATCGGTGTTTCACGCCATCTCACCTAACCCAAGGGACGATGAAATTGAAGCCGGCTGTGAGCTTTATCGTGGGGGTCAGCACGACGCTATCGTAGCCATCGGGGGTGGCAGTGCCATGGATGGTGGCAAAGCGATTGCGCTAACAGCAAACAGTGGCGTGGCGCTTTGGGATTTCGACTACACGAAAGCTACACCCAAAATTCCCCAAGACCGACCATTTCCCACCCTCATAACGATTCCGACAACCGCAGGTACCGGCGCAGAAACCGAAAGTACCGCGATGGTGACGCACACCGAAAAGGGTATGAAATTTTGCCTCGCCCACACAGATTTAAAACCTGCCTTAGCCCTGCTCGATCCTGAGCTGACCGTTGGTTTACCTAAAAACCTCACGGCTTGGACCGGGGTGGATGCACTTGTTCATGCCATTGAGGCCTATCTCGTTCCCTCATTTAATCCGTTGTGCGATGGTATGGCACTGGAGGGGCTTGCGATGATCTGGCAGTGGCTTCCTACCGCGGTGAATGAGCCACAAAATCTAGACGCAAGAAGTGGCATGTTGGTGGGCTCTTGTTTAGCAGGCATATCCTTTATAAAAGGTCTTGGTTTAGTCCATGCGATATCGCATATGGTGGGCGCAGAATACGACACTCACCATGGTCTAACCAATGCCATTGCCCTGCCCGCTGTTCTACGGTTTAACTTACCTGGACAAGAGCACAAAGTTGCCGTGATGGCCAGAGCTATGGATTTACCGGATCAATCTATTGAGGGCTTTATCAACGCCATCGAATCGCTGCTGGACGACCTGGACATACCCAAGTCGTTAAACGAAATCGGTGTGCCGGTGGACTGTGTAAATCGTATAGCCGAAAAAGCGGCACAAGATGACGCAGCAGACACCAATCCACGCTCAGCCACTATTGAAGAGTTACGCACCCTAACAGCAACAATCATTACCGGTGGCCGAGCGTGAAGTTAGTTAGTTTTTTTCTAACTCATCAAACAATTTAACCACGTTGTTTCCATCTTCCACGCGAATGTAATACGCAGGGTTTGATTGGCTACCATTGCGTGTTACTTCGTTACCGTCAATGGTCCTCGTGATTTTACGAGTGAATACCGACTGCACTTCACCCCTGCCATAGCCGTTTCCCCACGCCCACTTTACCTTGTCTCCTTCTTTATAAAAATCGCTCACGATTATCTCCAGAATTTTTTTCAAAACAGTACTCACACTGTTGGATATTTGCTGTTGCTATGTAATTTTTCTAATGAAACCTCTCTACTCGGGCAAGTGACTTACCCAAAAATTCAGCTAACCCAAACTTTCCAATCGCTAACAATAAGCTGAAATTATTACAAGTGGTACGCACTGTTTTCTTACGATGACTTACCTTTTAGCCGGATCGTTTTTCTTTAACCGTTATCGAAAAGGAGATATTTATGATTAAGTCACTAGCAGCCGCTTCCGCCCTCGTACTCGCAGTAGCGATGGGCCCAGTTCACGCTGATGATGGTGTCTGGAATCAGATAGAGGGTCAGTGGGACCAATTCAAAGGCAGTGTAGTTGAAATGTGGGGCGACATGACTGACGACGAAATCGATCAGTTGAACGGAAACCGTCAGCAGCTCGTAGGCGTATTGCAGGAGAAATACGGCATTGCTCAAGAAGAAGCTGAGGAGCAGGTCGATAAGTGGGCTGAATCACTGGGTTTAGACAGCTAAACACACGCCTGATGTCGCATGGCGGCTATTTGGTTCAGCCGCCATGCCTACTGCTAAAAACTCACATCGCGCAACAATCAGTCACATGAGGATCAAATAACCATGGCCCGTTGGTTCAAACGACTCTTTATAGGTTTGACCACGGTACTTATCCTTATCACCGTTTGCCTACTGATTGTGCCTACCCGTTGGATAGCCAATGCTATTGAGAACGTCGGTAGCGCAGCATTAGGTGCGACGCTTACCATTGATTCGCTGGAGTGGAATCCCATCAGTCTGACACCAAGCCTAACCATTAACGGTGGCCAGCTGCAACACACCGATAAACCCGAGCAACATGCAAAGATTTCGGTCGGGTCAGCACACACTCAGTTCAACCTTACCCATCTGTTCTCGGAGGAACCTGTATGGCAGGAACTGACGATTGAAGAAACAAACATCAATGCTCATGTGGATAATGAAGGCCAGCCGGATTGGTCATACCTGATTACTTCCGAGGACAACCCAGCACCCACCAACAAGCAAGAAGCCTTGCCGATTCCGGCGATTCGTCGCGTTCAGCTGAATAATCTGCAACTCAGTTTTAGTAACGAGCCACTCGGTCAAACCGTCAACCTTACGCTAAGCGCCTCAGGATCCACCACGGACAGCGAGCGGTTAACCGACATAGAGATCAATGGCACCATCAATAACCTGGATACGGTCATAACCGCTACCGCCTCCCCTTTACTGTTGATTAACCAGGCAGATGAAGCCATTCAGACCCAGGTGAATGCACGGCTCGGTTCCACTAACCTCACCCTTAATGGCAGCATCAGCAACTGGCGCGATGCTCCCATACCCAACATGGCGTTCTCTGTCAGCGGCCCTGGGCTTGAAGACGTGGAAAAGGCAAGCGGGATCGCACTTCCTACGCTACCGCCTTTTTCTATGAATAGTCAGGTACTCAAGGATGGAGCGGAGTGGGTACTGAAACGCTTTCAAGGAGAGTTAGGTGACAGTGATATTGAAGGTGATATTCGCGTTAACCCTGAGACTAGCCCGCCCTTACTTTACGCCAACGTAATATCTAAATCACTCGACCTTGATGACCTTGCAGGATTTGTGGGTGGGCAACCCGATCCAAATGAAACCGCAACCGCAGAGCAACGCGAAGAAGCCAGCGCTTCAAACAAAGACGGCAAACTCTTGCCCAGCGAATCGTTTGACTTACGACCTGTCACTGGTTTAATCAATGGCGCCGTGGAATATCGCGCACAGTCCGTGAGATCACCGGTTTGGCCAATCGACTCTTTGGATTTGCGCGCTGAAATCAACGGCTCTTCTGTCTCAATAAGTCCGCTAACGGTAGGTTTGGCTTCAGGCACCGTCGCAGGTAACGCCGCGTTAGATCTATCTGAACGCCCCATGCGCAGTGAATGGGATATCAACATCAAGCAGGTGAGTTTGAAAGATGTGCTCAGCAGCATCGGTATCGATGACGACAGCTTTGGCAAGCTGGGCGGTGAAGCCAAGTTCTGGGCAACCGGCGACAGCGTTGCTGAACTGGCATCTACCGCAAACGGTGGCTTGTTTTTATTAATGACCGAAGGCCGCCTGGACGCACTACTGGCAGAGCTTATGGGTTTAGACGTAACTGAATCCTTAATCCTACTCATCGACCCCGAGAAAACACGCACCGATATCAACTGCGCGTTCATTGATGTTTTGTCAACGCAAGGGGTGGTGGAAATATCCACACTGGTTATGGATACCGACGATGCTGTTGTATTGGGCGAAGGGCGGGTCAACCTGGGCAACGAATCACTGAACGTAATCGTGGAACCTCACCCCAAGGACACCAGCATCATTGCAGCACAAACCGCAGCTCGCATACAGGGCAGTTTTACAGACTTAAGCGTTACACCAGGTCAAACCTTATATGCCCGTGCTGCTGCTGCGGTTGTACTCGCTTCAATCGCCTCCCCTGCTGCTGCTTTGTTGCCGTTTGTTGATGCGGGTAGTGGCGAAGACAGCGAATACTGCACAGGCATGGTCACAGCCCTTGATGATGCCCGGTAGCTAGCAGCGAACTGTTTATTTTTCACAATTGGACTTCAATGAAATCTACCTTATTGCAAGCCGCGGTTACAGCTGTCGCCAAAACACTCTTGCTGTTGAGTTTTATGTTGATCATCGCCGGATGTGGATCGGTTACGCGAGAAATCGAGCAAACAAGTGCTGACACGGCAAGCATTGAAGTTAGCGTGAAACAAGCATTGATTAGCGATGTAAATATTGATGCAGCTGCCATTGCCGTTAGTTACACGGAAGGGACGATCGTGTTGCGTGGGTTCGTCGGCTCTGAAGATGAAAAACAACAGGCAGAAGATCTGGCGAAATCAAATGCGAACGAAATACCGGTTGTAAACAACTTAAGGGTCCAGCGGTAAAGAACGATCGCAGCGATAGAGTTAACGCCGTCTCTCACCCAAAAATCAGACTATAAGCAACTTAGAGCAGCACTTTTATAGGTTCAGCCGCAATATAGCCCGTTTACGATTTGTTGATCTAGCCGTTACGCACTAGAGGACAGGAGACCTATCTCTTGTCCGTGCAAACTTAAGGCAGATTAAAGCGGTATGAATACTTGCCACAAAAGGCCACGATCGGCTCTCGGATTCACCTTGATAGAATTGATGATTGTAGTCGCAATCATCGGCATTTTATCGTCCCTAGCGGTGCCCTCGTACCAGCGCTACATTAGAAAAGCGAATATGGTGGATGTCATTTCCGTGGTTCGAGATATGAGTAAAAAATCGATTCTGTTTTACAGCGAACACAATCGCTGGCCTACCAATGCCGAGGTAGCAGCGGGCGCGGTACCCGAAGTTCGTGAGCCCACAGACTACGCTTCAGACAACATCACTCAAGCATTTTTAGATAACTACGGCGGACGTGGCCGAGTAATTGTGGATGTGACCGCGAAAGGCTTTGGTAAGTCCGGCCGCATTCGGTATGACATGGTTATGCATGATGGCGGTATCTCTGCCACGTTCTGTCACGACGGTGCCTGGACTACAGATGCTTACTTCCGGCAGTATTTGCCGGCCGAATGTCAAAATTAGCGTATGCCATAGAATTTAGGACCAGCGACTCAATAGCTGCGCAGATGCCACTCAGTGCAGTTCCTAGGCTTGCTTATCCATCAGCCGTTGAGAAAACTTTAATACCGTTTTCCTGGGTAGCAAAGGCAATACAATCCGAGTGAAGAAATTTAGCTTGGCATCATTAAAGGCAACAAGCTGCCCACTCTGCATTGCGCGATACCCGCACTGCGCAACAGACTCAGCACTTCTTGCCTGCTTGAATACCGCGACATTCTCCATATTGGCAGTCTTTGCAAACTGGGTGGCGACGGCACCCGGGCATAACGCTGTTACCGTCACGTTGTGCGGTCTTAGTTCAAAAGCAATGGCCTGGCTAAACGAATTAACGAACGCTTTGGTGGCAAAGTACACTGACTGTTTAGGCCCTGGCATATAGGCCGCCACTGAAGATACGTTTAGAATCCGCCCGCCACCTCGCGCAATCATGCCAGCCACATAAAAATGCGTAAGCGACACCAGTGAAACCATATTGACGGCCATCATGGCCTGTTCGGCTTTTAACTCGCGTTCGTGAAAAAGGTCATGACCACCGAACCCCGCATTATTGATGAGCGTGTCAATCTGCACACCCGCAATTTCGGTTGCAGTAAATATTTTCTGGGGAGATTTGCTATCTGACAAATCGGCACCGATCACCATGACAGAAACCCCGTACTCCTGTTCTAGGTTCTCTTTGATTTGCCGCAGCTTGTTTTTAGAACGGGCGACAAGTACAAGATCACCCCCTCTTTTCGCATGAATCCTTGCGAGTTCTAATCCAATGCCACCCGAGGCTCCGGTAACCAGTGCGCTACCTACGTCTGACACGCTGCTGTCCTTTCCTAAGTAAATTCTGTTTCCAATGTACACGGCATCGGACATTGCCGGGGTTTAAAGCGCTGTGACAAAAGGCGCTTAGTTACTGAGTTACCGACAGCCAAGAATCGACCAATCGTTATGCTCCACTGATACGCCTTAACAGGGGTTCAAAGGGCCCTCGACCAAAACGCTGGGCAAAGCCCCCCCACGACTATTAATGATAACCACGCAATCATCAAAGAGAGCACTAGCAGTGCGGCATGACCCAATTCGCCAAACCACCCTAGACCATACGAACCAAACACAAAACCCGCAATGATTCCCTGCAGCAGGTAAGCAGACAAAGAATTTTGACCGGCAAGAAGCAAAATAGTCGATAACTTGAAGGTTCTTGCGAATTGCACCAACGCAATTAAGTACAGCGCGGACAGCAGCGGTGCGCCTAGCGCGATGCCCAAAAAACCGATTATCAATAGCCATTCATAATGATCAGGTATCAATCCTGCCATGGCGGCAGCGTAAGCAATGTTCAGAGGCAGTGCTACGACTAAAAGTAAGGAGGCACGCTTAAGCAAACGTGCAAAAGCCCCATTGCCAGATTTAAAAAATTCTGTACGCGCAGCTACTAAACCAAGCAGAAAAGCGCCAAACGCCAACGGACCTTGCAACAACACTAAAAATCCAAAGCTGGATGGCCAGTCTACCCATCGTGTGCGCGTGGCATCCCAGAAGCTACCACCTAATCCATGAGCGCTGGCACTAGAGTGATCCAGTAAGTCCGACACGCTTACCTGATCGATGATGGCCCCTAAGAGCATCAGACAGCAAATACTCACTGGCACGGTTAAAGCGGCTAACCATTTCAGTGCGTTAACCGACCGATTTTTCACAAACCATAGCAACACGCCCAGTAAAGCATACAAAACCAGGATATCTCCACTGAATATGAAAAGTGCGTGCGCGAAACCAAAACCAGCAAGGCCAATCAGGCGCCGAAAATAGCGTCTGCGTAAAGAATGCCCCCTGGCTTCAGCCTGTGTTTTTTGGATGTGGAACCCCCAACCAAACACAAACGAGAACAGTAGAAAAAACTTTAGTTGCAGAAAACACTCAACAAAGAAAGAAACCGCTAAGTCAACCGTATCCGTCGGAGAGGTGAACGCTGCTTCTGTAGGCAGCCCCATAAACGGCACATTGACTACAGCAATACCGACCAAAGCGGCTAAGCGAATAACATCGACTTCAGAGCTGCGTACTGTTTTAACGCACAAAAAACGATATCCCCACTAGTGGCGCAGCTGACGACGGCGTTGTAAAAATTGTTCGTGTGATTGTTCGGTACCGTCGTGAAACGATCCGAACAGCTTGTCCCAAGGCACTTCAAGGTTACCGTAATTACACTCAAAATATCGGTGATGCATTTGATGATGAAAGTTACCCAGAGCCAGTGCAGGCTTATCTTTCAGCAATAGCCTTTCAAAACCCGCATGGGAAGTGACCGCCGTTAATGCTTGATGCTGCATATGGAAAAGAATATGGATCGGATGCGATGACACCACCCAATGAATAAGCACTGAACTAAAAAACAGCACGTGTTCCAACGGGTGCATAGACAAACCCGACCAAGGACCAACGTTAGTATTGCGATGATGGAGGGCATGCGCGAGCCGGTAAAAAAAAGGCACGTGCAGAAGCCGATGGACCCAGTAAAAATGAAACGAAATCCACATAGGAGTTAGAAAGAACAACACTACAAACCAAACCGGATTTTGCAACCAGAACAGTTGCGGGATATACCCGTTGGCCATCGACCACAACATCAATGCTTCGTATGCTGTCCAGAAAAACACGCCGCTGGTTAAAGTCCAGAACACGTTGTCCTTTAGCTGACTATTTAGGGTGAATCGGCGCCCTTCTCCGCTTAGTTCGTTTGCGTCAAATCTAAGTTTTTTACCCTGAGTTTTGCGGGTGTGTAAAAAAAAGTGTAGCCCCCCCGCGACGACCGAGATCAACACAATGTTTTTCAAAAACATTTGTGCAATCCAACCCGGTGCGAGGTTGGCCGTTTGCTCTAACGGAGGCTGCAGAAAGTGCCAAACAAAAACAGACAGCCCCACCAGGATCAAATTCTCACCCACAACCAGCCAGCGGCCGGCCATCCACCGAGCGATGTTTACGGGCTGAAGCGGCCAGTGAAAAAGCGGTGATGTACGAATAGCGCCGCTGGGCCGGTAATTCCATTGCTGGGCGAAACGCGACGGAGCTTTGCCAGTCCGCGATGGGTCGTCCGGCAGAGACTTCAAAGTCGTGTCGGTTTGTTGAGTACTCATAAGTAGGGCCGTTTGCGACTGCGCCGATTTAACTTACCATGAGACGGCTTGTGCGACCCAATTAAAGCAAGCCTGCAGTCCGGGAAGTACTTTAGACCCACACAAATGGTGACGCCTATTCAGTAGCCGAAGCCAGTTCTGTTCAGCGCTTTGCTTTCAATACGGTGTTTAAGGTACCTTAGCGGCGCACTGAGTGAAACCACAGCCAGAAAATGAATGGTTTCCTTTGCGACTAGATTAAAACCACCCCCATCACGTTTACTTGTTTAAGGCCTGGCCCGGATATGCATCAATACGACATTCAACTGAAACTGCATCCAGATTACGGACCGAATTACGAACCAATAAAAGACGACCCGGTCTTTGATCCGGCAAGGCATTTGGCACTTGAGCATCCCGAACACATGTTAAGCCTGGCTGAACTTGGCTACGGTGATGAGATTTCCGGAACCACTCCCACGCAAGTAGCGGCCACCTCATGTTTTCGCGTACTAAGTGATGAAGGTGTTGAAGCCATGTATCACGTGTGCAAACAGTTGGAGGCTTTCACCACGTCAAACCCGCGAGTTGCTCGTAACACACGTGGGGGTGTTTACCGATCAGCGTTTTTAAGGGATTTCAGTATGTGCCCAGACTACGTTGATCATTTATCGTCAATACTTGATACGCCCCTACTCCCATTGCCGATGGGTCATCAAATGGCGCATCTAAACTATCAACCGCTAACCGTTGGTAAAGATGTGGATAAGTGGCACTACGATACGCTACAGGTAGACACGGTCATGTTCGTGACCGATCCAAATAAAGTAGAAGGCGGTGAATTTCAGTACTTTAAAGGCACACGCGATGAGATGGCCCACATGCATGCTGAGGGGACACCATTCCCAACCGACCGCATTGAATCTCCAAAGATGCCTGGGCCAGGATATGCCGTGCTGATGCAGGGAAATTATGTTGTTCACCAGGCCAAAGGTCTGCGAGCGGAAGGCGAACGAATTACCTTAGTCAATGGCTTTAGCTATGCCGATACCAATACACCGGATTACACCGCCTTGGGTCAACTGTTTCACGCTGACAAACCCGAAGTGGCTTCAGCCGAGTACGCAAGGCACGTTGCGCTACGCTGTTCTCGTGAATTGGCGCAGATCGTTAACACCCCCAACTTTACCGATAGTGCGCATACACACGCTGAGCATCTTGCGCGCGTTCGAGCAGAACTTACTCAAGCGATTGATCAGTTAAACAGTGCCGCAGGGGAAGAAATGCGCCACTTTGGTACGGGTTGAACCTACGGCAAACGCACGACTACGACACGGGGAACGCGGCATTAAATTCGCGTTCCCCGCGAGCTGTGAATATCACGGTTCGCCCATCGCCGCGCTTAACCCAACGCCGTTCCTCCATACACGTATATAACGCACGACCCAGACTGCCTGCCAAGTGCGTACGCCGTTCACTCCAATCCAGACAACTGCGGCATAACGGTGATTTACCTGCACGCAATGCAGGCAGATCAATGCCAAATTCAGTCACAAACTTCTCACCTTTCTGACTTAACGCTGGCGTACCGTCTCGCAGCAGCAGCAGTTCTTGATGCATCAAGCTGTCATACAAACGAATGCCCATATCCCCGGCAAGATGGTTGTAGCACACGCGCGCTTTACGCATGGCTTTATCACGCGGGCCGGTAAACACCCTTTTTGAATCGGAAGCAGCAGAAAAACCCATTAACGATTCCAACAGGCTAGCAACCTCTTCGCCGGCCAACGCAAAGTATTTGTGCCTTCCCTGCTTGTGCACGGTTAACAAACCACCGTCCAGCAGCTTGGCTAGATGTGATGTAGCGGTTTGCGCGGTAACCCCTGCGTCTCTTGCTAGTTCGGATGCAGTCAGAGCTTGACCATGCATCAACGTGGAAAGCATTTGCGCGCGCGTGTTATCACCGAGCAACGCACCGATTCGAGCAAGGTTTGGTGAGCTTTGCATAGTTCGATGCTAATCGAAACGTACAAACACGTCAAACACGTCAAACACGTCAAACACGTCAAACACGTCAAACACGTCAAACACGTC
>JAHDCO010000018.1:41878-66590 GCA_020629835.1 Granulosicoccaceae bacterium
AAACAAGTCAAACAAGTCAAACAAGTCAAACAAGTCAAACAAGTCAAACAAGTCAAACAAATTACACAGGTTACGAAAAACGCGATCGATACTCCTGCGGAAGCGTTTTTAACGTTCGCATGAACGCACGTCTCATGCGCTCGTCATCAACAAAACCACAGCGCCGTGCCACTTCAGCTATCGATCGATCACTCTGCGTTAGCAGGCGGCAAGCCGCTTCAACGCGTAATGATTCAACCGCTTTCGCTGGCGTCAGACCCGTCTCGCTTACATACTGTCTTGCAAACGTGCGTGGGCTCATACACATGTAACTGGCCAAAACAGAATTAGCTAAATCCAGATGAAGATGGCTTTGCATCCACTCGTGCAGCGCATCAAAACGGCCAGCGCTATCCGAAGACTGAAGAGCCAACGCCTGGCTGAATTGTGATTGCCCCCCTGGCCTGACGACATAGGTAACTAACGACTTCGCAATAGATACACCCACCGCTTTACCCAGATCATGAGCAACCAGTTGTATGGCCATATCGATCCCGGCTGTGACACCAGCGGATGTCCAGTACTTACCATCGTTAAGGTAAATAGCATCGGGTAGAACATCGATCTGGGGGTAGTTTTGTTTTAGACGCTCGCAAGATTCCCAATGAGTTACAGCAGCACGCCCATCGAGCAGCCCAGCTTCGGCCAGTACAAAAGCACCCGAGCAAATAGCCGCCACTCGCCTCGATTTGCCAGCCAATGACTTTATGAGATCAATGAATGTGCGGCTGGGAAGTTGATCGTAAACCGCATCACCACCCACAATGAGTAAGGTATCTATTTTTTTGCTGCGCCATTCCACAGCCGCACTGGATGAGATCGACACCGGTGTATCGGTAGCTTGTTCTCCACCACTCATTGACAAAATCGCCGTTTGATAGGCAGGTGCGCCTTCAGGAGTACGAGCATCGGAGAACACTTGCAGCGGTCCGGCTAAATCCAGCAATTTCACGCCCGGGTAAACCACAAATACAACGTTAGGCGCCATACAGTCACTCACCATTTAGTTGGCATTAAATGAGGGTTTATTGTCCTTTATGCCACAATTTCCGACCGTAGACTAGCGGTGAAACTTACTTAGAAGGAAATCCAGTGCTTACTCTTAAACCCAACTGCGAATGTTGCGATGCGGACCTGCCTGTGGATTCCGCCGATGCACGAATCTGTTCTTACGAATGCACATTTTGCGTTCGGTGCGTGAACGAAATATTGGCTAACGTGTGTCCAAACTGCGGGGGTAACTTTGTACCGCGGCCCATACGCCCTCGGGTGGCAAGACGAGCGGGCGTCAGTGTGGCCCACCACCCACCCTCTTCAGAGCGTGTTCATACACCTTACTCGATAGAGTCTTTGAAAGACTTCTCTGAATCGATTAAACATCTCAACCCAAACGAGCGATGATAATGAGGTACCGCTTAAGACTTAAACGCCCAAGTGGTCGTTGACATGCAGTACATGTGCAACGGCGTATTCCTGTTTATTCAGTGCTCCGTACGCGAAATGCGGTTGCAGCGGCTGAGCATATGAATCAAAACGGTTCAGTGCCACAAGTAAACGTTCCTTGGCCAGGGCCATATCAGTCTCCGTTACCACCTCACCGGGAATGACCTCTTCCAGACTATGTGTCATGGTTCCTCGCGCCTTAAATACAGAGAACGCCAAAGGCCCAACGGTAGAACGAAATAAGTCCGACTTTAATTCAGGAAAGCCGTCCATCGAAAATTCAATGCTTTGCGCTAGATGATGCAGTGTTCTGGCTGCTCGCCACGACCCTTCGGTTTCTGAGTCAATGAGTGGCAGTTCTCTAATCCGCTTCTGCGCGTTTGCAAAATCCAAACTCTCGTACTGACGATCTTTACTTAACCAGTGGTAGCTTCCACCACCGGCTGTCACCGCGCCCGCTGCCACGATGAGTTTCAATGTTGCTCGGCGATTCATGGCCTAAACCTCTCTGATTCAGTGCTATCGACAGCCCACACTGGACGCGTTGGTATTTCAATATATCGTATTGCGCTTATCTCGCAAGCGTTGCGCACAAACACTTGAACCACTACAAGCGTGATAGTGTCCGAGGCTAGATACTTATTCGCGGTAACAGCCATGAAGACTCGACATTGGGATCGCTTAAACAACGGCGGCATAACATTCACCGAGCTGGGTTTTGGCACAGCCCCGTTGGGCAATTTGTACAAGTCGTTGTCAGATGACGCCGCACGCGCCACATTGGACGCGGCGTGGGAGGGAGGCGTTCGCTACTACGATACGGCTCCGCTGTATGGCTTGGGTTTATCCGAAACCCGCTTGAATCCGTTTCTACGCGATAAGCCGCGGGATGAGTACGTGTTGTCCTCCAAGGTGGGTCGTCTGATGCAGCTCTGCGACGCCAAATACCGATCGGGTATTGGCAAATGGTTCGATGTGCCGAGCCGTCGTGAGCAATTTGATTACACTTACGATGGTGTTATGCGCTCATTTGAGCATTCGTTTTCACGCTTAGGCGTCGATCGAATCGACATCTTGTACGTGCATGACCTTTGTATCTTTTCTCACGGGTCAAAGGCCGCCTCTGACAGCCGAATCGAGGAGTTTTTCGCGGGTCGGGGTTATGAAGCGATGGTCTCTCTGCGTGACCAGGGTTTGGTGCGGGCTATCGGTGGCGGTATTAATGAATGGCAGGTTTGTCAAACATTGGCAGAACGTGGCGATTTCGATTTGTTCTTGCTGGCAGGACGCTACACCTTATTAGAGCAAGAAGCGTTGGATTCGTTTTTACCGCTGTGTGAAACTCGAGGAATCGGCATCGTGACCGGCGGTCCATACAACTCCGGCATTCTGGCAACCGGTGCAAAACCCGGTGCGTTCTACAACTACGATCCCGCGCCGCAACATATTCTGGATCGGGTCAACGCGATAGAAGCCGTGTGTAAGTCTCACGATGTGAAGATGGTGGATGCCGCGTTCCGATTCCCGCTGATGCACCCAGCTCATGTTGCGGTGATTCCGGGTGGCCAGGGAGTTGATGAGATGGCTGGGAATTTGGCCGCGGCTTCGGCCAACATTCCCAGCGCGCTATGGGACGATCTCAAGCAAGAAGGCTTGTTGCGCGAAGACGCGCCGACGTAACGTCCTGTGAGAGGGTTTTAGCCGCCAGGTACAAATTCCTTCGGGTTGTACCAAATTTTCTGATTGTGCAACTTACCCAACACAGAATTGATTTCATTCATGCGGGTATTTACTTCCTCGTTCGCGCTGGCCCCATTTGAAGTCGGGTTTGCTGGGTCATCCAGAGATTTGAGGTAGAGGTTTCGCGCATGATCGCGCAGCGCCTGTTCAATGATCTCCATTTCATCGCGATCAATATCGAACTGGGTCTGGTACTTGGCGGTCATGACACTCTCCTCATTTATCAGTGCTGTGGAGGTTAACGGCCGCTGGCTGCAGAATCCATACTTTTCGGGTTTATGTGTTAACGTGAATTAATACAAATCATTTTTTTGTAAATTTGTTAATATCAAGTCATGGCGAAAATCTTTGTAGGCACGCGCCTTCGGCAACTACGGCGGGAACAACAGCAGTCGCAGGCTGAAATGGCAAAAGCGGTCGGCGTAAGCACGGCTTACATCAATCTATTGGAAAACAATCAGCGCAGCTTATCTGTGAAAGTGCTGATGTCCATTGCCGACGCCTACGGTGTGGATTGGCGCGATCTGATCCAGGAAGGTAGCGATCGCTTACTTGCCGACCTTAGGGCCACCATTCAGGACCCGCTGTTCAACCAAGGCACTCCCGATCTACAGGAACTTCGGTTAGCCGTAGATCACGCCCCCAAACTGGTAGAGAATTTTCTTCAGCTGTACAGCAGCCACACCAACGTCATCGAACGCACGATGGAGACTAACGACTCCGCATCAGACGCACCACTTCTAAACTCCCCAGAAGCCACCGTGCACAATTTTTTTAGAAGTCACGCGAACTACTTCGACGAGCTTGAACAATGTGCGGAAGGGCTTAGAGCTGAAGACCCCTGTGAGCCCGATGAAGTGTATTACTGGTTGAAAAATCGGCTGCAATCGCGGAATGGTATCCGTGTGCACATAGCGCCGATGGAAGACATGAATCGCGCCTTACGAATTTACGATCAAGAGGCGCAGGTCATACAGTTGTCGGAGGCGCTGGATTTTCCAAACCGCTCATTTCAGTTGGCGCATATGGTGTGCCTGATCGAATTTAGTGAGCAAATCGAAGCACTGACCTCATCGATTGAAGGTGTCGGTCACGCGGGTAAAATTCGTTGTCGGGTGGAGTTGGCCAACTACTTCGCCGCAGCGTTTCTGATGCCGTACTCATCGTTTAAGCAGGCCGCTGAAGATATGGCTTACGACGTTAACCGCTTGTGTAAAACCTTCGGGGTTTCGTTTGAACAAGTTTGCCATCGCCTAACCACATTGCAACGCCATGGCGAACGCGGCATTCCTTTCTTCTTTATTCGCATTGATCGCGCCGGAAATGTCACCAAGCGTTTCAACGCAAGCGCCATCAGCATGGCTGAGTACGGAGGCGCCTGCCCGGTCTGGGATTTACACGCCGCATTTAGTAACCCGGGTACGGTTATTCCGCAATTTGTCGAACTGCCTGACGGTAAGCGTTTTTTCACCATAAGCCGTACAGCAGATCGCCCTGCCCATGGCCGGGACGCACAAACTCGACGGCAAGCGTTGTCATTGGGCTGCGAATTGGCTGACGCATCCAACATCGCGTACGCTAATGCGTTTAACCAGGACGATGAACAGCTGTTCGGTAAGATCGGCATCAACTGCAGAATTTGCCCACGACAATCGTGTGCACAGCGAGCACACAACCCCATCGCATTTGAACTATCGGTTGACCCAACACGCCGCGGCGATACACACTTAGAAAGTTAATAAAAATGCTCGAACATAGTGAACGTTTGGCATACCTAATTCCGCCTTAACGCGCTAACGTCAATTCGAACCTACAAGGCTTACGACAATGCCAACCGAAGTTGCTTTAAAGCCCAATCTCAATCTCACACCACCTGTTGTTTTATCACCCACGCTCGCCGCTGATGCCGACGTTAAACGCTTACGCGATGCGGGCAAGGCTGTTTACCACATGGGCTTTGGCCAGGCACCCTTCCCCGCACCGGCACGGTTGATTGAAGCCGTTCAAGACCACGCGCATGAAAAAGCGTACTTGCCAGTTGCCGGCTTACCTGAATTGCGCAACCAGGTTGCGCAGCATCAGCAGCGTTTATTAGGCACGCCGGCAGAAGATATGGATGTGCTGGTAGCCCCAGGCAGCAAACTCATAATTTATGCGGTGCAGATGGCGGTTGCTGGTGACTTATTGCTGCCCACCCCTTCCTGGGTAAGTTATGCACCCCAAGCCACCATGCTGGGCCAACAAGTCGTGCCCGTATCCACGCAACTGTCGAATGCAGGCATCGAATTACCAGCCGATCAGTTAGACGATGCCATTGTGCGCGCACGCGCCGCAGGGAAAAACCCAACAAAATTACTGATCAACTATCCCAGTAACCCAACTGGCTTAACCATTCCCACCGATAATCTCAAAGCGATCGCTGAAGTTTGCATCCAACACAACATCTGCATCATCTCCGATGAAATCTACGGACGTCTCACATTCGACGGCGACTACCGCTCCATCTCTGAATTCGCTCCACACCATACGGTCGTGACTACCGGCTTATCAAAGCATCTATCGTTGGGTGGCTGGCGCTTGGGAGTGGGTACCGTACCAAAAGCCATGACCGGTTTATTCGACGCACTATCCGGCATTGCCAGCGAGACATGGTCGTGTGTGACGGCTCCCATACAAATAGCCGCCATCGACGCCTATGCGGGGCATGACGATATCGAGAGAACGGTGAGTGACAGTGCCACGATTCATAAGGCTGTGACCAGATACCTAGCGGATGAATTAAACGCATTGGGAATCCAGTGTTTCACGCCACAGGGCGGGTTCTACGTCTGGCCTGACTTCAGACCTTTAGTGGATACGCTGGGTGAAAAGACCCCAAATACTTCAGCCGAATTGACCAAACAATTGGTCAACGAAGTGGGTATCGTGGCGCTTCCTGGCACAGCCTTTGGCGAAGCGCCTGACGTATTAAAGTTACGATTATCGGTGTGTGATTACGACGGCGCTGAAGCGCTTGAGTACTTGCGTGCACTAGACCGGCCACTTGAAGCGTCTGATATTCAGCGGTTTGCTCCGCGGGTAGTCGGTGGTGTTGCTGGTTTCAAACAGTTGATAGAAACCTGGCAATAATTCGATTAAACCGACAGATACGCATCGCGTATCTCTGGATTCGACTCAAGCTCTTCGAAGGTGCCATCGAACTTCTTCTCGCCGCTTTCGATGATGACCGCGCGATCGGAGACGATGCGCGCAAAATGTAAATTTTGTTCGGACAACAAAACCGACAATCCTTCTTTTTTCAGCGTAAGGATGGTCTTAGCCATATCCTCAACGATGACGGGCGCTATCCCTTCTGAAGGTTCGTCCAATAACAGCAGACGTGGGTTGCCCATAAGTGTTCGGGCAATCGTTAGCATCTGCTGTTCTCCACCTGACAGCGCTTTACCGCGATTGTGTTTCCTTTCCTCAAGATTTGGGAATATCTCAAACAATCGCTCTTTATTCCACGCCGCCATACCATCCCGAGCGGGCTGTCTGCCCACTTCCAAATTTTCCAGGATTGTAAGGTCAGTGAATATTCGTCGTTCTTCAGGTACATAACCGATTCCCAGTTTGGCTACTTGATGGGGCGACATTCTGTTCAGACGCTGGTTTTCGAACAACACATCGCCAGACGTGGGTTTCACCAACTGCATAATGCTTTTTACGGTTGTGGTTTTACCCGCACCATTGCGGCCGAGTAAGGAGACCACTTCACCGGCTTCCACACGGAAGCTAAGGTCATTCAGAATGTGCGCTTTGCCGTAGTGACTGTTGATAGCGTTAACTTCAAGCATGATCACCTTCCGCAACTTCGTTGAACAAGCTTCCACCACCTAAATAGACTTCTTGTACCTGCGCATCAGAGCGCACGTCCTCTACCGACCCGTTAGCGATCAGCTCACCACGGTTTAACACCATAACCCTGTGCGCATGAGAAAAAACCACATCCATGTCATGCTCGGTGAACAGCGCGCTGATTTGCCGCTCTTCCACAATGTCTGCGGTTAACTGCATCAGGCCAATACGCTCTTTCGGTGCCATGCCTGCGGTAGGTTCGTCCATCAGCAACAGCTGTGGATCATGCGCTAACGCTATCGCCAGCTCTAAGCGTTTTAAGTCGCCATAAGCGAGAACCGCGCACGCCCTTTCCGATTGGGTTTGCATGCCAACTAATTCCAGTAACTGCATCGCTTCGTCGTAGTAGGCGCGATGCGCGAATCGACGTACATCGAAGAGGCGCTTATGGTGGGATAACAACGCCATTTGCACATTTTCGACAACCGTCATGGACGCATAGGTCGCTGTGATCTGAAATGTACGACCAATGCCCCGGCGCCACACCTTGCGAGGCGGCATGCCCGTGATAACTTCGCCGTGCAACAAAACATCCCCTGCGGTTGCGGGAAGCTGGCCCATGAGCATATTAAAGCAGGTAGTTTTACCCGCACCGTTCGGCCCAATTAACGCCAACATCTCGGCTTTGGCAACAGAAAACGAAACGTTGGATACCGCCAGAACGCCTCCGAACGATTTCGTTAAGCCACGTACTTCCAAAACCGCACTCATCGCTCCACCTCACCACGCGAGAAACGTTGTTCTGCGATCGCTCGAATGGAGCCAACAATGCCGCGCGGTGCCACGATGACCACTGCGATGATGACTAACCCTAATGCAAGTCGCCAATACTCAAAGCGCGTTATAAAGTCTTGCAACACCGTTAATGAGGCAGCACCCACCACACCGCCTGACAAGGTTTTCACACCACCTAGAAAGACAACAATCAAGCCGTCAAACGATTTGGCAATCTCCAATTCGACGGGGAACACACTGCCCTTCGAAAAAACAAACAACGCGCCCGCTAGCCCGGCAAACACTCCGGCAATGGTGAAGGCCACCCATTGAATGCGCTTGGTATGGATGCCGGTTGCTTCTGCTTGACGAGCTGAATCTCTTGAGGCTCTTAACGCATAACCAAACGGCGTATGCGCCATATGCCTCAACAGCAGAATGCCGCCGATACCGACTACCATCGTGAAATAGAAATAAGCGGTGGTATCGGATAAATATTCCGCAGGCCAGATGTCCACCAGCCCGTCATCACCACCAGTAAATTCATCCCACTGAAACACTAACGACCAAACCAGTTGCGCAAGTGCTAACGTCAGCATGGCGAAATAAACACCGGATAAACGTAAACATAACCAGCCGATGATAACTGCCAGCAAACCTGCACCGATGGGCGCCATGAGAAAGGCAAGCTCCATCGGCGCACTGGCGTAGTTCACCAGTAAAGCGGCCACGTATGCACCTCCGCCAAAGTAGGCTGCGTGACCAAAAGACACCATGCCTCCAAGCCCTAATAGAAAATGCAGGCTAGCCGCGAACAAACAAAAAACGATAACGTCTGTAGCCAGAATTGTAAAAAACGGCTCGGCAACAAATGGCAAGCACGCCAGCAAAACCAAGAGCAGCGCCACTAAACCACGCGCCAGATTACCCGCAGGTTTTATCGGTTTTTCCGGTTCACCCACTTGACCGTGTTCTCCAGCCACCTCTTCTCTACCCAATAAGCCGTAAGGACGTACGGTGAGCACGACGGCCATGACCACAAACATCAGCACCAACGTACTTTGCGGTATGTATGCCACCCCAAACACATTTAATACTGAGATTAACACCGCTGCGATGTAGGCCCCGGGCAAGGACCCCATACCGCCAATCACGACCACCACGAAAATGGAGGCCAGTATGTTGAAGTCCATTAATAAGTCAGCGCCACCTTTGGGCAATTGGATCGCACCGCCCAACCCGGCCAGTGCAGCCCCTAGAAAAAATACGCCCGTAAATAACCAGGATTGGTTGACACCCAATGCACCGACCATTTCCCGATCTTGAGTAGCCGCCCTGACGAGAATGCCTACTCGTGTTCGTGATATGAGGTACCACAATCCGAATAACACAAACGGTGTAATGGCAATTAACGCTAAATCAAATTGTGGGACCGGTTCGCCCATGATTCGCACGATGCCTTTCAAACCCGGAGCGCGAGGACCCAGCACATCTTCTGCGCCCCAAATCATTAACGCAAGGTCTTGGATCACGAGGATAACGCCGAACGTGGCAACCAGCTGAAAGAGTTCAGGGGCTCTGTATACCGGGCGTAGCACCAACAACTCCACGATGACTCCAATGGCACCAACCGCCAACCCGGCAAGCAGTATGGAGGACCAAAAGCCTATGGCTCCTGGTAATACTTGCATGAGGGAGTAACCGATAAACGCACCTAGCATGTAGAACGAGCCATGCGCAAAGTTAACGATGCGGGTAACGCCGAAAATTAACGACAGACCCGATGCCACCAAAAACAACGCCGCAGCGTTTGCCAGCCCCGTCAGAAGTTGGGCGATAAACAATCCCATACGCGCTTTCTCCCACACCACCGCTCACACCCATCGATAGGGTGTGAGCGGTTATTCATGTGTTAATCGGCTTAGTCGGTTTAATTGGCTGGTCGCAGCTTAGCGACTTCTTCATCCGATGGCAGATAGTCCGCACCGTCTTTGTAAACCCAATCAACCATGATACCGGCGCCATCTTTTACCGTAGTCGTACCTACGAAAGCACCCATAGTGGCCTGATGGTCCTGTTCACGGAAATGAATCTTCCCAACCGGAGTATCCACGTCCAAACCCCGGAAACCTGCAATCAGGGAGTCTGCATCGGTTGCGCCTGCCCGTTCAATGGCGGCTGCGATGGACTGAACGGTCATATATCCCACCAGAGATCCAATGCCTGGCCGCTCGTCATACTCAGCCATATAGGCATCCACAAACGCTTTATTTGAGCCATCTTCAAAGTCGTACCACGGGTAGCCGGTCACCGTCCAACCTTCGGGTGCTTCGTCTTTTAACGGGTCAATGTATTCGGGTTCACCGGTCAGTAAACCATATACATCTCGGCCTTCAAATAAACCTCGGGTCGTGCCCTCACGTACAAACTTTGCTAAATCACCACCGAAGGTTACGTTGTAAATGGCATCTGGTTTTGCGCGCTCGATGGCCTGAACTTCCGCGCCCGCATCAATCTTAAATAACGCAGGCCATTGTTCAGTAACAAACTCAACATCGGGTTTTAGCGCCGTTAGTGCTTTTTTAAATGCCGCTACGGCGTCTTTACCGTACGCATAGTTTGGCGCAATCGTCGCAAATGTCTTTGCGTCAGTTTTAGAGGCTTGCTCTGCCAGCATGGCAGCCTGCATGTAAGTAGACGCTCGCAAGCGGAACGTGTACTTGTTGCCCTTCTCCCACACCAATGAGTCGGCCAAAGGTTCAGACGCTAAGTACACATAACCTTTCTCAGCGGCTAACGACGAAATCGCTAAACCAATGTTACTGAGGATGGTGCCAGTTAACATAACCGTGCCTTCGCGGGTCATGAGTTCTTCAGCAATCTTAACTGCCTCACCTGGCTTGCCCTGGTCATCGCGGAAGATAAACTCTAACGGCCGATCCAGCACACCGCCTGCACCATTAACTTCATCCAACGCTAGCTCGATGCCCTTTTTGTAGGGTTCGGCAAAAGCTGCCATACGTTTGTAGTGATTGATTTCACCGATTTTAATCGGGTCTGCAGCTCCTGCTGAGCCGGCGACAACACTCAACACGGTAGCGCCGATTGCTGCAATCCAACGTTTTGTCGTTCTCATGCTCTTCTCTCCTGATGAATGAATAGTTAAGTACTACTGCGCAACATCACGCTCACTCACTCGTGATGCACGAAGGTAGGCCGAAGCGGCTCACCCAAGTCTTCAGTGGTTTCTTGTTCGGCTAGATCCCGAATGCGGCGACGATAGACAGTGGGCCCTTTATCTATCGCAAGACGAATAGGTTTTCGCTTTTGCGGCAGTTGCTCCTGCGCATCGATCGCTTCTAATATTTCTTTGTCTTCATTAAATGCCACACGAAACATGGCATCCATCGACTCCGATACCGCTTCATCATCGACAGCTGTGTTTCTGATATGCAACCACCGATCAATAGTTAGATGCTCATTAACCGGAGTTAGAAAATGCAAAGCGAAAATACGTACGCCTTTGTTGCGATCGGATTCATCCAGGTTCAAATGCGTATCCGCACTACCAAAATCGATAACCGCAATAGACGGTAAGTGTAAGTAGTAGTAATGCCAACGATCAACATTGCCATTAAACCCACCAAATTTTTGAAAGAACCCAACCGGCTCTGCATCTCGAATCCATCGCCAAGCCACCAATACCTCGCCCTGAGTATCCACATGCACCGGCACATTTTCACTAGCCGCGTTGCCCAGTGTGGTGGGATGGACAAAACTGACATGGGCAGGGTCCACTAAGTTTTCTGCCACGTTTAGGTAATGTGCGTTTAAATGCAATGCATCACCCTGGTGCACATGCCAATCATCAGACTGGAACTCGGGCATATCAAAAATCAGATCAGTATCGGCCTTGTCCGGCTCACCCATCCAAACAAACACGATATTATTTTTTTGATGAACGGGAAACGCTTGCACGTAGGCTGACGACGGTACGTTATCCTGCCCCGGAACCCGCACGCATTTCCCACTGCAGTTGAAGGTCATGCCGTGGTATCCACATTGGATATCGTCCCCAATACGCTTTCCTTTGGAAAGCGGTAATAAACGGTGCGGACAACGATCTTCTAGCGCCGCTACGGTGTTTTCATCAATGCGATACATGACCAGTGGTTGCTCAAGCACAACCACCGCTTTGAGCTGCTCGTCAAACTCGCTGGCCCACCCAGCAACATACCAAGCGTTTCGAATGTACATAAGGTTCGTAATCCAGTCGGTACTAAAGTGCCAGTAATGATCCACGGCGGTCGTTTCTTCGTCAGCCTCAGTATCACCCGTAACCTGGTTAAAATCCAGTCCAGTGAGTTTTCCGGCTCAGCGAACTTAACTGCGTGAGATAGCAAGCCCGGATATAACCACCAACAAAGCCCCCATTAGCATCGATGGGCTTAACGATTCTCCAAAAAACATCACACCGAGTGCCAACCCAAACACCAGTCGCGTATATCGAAACGGTGTTACCGCCGACACGTCACCGGTTCGCATAGCCTTCATTAAGCACGAGTAAGCCGCCACCCCAAAAACTACGGTGCCCAGCAGAGCTAACCATGTTCGGCTGTCCGGCACTATGAACGTCTTTCCCGACCATAAGGCATACAACCCACCGGCACAAACTAACGCTAGAAATCCGTAAAAACCCAGCCGCGCGGTGCCTACACTTTTCGGTGCCGCTCTGCTCGCTAGATCACGACCGGCAAAACCGACCATGCCGATCAGCGCTAATAGAGACAGCAACGAAAAACTGGTTGTGCCAGGTTGAATAATAATTAACACACCAAACAGTCCGATAAAGATGGCGGACCAACGTCGCCACCCGACCCGCTCCTTAAAGACAAGAACTGCCCCAACTACCACAACCAGCGGCGTCGCCTGCAATATGACTGTCGCGCTTGATAGTGGTGTGAGTGCAATAGCCAACGCATAAAAAAGGCGTCCGGTAATTTCGAAGCCCAAACGGATCAGCATCGCGGGGGATATCACCGCTGCAATAAACAACGGCTCTTCACGCAACCGCAAAAACACCGCAAATAGCAACATGCCGCCGACACCGAATAACATCAGCACCTGCCCTATTGGCAGGGTTTGCGTAGCAACTTTAAAGAACGCATCTTCTACGGCAAACGAAGCCATGGCGGCAATCATCCACGCACTGCCAACGGTGTTTTGACGATACATAGTGATTTGGCGGATGCTATTTAGGCGCTGACTCTAGTAACCGTCGAGCGGTATCAGACGAGGTGGCGAAGTGACTAACATAACCGCCAACAATAGCAGCGCGTGCCGCGTCTACGCGCCCTGCTTCAGCAGACACCAGTATCTTGGTTTGCTTGGCGCGCATCTCATCTAACGATACGCCAATCATTCGGTCTTCAACCGATATGGGTATCGGTTGCCCGTCAGAATCAATCAGCCGACCACAAATAACGCCTACGGCTCCTTTTTTTCGGTAGGACGCCATCTCTTTTTTATTAATCAATCCTGTTCTGACTATGTGGCTATCATCAAAGCAGGTACCGGCTGCGAAGATGACTTTATCGCACGCACGCACCAGATCCAGTTGTTCTGAAATAACCGGTTCGTTAATTAACGCCTCACATAGTTCAGCGTTCGATAAGCACAATGGGACATGTAAGTTCACACACTGTGCACTGAACCGCTCAGCGAGCATGGACGAACAGTTCTCGGCAGTAAAGCCCCGTGCCGATGGCCCTGACCCCACCAGTTGAATAATCATTAAGTCATCAAAAGGGTGTTTCGGGGCGATCTCTGCAAAGCGGTAGATCGTCTCCCCCCACGCAACGCCTAACAGATCACCATTACTCAGCAGTTGTGGTAGCCAGTCTGAGGCAGCTCGTAGAACTCGCTCAACCGAACGCGTTTCATCACTGTCATCGGCCGGGATAACCAATGCTTCTTCAAGACCATAGGCAGCAATTAAATCTTCGGCTAATTGATTGCGAAGAAAAAGGTCACTGTCCAGGGTCACGCGAACGTACTGCCGCCGACGCGATTCGGCTAAGTAGTTCACCACCGAAGCTCGACTCACATCCAGTTTTTTCGCGATCTCGCTTTGATTTAACCCTTCGTGGTAGTAACACCATGCCGCTTCGATGATGGCATCATCCTGACGAGATAATCGACCGCTGGGGTCGTTACCCGGTTTGGCACTTGAATCGGAGATCGGGCTCATGCGGTGTCATCGAATGCCTAAGGGCTGCGCCAATGCTAATACGATTACGTACTGGTGTGTTCGGGAAACATAGCAGCCAGCGCCGCTTCAGACGCCTCACACACGCCTCGCTCTGTAATCAAGCCGGTTACCAAGCGTTGCGGGGTCACGTCAAAGGCGGGATTCCCACCTCGGGTACCAGCCGGCGTCACCTGCACCGTGTTTAACGAACCGGATGTATCGATACCGTGAATATGGGTGGTTTCTTTCGAATCTCGTTCTTCAATAGGTATTTGCCGAACCCCATCAGAGATAGTCCAATCGATAGTGGGTGATGGCAGAGCCACGTAAAAGGGTACGTTGTTGTCGTGCGCGGCCAAGGCTTTAAGGTAGGTACCAATCTTGTTACACACATCACCCTGGCGCGTGGTGCGATCCGTACCCACAATGACCATGTCTACTTGCCCATGCTGCATCAGATGCCCACCCGCGTTATCGGTGACATAGGTGTGCGGGATACCGTGATTACCCAATTCCCAACTGGTTAATGCGCCCTGGTTTCTCGGACGAGTTTCATCCACCCATACATGCAATGGGATACCCGCATCGTATGCGTGATACATCGGGCTGGTGGCCGTACCCCAGTCCACAGTAGCCAGCCAACCGGCGTTACAGTGAGTCAGTAGTTTGACCGGTTCACCCGGGGGTTTAGTAGTAGCAATTTCCTCTATTAAAGCTAAACCGTGTTCACCAATTTTTTTATTGATAGCGACATCTTCGTCAGCCAAGTCGTGAGCTAGGGCTAAAGCGGTACTCGCTCGATCCGCTGTTGGGGTGTTCAGCAGCGCGGCTTTACACCGATCCAACGCCCAGCGAAGATTAACCGCTG
This sequence comes from Granulosicoccaceae bacterium, assembly GCA_020629835.1. Classification (GTDB taxonomy): domain Bacteria; phylum Pseudomonadota; class Gammaproteobacteria; order Granulosicoccales; family Granulosicoccaceae; genus Granulosicoccus. The sequence goes on from JAHDCO010000018.1 coordinate 56,830, forward strand.
TTGGGCGGGTAGCGTTTAGCGTATGCCACGCAGACTCTATATGGGCATCACTTGGATCTTCTGCCATGGCGAGCGCCATACCGTAGGCGGCCGTTGCGCCAATCAAGGGAGCACCTCTTACCCGCATTTGCGCTATAGCATCGACAAAGTCCTGCATGGTGGCTACATCTTGCACTCGAAATTCGTGTGGCAAACAGCGTTGATCAATGATCTGCAAAACATAGGATGGTTCGTGCCACCACAACGATCGGTAATGCTGATCACCAATTTTCACAAGAAGTCTCCGACGTTATGTGCCTTCGCCATGTCAATCACGGCTGAACAGTGTGCAAGGTTTTCGGCATTTAAAATAAGCTCGCGTCCCATCGCGATATTGCGTGCTTCTAGCGGTGCTCTAACGGCAGGATCTTCAATCGATTCAAAGTCTGCATTGTGCGCCAGCGACAAACATCGACGATGCATCTCGATGCCACAAAAAACCAGCGCATCGCGGTGTATGTTTGCCAACACATGGCTACATGCTTCCCCCGAATCCTGTCCCTGGTCCTCAAACAGCGATTTCGGGTACAGCATGCCAGTTCGCTCGGAATGCCATAACCTTGAAAATTCGGCATCGAACGCATCAAAACTTGCCACCATGACGTTCAAAATCCAATCTTGATAGGTGGCTAAGTTATCCCCGCGATGACCCGGCTGACTAAAGTAAGCCATGAGAAAATTTGCACTGACCATTCCCAAATCAAATCCCATCGGGCCGTACTGAGCAAACTCGGGATCGATGACTTTTAGCTCCGAATCCGTCGCCATGATGGAGCCTGAATGCAAATCGCCATGCACCATGGTTTCGGTATTGGATGCAAATTTCATTAACGCAGTTTGCACAGCTGTTTTTAACGTTACATCCTGGCGTAATTCAGCGACCAAACTGTTTAGCAGCGGATTGTGGTTGTTCAATTCAGCGTCGAAGTAAGGGTCTGTGAATACCAGACTTTCAGTGATGGCGGGTATAGCCACATTGCCTGAGAACAATCCCACATCACGTTTTTTATCCGCGCTGGCTAACGAGAGTTCAGACCCTCTAAACGCAGTCTGCGCACAAAAATTACCGACAAACTCCCCCGCTCCTGAGATCTGTTCACCGGCTATGAGTTTATTTCTTAAGATAATGTGAGGCGTTAAGTGTTCCATCACAATCAAGGCCTGCGATTCATCGAAATGAAACACCTTCGGGACGGCATCTGGCGCTCGCTGCGCCTGGCGTTCCAATGCGCAATTTTCAAAGAACGCACGATAGAGAGGTAACGGCCAACTGTCCCCGACCAATCGAACATAGGGTAGCGCCTGCTTCACAATGACGCTGCCCGACGGGCTGGTCACAATGAACACTAAGTTCAGGTTGCCATCGCCAATCTCTCGTACCGACCAACTTGCCGGATCACCTCCTACGTGTTCACTCATGCAGGCAAGCGAGCCAAGCCGCTCAGCAATGGTCTCTGGAGAAAGTGGCTGGTAGGTATCCGCTTCTGACATAAAACGCCCTCACAGGTTCTGCCCTAGACTATCCGCATTATTGCAAATTTAGTCAATAGCCAAATCATTTGACAAATGATGAGCTTTAGCAAATAGTAGAGCCTCAAGTGTCCTGCCGAGAAGCCACGCACTCATGCGCAAACTTGTCTGCCAGCTACAGGGAATCAATAAGTCGTTCGGCCAGAACCATGTGCTTCGCGGCGTGGATTTCTCTCTATTTGCCGGTGAAATCGTGGTGCTGATGGGTGCTAACGGCGCGGGTAAATCCACGCTGGTTAAGTTGATTTGCGGGTATCACACCCTGGATGACGGATCTATGGCACTCGATGGTGAGCCCTACCAACCGGCCGACCCGGCGAGCGCCATTGCAGCCGGTGTGGTGACAGTCCATCAGTCCATAAACGATGGTGTCATCCCCGATTTAGACATCTCCACCAACTTGATGCTGGATCAGCTCACGAAGCCCAGGGCCGGCTTATGGGTGCGCGATGGTCGGCTGCGCAAAGACGCACAAGCGGTTGCTCAGAGCATGGGGATTACGACAGATGTACGAACGCGTGTTGCCGACCTGGGGGTCGCCGATCGGCAAATGATTGCGATCGCTCGCGCAATGGCTCGAGCACCCAAGGTTTTAATCCTCGATGAACCCACCTCGTCCTTATCAGCCGCTGAAGCCGAGCGTTTATTTAGCTTGCTGGACACGCTGCGGCAGCAAGGCGTTGCTATTTTGTACATCTCACACCGTATGTCTGATGTGCGCCGAGTGGCAGACCGCATTGTTTGTATGCGCGACGGTGCGATATCGGGTGTGTTCGCTGATCAACCCCTCGATTATGACGGCGCGGTCACCGCCATGTTAGGTCATTCAATACAGGAAACCGGAATCGAACTCGCCAGCGCGGGAAAGCCGGTGCTGGCGCTTAAAGAGCTATGTATTGAGCCGGATTCAACCCCGATAGATTTCACGGCGAATGAAGGGGAAATCGTTGCGATTACTGGTTTACTTGGAAGCGGCAAGAGTCGCCTGGCCGACATTTTATTTGGTATTAAGCCGCCCGGTGCCGGTGAAATGTTTTTAGATAACCAGCCTTATCAACCAAACACTTGCGCTCAGGCTGTTGAGGCGGGTGTGTTTATGTCACCCAAAGATCGTAGCTCTAATGCCGTCGTTCCAGAATTCTCAATAGCCAACAACATGTCCTTGCCGTTTTTAAACATGTTTTGTCGATGGGGAATCTTAAGCAGCCGGTTACAAAAATCCGCCAGTGATCAAATGATTGATGAGCTGGGTATCGTATGCCAATCAGCCAATGACGATATCAACACGCTATCCGGTGGCAACCAGCAAAAAGTCATTGTCGGACGCTGGCTTCTAAAACCGTGCCGCGTGTTGTTACTGGATGAACCGTTTCAAGGTGTGGACATTGGGGCCCGACGCGATATTGGTAGGCGTATTCGCGAAACATCAGACAACCGCGCAACCATTGTATTTGTATCCGAAACCGATGAAGCGTTGGAAATTGCCGATAGGATTTTGGTTCTGCATGAAAGCCGCGTGGTGGGCGAACACGTCAACCAACAGATCAATATGGACGCGCTGGTTGAACAAGTATCCGGTGCACAAGTAACGCCTTCGGTAGCTACTTCATCATGAAAAACGATCGCTTCTTGAACCTGGCTATTCGTTACGGCTTCTTAGTTCTACTCGCTATATTGATCGTATTCTTTAGTCTCTCAGCCTCCGGATTTGCTACTCCCAGGTCGGCAGTATTTATTCTGCAGTCGGTTGCTATCACAGGAATTTTAGCCCTGGGGGTAACCTGTACGCTGGTGGTTGACGGGTTTGACTTGTCTATTGGCTCGGTTGCCACATCCGCACTGATGCTGTCAGCCTATTCCATGGTGATACTGGAACATTCCGCCGTTGTCGCTGTGCTGCTGTGTTTAGCCATGGGTGCCCTTGTGGGCTTAATCAACGGCTTACTCATTGTGAAGTTTCGGGTGCCCGATTTACTGGCCACGCTGGGCATGATGTTTTTGTTAATCGGATTACAACGTATTCCCACACAAGGTAATTCTATTGCAACCGGTATGCGCTTAAGTGATGGCTCTGCAGCTGAAGGTACATTCTCCGCGGCCTTTCTTTGGTTGGGTCGTCATCGGTTCGATTTCTTTTTGGAACGTTTAGTACCCGTGCCAGTGGTGGTGTTTTTACTGATTGCTGTCGCCATCTGGGTATTTTTAGAACTCACGCGACATGGCCGTTTGATGTACGCCATTGGCTCTAATGAACGCGCTGCCTCACTCGTGGGTGCGAACGTCAATCGCTACAAAATTGTGGCCTATATGATTTCCGGTGTTACGGCGTCCATCGGCGGAATACTGTTAGCCGCGCGTTTAGGTCGTGGCGATATCGCCAGTGGCAATAACTTACTGCTCGACAGCGTCGCGGCGGCGTTAATCGGTTTTGCAGTCCTCGGTGCAGCGCGTGCCAACGCGTTTGGGACCGCGATCGGTGCTTTGTTTGTGGGCATTCTGTTGCAAGGGCTGACGATGATGAACGCGCCCTACTACACACAAGATTTTGTTAAAGGGGTGATTTTGGTTGCAGCCCTTGTATTTACGTTCTACCTGAGTGCCCGCAGAGGTGCCAGTGGAAAAACATCAACCAACACTAAGTGAGGATACAACATGTTTATTAGCACGTTACAAAAAGCGGTTGCAGCCGCAACGCTTAGCGCGGGGCTTATAGGAACAACGAATGCAGCAGATATGCCTGCACCGTTTGATAATCCTGGTGAAGTTAAGATTGCATTAGTTAGATACCTGTCCACCGGTGATTTTTTCCAATCGTATTTAGGTGGCGTTGAGTCACAAGCGGCCGCAATTGGCGTGGATTTGCGCGTATTCGACAGTCGCCAGGATGCGGCACTACAAGCAGATATGGTAGATCAAGCCATTGCGTTAGGTGTGGATGGCATCATTATTCAACACGGCTTAACCGAGTCAATGAAAGACGCGGCGCAACGAGCGGTTGATGCTGGCATTAAAGTCGTAGCGTTTGATGTAAACGTTGAAAACGACGCTATCCCTCAGGTAGAGCAATCGGATTATTTACTTGGGAAAATGGCGTTGGACCAAGCGCTAGAAGACAATGGCAACAGCTTTACCGCAGGTTATGTGTACGTACCAGGCATTGCCCCTTTGGATAGACGTGATGTTGCTTGGCAGGAAGTGAAAGATGCTAATCCTGGTATTACTGAGGCGGCTATGTTTGGGACCCTGGATAACCCGATTGCCAACTCGGTAGCGAATCAGGCACGTTCCGTACTGCAGGCAAACCCGAATATCAACGTAGTTTTTGCGCCCTACGATGAATTTGCTAAGGGGGTAAAAATTGCGGTTGATGAAGCCGGCTTAACCGATGACATTGATATCTATTCAGCCGACGTTTCTACCGCAGATATTTCAGCGATGAGGGAACCTGGCTCAGCGTGGGTTGCTACCGTAGCCACCAATCCGGCGGTCGTAGGTGAAGTAAGCGTTCGATCGCTTGCGTTGATGCTGGCAGGCGAAGACCCTGGTGCAAATGTCATCGTGCCGCCAACGCTTATCACCCAATCGTTTCTGAACGAAAACGATATAAAGAACATGGAAGACTTAGGTGAAAAAATGCCGCAGTTTCAGCACGCAGATGTTGCCGTGGCGGATTGGATACCACTACCGGCACGATAACAACGCATGTAGATCTCTCGAGTGGGTTAGCCCGGTTTTATCACCGGGCTTTTTTTATCCCACGAAGTTGATTGCTGCACTGCTACCGAAGCCGGCGTAAATCGGCCGTATACGGAAACTCCTGACTCGGTAATATGCGTTCCGTCTTCATCCTGCTTTTAAGCGGTGGACGTTCTTCGAATTGACCGGGTTTCACCGGTTTTTCTGTTTTCTCAACTCGCACATCTGCCACCGGCTCAACCGTTACTGAAGAATGTTGATTGGTTGTAAATCTGGCAAGCCGCCGAGTTTCAGCGACATTAGCATTCACCGGATGGTCTTCGTGGCCGCGACCGCCCGGGTCACTAACATGATAGGCACATCCCCCCAGGCTGCGGTTGTACCAGGTGTCTACAACGTCAAACACCAACGGTACATCAGTGGGTAAGTCCGGGTGTAATGAAAACGTTGGCTGCCACGCTCGATAGCGAACGCCTACAACATACTCGCCTGGCACACCGGTGTTTACCAGCGGTAGCTCTAAGCCATTGCACGTGATGACATGACGCTCAGGCACCATACCACGCACTTTCACCTGCAAACGCTCTACCGATGAATCCACGTAACGCGCCATACCACTGCTGGTCGCCTCTTCGCCCAACACATGCCATGGCTCTATAGCCGCGCGCAGCTCCAGGTTAACGTCGCCAACCTGCCGGTCTCCGTAAACCGGAAACCGGAACTCAAAAAACGCATCTAACCAAGAGTTATCAAACGCATACCCTGCGGTATTCAACTCATCAATGATCTCTTGCATGTCGTGCCATAAGTAATGCGGCAACATAAAACGATCATGTAACTCGGTACCCCACCGAATCAGTTTTCCCCGGTAGGGGTTGTCCCAGAAGTGGCTGATCAAACAACGAATCAACAACGCCTGCACAATACTCATGCGAGCGTGCGGTGGCATCTCAAACGCTCTGAGTTCTACGATACCCAGACGGCCAGTGGGTCCGGCCGGGGAGTACAGTTTGTCGATACAAATCTCGGCTCGGTGAGTATTTCCCGTAACATCGATTAAAAGATTTCGTAACAGTCGATCAATCATCCACGGCGTATCAGACTCCCCTTCCGGCAAACGCGATAAAGCCATTTCCAATTCATAGACGGTCTCGCTGCGGGCTTCGTCGGGACGAGGTGCTTGACTGGAGGGCCCCACAAACAACCCCGAAAACAGATACGACAGGCTGGGGTGATGTTGCCAATAACGAATCAGGCTGCCCAGTACATCGGGCCGGCGTAAGAACGGACTCTCAGGTGCGCTAACGCCACCTAAGGTCACATGATTACCGCCGCCAGTACCGGTATGACGACCATCAATCATGAACTTCTCGGCCGTTAACCCACACTGCCGCGCACACTCATACAGCTCTTCGGTTCGGAACACCAAATCACTAAAGCTTTCCGATGGATGGATATTGACCTCTACCACTCCGGGGTCGGGTGTAATACGAAACGACGCTAAGCGTGAATCCTTTGGTGGTTCATACCCTTCGATAACCGGTTTTAACCCGGTGGCTTCACACACCCGTTCAACAGCCGCCATAAGCAGTAGCCAGCTATGCGCCGTGCGTAGCGGAGGCAGGAACAGGTACGCAGATCCGTCGCGAATCTCCATGCACAATGTGGTGCGTATGGTGTAATCCACGGTGTTTTGTTCAGCCGGTACCGCACTCTTCGCGTACGTATCCAACCGCGTTTGAATTTGTTCAAACGTGGGTAAGCCATCACCCATGGCAAAGGTATCTTGTTGTGTGTTTCTAGCGTGTCGATCGGCACGCGTATCATCAGGCAACGACCCTAAGGGCAATCGCAAACCGGCGGGTGAATCTCCTGGCATCAAAAACACTTCGCTGCGCCGTAACGGCCACTGACTGCTTTCCCAAACATCAGCGTTGAATTCCAGCGGCAACATCGCGCCCATTGGCTCGTCCAAACCACGGGTCAGTCGGTTAACCAGGCTTTGCCTTTCGTCGCCGTCGGTCAGTTTCAAATCGGTCAATGCCGCAGCAGGCGGTAACAGACTTTCCTGATGTAAATGATGTAAGGGGTCTTCGTACAAAGGCCGTACACAATTCGAATCAAGATTCAGTTGCTCACACAATTGCCGCATGAACGTCTGAACGGTTTCGGGTTTTATCGATTGTTTTTTGGTATGACTGGGTAGGCTTAAGTTTTCAGCGTTAGCGAAGATCGCCTCACCGTCGTTTCGCCAATGACAGATCAATGCCCAGCGCGGTGTGGGTTCACCCGGGTACCACTTCCCCTGCGCAAACGCAGGTATGCCGTGGGGCGCAAACTTATCCTGCAATCGATGCAACAGCTCTGCAGATTTATCCAGCTTCTGAGCACCTAGCGCTGCATCGTTCCACTGCGGGCTTTCTAAATTATCCGTGGCCACAAAGGTCGGTTCACCCCCCATGGTTAAGCGAACATCCTGGGCAGCGAGCTTCTCATCCACCGACTCACCCAACGCCAGAACGTCAGCCCACATCTCTTCGGTATACGGCAAGGTCACACGTGGCCGTTCATCGAATCGAGTCACGCGGTTGTGATAGTAAAAGTCTGAAGCTGCAACGCTTGCTGAGCCTGAAATAGGCGCTGCGCTCATCGGTTGCGGTGTACACGCTAAGGGAATGTGACCTTCACCGGCAAACAATCCAGACGTGGGGTCCAGCCCCACCCAACCGGCACCCGGCAAATACACTTCGGCCCACGCGTGTAAGTCGGTGAAGTCCTCTGCCGCACCGGCTGGACCTTCTACCGCGACGATATCAGGCCGCAACTGCACAAGATAGCCGGAAACAAAACGCGCGGCTAAACCATAATGGCGCAGTATCTCCACCAGTAGCCAACCACTATCCCGGCAGGAGCCGCTGGCTTTTTCCAGCGTTGTCTCAGAGCTTTGAACACCTGGCTCCATCCGCACTTTATAAGCAATGTCTTCTTGCAGCGCGCGATTTAAATGCACCAGCGCATCAATGATCTTGCCCGGTTCAGGCCGATTCGCTTTCATCCATTCCAGCAGTCGCGGTCCTGCCGGTTCAACTTCCAGATACGGCATCAGTTCTAATTTGTCTGAGTCCGCATACTCAAACGGAAAGTTTTCAGCCGATTCATCAACAAAAAAATCAAATGGATTGATGACATCAAGCTGTGCGATAAGGTCTACCGTCACATTGAATTCTGTTACCGGTTTTTGAAATGCAATGCGCGCCAGGTAATTACCGTATGGGTCCTGCTGCCAGTTGATGAAGTGATCACGGGGGGTGATATTCAAGGTGTAACTTAATATCGGAGTACGACAGTGTGCTGCAGGCCTCAACCGAATAACGTGCGGATAAAGCGTGGCTGGCTTATCGTACCGATACGTGGTGGTGTGGTCGATAGCAATTTTAATACTCATTCAACCACCACCGGTGGTGGGAAGTATGTGGTTGCAATGGTGCTACCAATCCTGGATAACCCGAGTTGTAAATCATCCAAAAACCGGTGACGGTGCTGCGGATCTTCAGCCAAAGCGTGAATATCGGCTTCCTCTAAATGTTGCATAACTTGCGATACGGATTCCCGAGCCTTTTCATTACGTTCAAATCGATTTAAAGATCGATCCAGGCGTATTAAACAAAACGCACACGCGGTTGGAAGCTCAGGGTCTTTTAATAAAAAATTTAAACAGCCGACGGCTGATATGGGTTTTCGGACATGACGCCGGTACATCTGCAACGCTGACCGGCATTTCAACGCCGCTATCCAGTCACGATTTTCGAACGCTGCGATGTTGCCTGACAATTTGCTTTCCGTAGCGATAAATGATGGTACGTCCAGCACTCTCGTTGTCATATCAGCGCGCTCCAGGAAGCTGGCCATTCGCATAAATTGATACGCCTGGTCGTGACGCAGGCTGCCGTGCACTGCCCCAGAGATTTCCAATGCGGACTGCTCTACCTTGCTGAGAAATTCCTGCACGTTGATCGCGTGCAAACTTTTTGAAGTTTCAGATCGGATGTACTGAGTCAGCGAACTGATACGTTCGTAGATTTGGCGCGGGAATATATCGCGAGAACTGCGTAAGTTATTACTAATGGCAAGCGCAACATTCTTAAACGAGCTGGGATTACGTCTATCAGCTATCAAAAATCCCACCACATCCATCTCTGCACCGCCACTGAAATGTTTGCGGTACTCAGCATCCAAACCGTTGATGGTAATCAACGGCAACCAACCTTCGTTTTCTGCCACATCAGGCAAATCCATCAATAAGCGGGTATGGCTATTAATCAACGAGGCTGTGGTTTCCAAGCGCTCTAAATACCGGCTTAACCAAAAAACATTTTCCGCTACACGTGAAAGCACGAATCTGCGCTCCTATTCAGTCTTTCTAGTTATTGTTGTTATTGACTCTGACTCTGACTCTGACTCTGACTCTGACTCTGACTCTGACTCTGACTCTGACT
>JAHDCO010000072.1 GCA_020629835.1 Granulosicoccaceae bacterium
CCTAAGTTCATCTTGAGTGGGTCCATGATGACGCCGCGCTTAAAAAGTGTGTCTGAACGCTGGAGCCAACACGCTTCAGGCGCTGCGTGTTTGCGAAGTGATGGCTGGGATGGTTATCCCAAAACTCAACATCAAGTGCTGGCGAAAATACTGGAAAGCGGATTGCAGCGTGTGGTGTTTTTATCTGGAGACGCGCACATCCCGTGTTTTTGCAATATGACGGTTTCAGATGGTCAACGGTCAGTTTCGATGGCGTCCGCGCATGGCTCGGCATTGAATGCGCCATTGCCATTTGCCAATGCTATTGCTGAGGACTTCGCTCATAGGGAAACTTTTGAGCTTGCTTCAGATAAAAACAGTAATGCACTGACGGTTACAACCGACACTCAATTTCCTGAAGTTGGTGACGGGTTCAGTGTGATAAAGATAGCTGAAGATGATCTGCAATACACCGCTGAAGTGAGTTTTGCAGGTCGCCTGAACAATTACATCCCTGACGAATATCAAACGATTGTCGACATGACCGCGCCGCGACTGGCATAGCGAGCAAGTGATTCGGTAAGGCGTTAATGCTTTTTAGCGTTTTCATTGTTCGGTAAAACTGAACAGACAATTCTATTTTTGTAACTAATTGCGCGGTTGAATCTCGCTAACCTATCCGAGGTGAAAGACTAACTTCTATCAATTGAGAATATCTGTGATGAGCCCATCCGACAAGCCGATTATTGCCGCAAAGTCTCCAAGTAAAGTTAGCCTTGAGGTGGGTAAAGATTACTTTTGGTGTCGCTGCGGGCGTTCGAAATCACAACCTTTTTGTGATGGTTCACATCGGGGTACATCTATTACACCATTAAAGTTTTCGGTAGAAAAATCCGGTGATGCCGCCTTGTGTCAGTGCAAGGCCAGCGGTAACAAACCGTTTTGTGATGGTACACACGCCAGTTTAGGTGAGTTAAGTGTTGGTGATGAAGCGCCGGCGAATACTGGCTCGGATGTACCGCAGGCCACGCCCACTCCAGAAGAACCTACGGTGGCAAGAATACATGAGCTGGCTCGAGATGGGCTGAGCAAGTTAGGCCATCATGGCGAGATGGGCTCAATGGGCGTTCCAAGAAAAGATCTGCCGCATTGGGATGACATTCAACTGTTGCCCGCGCAGATGGCGCAAAAACCATTGTTAGATGAGCACGCGGTGTCTACATCCGTTGTTATAGGCCCACGAGCAAACAAGCCACTGACGTTAGATATTCCATTGTTTGTATCTGATATGAGTTACGGCGCCCTGTCTGAAGAGGCAAAGATTGCGTTAGCCCGGGGTGCTGAACTGGCGGGTACTGGCATCTGCTCTGGTGAGGGCGGTATGTTGCCTGAGGAGCAGGCTGAGAATTCACGATACTTCTACGAGTTAGCGTCAGCGAAGTTTGGCTGGAGCCTTGACCTGGTAGAGCGCGTGCAGGCGTTTCATTTCAAAGGAGGGCAGGGAGCCAAAACGGGCACGGGCGGCCATCTTCCTGGCGACAAAGTACAAGGAAAGATTGCGGAGGTTAGAGGCCTGGAAGCCGGCCAGAGCGCCATCTCTCCTCCAACGTTCACTGACTTGCACACAGCGGCGGATTTTAAAAAACTGGCGGATGAAGTCCGCGAGCGCACCGGTGGAATTCCGATAGGGTTCAAGCTGTCAGCGAACCGTATTGAAGCCGATATCGATTTCGCCCTGGAGGCCAGCGCTGACTACATCATCCTGGATGGCCGCGGCGGTGGCACAGGGGCCGCGCCCTTGTTGTTTCGGAATAATATCTCGGTTCCGACCATTCCTGCCCTGGCGCGAGCACGTAAGCATCTGAACGCTAAAACCGGTGACGAGGTTACGTTAGTCATCACCGGCGGCCTGCGGGTGGCTGAGGACTTTGTAAAGGCTATGGCGATGGGCGCAGATGCTGTGGCGGTGTCGAATTCTGCAATGCAGGCGGTTGGGTGTATTGCTGCCAGAATGTGTAATTCCAACAATTGCCCTACGGGTGTGGCGACACAGAAACCAGGGTTACGTGCGCGTTTGAAAGTTCAGGACAGCGCGGAAAAGTTAGCGCGTTATTTCCAGGCCAGCGTGGAACTGATGCAGGTCTTATCTCGTGCTTGTGGGCACGATGATTTGTCAAAACTTAACAAGCATGACATCACGACGTGGAAGAAAGAAATGGCGGAACTCAGTGGTGTACGATTCGCCGGTGTTTCAAATTACTAAAGTAAACCATGGGCCTTCTTCAAAACGGTAAATGGGTGGACCAGTGGTATGACACTGAATCTACTGGCGGTCGGTTTGTTCGTAAATCGCCTCAATTCAGACACTGGGTCACCGCTGATGGCTCCGCCGGTCCCACCGGCGACGGTGGTTTCAAAGCCGAAGCTGGGCGTTACCACCTGTATGTGTCTTTAGCTTGCCCGTGGGCGCATCGAACGTTGATATTTCGTTGCCTGAAAGGGCTCGAATCCATGATTAGCGTATCCACTGTGCACTGGTACATGGGCGATAACGGGTGGACTTTCGAGCCAGGTCAGGGTGTACAGCCGGATACCGTCAACAACGCAGAGTTTATGCATCAGGTGTATACCACGGCCAACCCCGACTATTCAGGCCGAGTGACAGTGCCGGTACTGTGGGACAAAAAGAACCGCACTATCGTGTCGAATGAGTCGCCTGAAATTATTCGAATGTTTAACTCAGCCTTTGACGAATTGGGTGCGAAACCCGTGGACTATTATCCTGAAGCCTTGCGTAAAGAAATCGATGAGTTAAACGAGCAGATTTATGAAACGGTGAATAATGGCGTATACAAATGCGGCTTTGCTACCTCACAAGAAGCGTATGAAGAGGCTCTCATTCCTTTGTTTGCAACACTGGATAATCTAGAGGCTCGGCTGGGTTCACAACGTTACTTAGTCGGTAACGCCATCACCGAAGCCGACTGGCGTCTATTCACCACCTTGGTGCGCTTCGATGCGGTGTACGTGGGGCACTTTAAGTGCAATTTGAAACGGCTCGTGGACTACCCGAACCTTTGGGGCTATGTGCGCGATTTGTATCAGCAGCCGGGTGTGAGCGACACAGTCGATATGCACCACATTAAACAGCATTACTACGCCAGTCACGCATCGATAAACCCCTCAGGCGTTGTACCTCTGGGGCCTCAGATTGACTTCACCGAACCGCACAACCGCGACCAGCGGTAACTAAACGTTAGATAAAGGAAAGCTGCATGAAATACGTAACTTGGGTAGCGATGGGCATTGTGTCTCTCATCATGGTACTTGGCGGCGCTGCGAAGCTGATGGGGCAGCCGATGGCGACGACAAGTTTTGCCACGCTGGGGCTACCGGCCGTTTTTGGAACCTTTATCGGGTTGTGTGAAGTCGCCGGCGGGATTGGCGTATGGTTCCGAAAGACCAGTAAGCTTGCCGCCATGGGTATCACCGTCATTATGGTAGGGGCGATTTACTACCATGTAGTGCACACGCCCCTTGCGCAGGGCATTCCTGCTCTAGTTGTGCTCATCTGTTGTGGCTGGATTATCGCTTCCAAACAGCCGGGTATTATCGGCAGCGCTTAACGCGCTGCCGTTGCGGATTTAGTGGTCAGCAACACGGCGTCGTTGCGCGCGCGGTTTCCTTCTCGCGCGCACGCGTACAGGCTGTACCCGAGGTTCTGAACGCTATGCAGCAGCGGCTCATCGAAGGGTCCGTCTATCTTGCTGCGTAGCCGCCTGATGTGTGTTTCCACAATATTAGTTTGTGGGTCAAACTGAAAACCCCAGACGTGCTCGAGTAGCATGAGCCGGCTGATCACTTTACCCTCATTGCGCATAAGTGTTTCCAACAGTACAAATTCGCGAGGGTGTAGGTCGATGACCGTGCCAGCTCTCGAAGCCGTTTTTGTAACTAGGTCGAGCGTCAGGTCGCCAACGCGAAGCTGTTTCTCGTCGTCTGAAGCGCAGGGTGAATTTCTTAGCGCTTCGATCCGTTCCCTGAGCTCGTCTCGGCCGAAAGGTTTCATCAGGTAGTCACTGCACCCGGTGTCCAGTCGATTGTGTACGCCTGATCGGGCTGTCAACAGCAGCACCGGGGACTGAACACCCAAATCCCGGGCTGATCGTATGAATGACACACCACCGCCATCGGGCAAGCGTTGGTCGACCACCAGAATGTCGTATGACTTCTCCAGGCATCGGGCGAGAGCACTACCATCTGTAAATGCCGCGTCCACCTCGTAGCCGGCGTCGCGGAGCCATGCCGCGGCAGCTTGTGAAGTGTGGTCGTCTTGTTCGGCTAGTAATATAAGCATGATGTGTGGCCCGTCGCGCCGCTCCGAAAGTGTTTTCTCCCGATACAGCGCGGTCCTGGATAGCTTGGGTTGTTCCCCTCTGGTGTTGGTGAGGCGATTATCGACCGATCACGTTGCTATGGTCTTGCGCAATTCATACGGTTTTGTATGTTTAAAAAGCTTGATTTATCAGGCAGTTGGCAAGCTGACCCTAGCGCTGGACAGCGCTTCCCACCCGGCGTCGCACTTTTAGAAAGCTCGCTGAAAAACGGCCGTGCAAATCAGATTTGGCAGGGATTTCGCTTGGACGGTTGCTCCCGCTCCTTACTCTAGTGCTGATGTCTTGCCGATGAGCAACGCCACGTGTCGAATTACTGACCCTCCTAACGCTTCAAATTCTCTTGAAGCCGCAGCGGCGGCGTCTCAGCGGCAGCCAACGAGTCAGAGCAGCCTCAATGAGCGCACCGTTGGCGGGACGCTAGACACACCAAATTTAGCCACATTGAAGGAAGTTCGGTACTGGTTGGAATGGCAATCCCGAATGATTAGCGGGGTTATCAGCGGCGGTGTTTTTCTGAAAAGAGATCCGTTGCGCAGCGGTGAATACGACGAAGTCATCCTGCCGGAGCAAGCGTCGGATTCTGATTTACTCCGCATCGTCGCCAAAGAGACGTTGGTGACGAAGAAATCAACAGTTAGTGGAAGCGTCCCACAAGGCGAGACACCTTACGATCTGGTGGCTCAGCCATTAAAGCGTAACCAGGATGTTGTCGGTGCAGTCGTTTTCACGCTCACAAACCGAACCAAAGCTCAAAGGGATTCTGTTCAGCAGCTGCTGCGATGGTGCGTAGTCTGGTTGGAAAACCTGTTGGAATCTGCGCCCAGCGCCAACGGCAACACTGCGGGCTCCCAACTGCGCGCTGTTCAGCTATTGTCAGATGCCGCACCGCTGGAAGTAACCGCTTATCGGCTGTGCAGCCATCTTGCAGATGAGCTTGAGTGTTCGGTGGTGGTGCTGGGGTTAGAACAAAACTGGGATCTACAGGCTTTGGCGGTTTCTCATCAACTGGGCTTCGATCGCAAAACACAGAGTATCCAAGACATAGAACTGGTTATGCAGGAATGCGCCGATCAAGATACGACCATTGCACTATCCAATGAGCCGAACGAGGCGAGCATCATTGTCACAACGCATGCATCGTATTTGAAAAAAAGCTCTGATATAGGAATTTGCTCTGTACCCATCCGATCTGATAGCTCTCTCATAGGTGTTCTGACATTACTCAAATCTGGGACAACACCCTTTACGATTGAACAGCTGCAGACAATAGAGAGTATCGCCGCTAGCGTTGGTCCGATAATTCATTTGCAAACCCTTGCGAATCAGTCGTTACTCAGCAAGGTTCGCAGAGCTTGCATGGATTTTCAGCAAAAGTTATTCGGCACCAATAACTACAAACTCAAAACAGTCGTCGGATTGCTCATCATTGTTCCCTTATTGCTAGCTCTCGTACCAGCTCAGCAAAGGATTACAGCAACAGCGTCTTTGGAAGGTTCGATGCAACGCTCGATTGTTGCGCCGGTAGATGGGTACATAAAAACGGTACTTGCCAAAGCAGGTGAAACCGTTGAACAAGGGCAATCTCTTGTTGTACTGGATACCAACGATCTGATGTTTGAACGTGAAAAAAATCGTAGTGAACACGCCAAACTAAACAATGAGTATCAGCTTGCCTGGGCAAATCGTGATAAGGGGCAAATTGCTATATTGTCAGCTCGGCTGGCTCAATCTGAAGCGCAATTAGCGTTAATCAATAGCGAGATGGATCAAAGTCAAATCCTTGCGCCGTTTGATGGACAGCTGATCAGTGGTGATTTATCACATCTTTCAGGCACTCCAGTCCAGCAAGGTCAGCTTCTGTTCGAATTGGTGCCATTAACGGGCTTCAAGTTAACGTTAGATATCAACGAATACGACGTTGGAAAACTGGCTGATGGACAATCCGGTGTGCTCCGTTTGGCAGGGATGCCTGATGAACCCATTGAATTTGTTGTTCAAAAAGCTCAGCCAGTGGCTTCCATTAAGCAACATCAGAGTGTATTTCGAGTAGAAGCCGTGTTGCAGGACCCGCCTCAAAATTTGCGCCCAGGTATGCAGGGCATTGGAAAAATAGCGGTAGGCAGCAGCAGTGTTGGATCAGTTCTGACTCAATCGCTGCGTGAGCGACTAAAAATGTTCCTTTGGTATTTCGGTTTCTAGTACCCGGGAACTGGTAATGGAAAAAGCAACCGTTGTCCCGTCTGTGGATCAATCGTTACTAAACGGTGTACTTGGCTTAAGACCCCGACTACGACGCAATATTCGCGTTGTTCCCCAGCGGTTTCGTGGCAGCCGCTGGTACTTGTTGCAAGATCAAAATTCAGGTGCGTTCATACGTCTTAATAACTCTGCGTATGAATTGATTGGCCGTTTTGATGGAAAGCAATCGATTGGCGAAATACTCGAGAGACTGACAGAGTTTACGTCGGAGCCTCATGCGGTTGGCCCGGACCAAGTGGTAAAGTTGATTGCTCAATTGCATGATTTTGAAGCACTCGATTGTGGCTTATCGGTCAGTTTGAAAGAAGCGCTAGGGCGTTTTGATCGCACTAAAAACCGACAGTGGCAACAACGTTGGGGCAGTCTCTTGTCGATGCGATTTTCCTTGCTGGACCCCGATCGATTCCTCAACGCGCTAATGCCCTTAGCACGTAAAGTACTATCTACCACCGGGCTTGCTGCGTGGCTTGTTATCGTGTCGTCAGCTCTACTGATTGTATTTGCAAATCAGGCAAATTTTAATTTTGATGCTCGGAACTTGTCGTTTGGTTTAACGGATGTAGCGACTTACGTGTTGCTGTACTGCGCGGTTAAAGCGCTCCACGAGCTGGGACATGGCTTAGCCATCAAACGTTGGGGTGGAGAAGTACATGATGCTGGAGTCACGCTGTTGGTGTTTGTGCCCGTTCCCTACGTTGACGGTTCAGCGTGTCTAGCGTTTAAGGATAAACGCAAACGAGCGCTGGTGGGTGCAGCAGGCATTCTGGTAGAGCTATTGCTCGCAGCGATAGGGGTAATTGTCTGGGCTGTCACCGAGCCCGGCTTGGTCAATGATTTAGCCTTGAAGGTCGTACTGATTGGCGGTTTGTCTACGTTGCTATACAACGGGAATCCATTATTACGATTCGATGGGTACTTCGTACTTGAAGATCTTTCTGAGATTCCGAATTTATCCACACGTTCCAGTCAGTATTATGTGTACCTGTTTAAACGCTATGCACTTGGATTGCGAGACAGTGCTTCACCGGTGTTAACTGCAGGTGAGCGACCGTGGTTCAGTATTTATGGGGTTTTATCGCCTGTCTATCGTCTGTTGGTTTTGTTAGGTATCGCGGTGTTTTTAGCCCAAAAATATTTAATCGTCGGTGTTGTGGTTGCTTGTGTGGCTTTGTATAAACAACTGATAAAGCCTACCATTGAGGCGATAAAGTTCCTAATTATTCAAGCGCAGGAACCTGGCAGGAAACCACGGACTGTATTGGTGTTGTTGGTACCGATGCTACTGGTAATGACTATTATTAGCGTACCTGTACCATTGGTTACCAGGACCCAGGGTGTGGTGTGGGTTGCCAATGATGCACAGCTGGTGGCAGAAACTGAAGGAGTTATTTCGGCTGTTCACGTTACTTCTGGTTCTTTTGTTGAGAAAGGGGATGTTGTTCTTCAACTATCAAACCCTGTGCTTGAGACCGATTTGCAGGTTCTTAAGTTAAAGCAATCTGAACTGCGAACTACGCAAGCCATCGCGCAGTTAAAGAGCCGTGTCGAGGGTGAGATTGTGTCTTTAGATCATGACTTACTCTCTCACCAAATAGATACCCTGACAGAGGATCAGGAGGGGTTGGTGCTGCGCAGCCCGGCTTCGGGCGTCGTGGTCTTTAACGACCCTCACGATTTGCAGGGAAAATTTGTCCGAGAAGGGGATTTGATGGCTTTCGTGGTTCGTCAAAACCAATCGACCATACGAACGGTGATTGATCAGGGCGACGTTGGTAATTTAGACGCTGGTATTGACTCGGTCGAGATCATGTTGGCCAGCCAAATGGGTACTGTTCATCAAGGCCGGGTCCTACGAAACACGCCATCGGGTGGGTTTACACTCCCCAGTGCAGCTTTGGGGCAGGCCTTTGGCGGCCCCGTTCGGACCGATCCATCTGATGGCTCAGGATTGACAGCTGATGCTGAAATATTCCAAATCGATCTTGAGTTACCTGATGATGTTTTGACCGAGGGCTTGGGAGGGCGTGCCTTTGTAAAGCTCCACCATGGAACCGAATCCCTGGCGATGCAATGGGGTCAAAGGCTTCGGCAACTCGTGTTGGCTCGGTTAACCTTGTGATCCACTCTAGGTTTAAGGGAATTAGTCGTTCATTCAACCCCGGTCGATAATGAGAATGGAGTAGGAATTGCTCGCTCAATTGGGAACGTCACCAAGAAATTAATTCTGCTGGTCGATGCCTGCAAAGTAGGGTATGACCCAGTTTTACCTGTCGATGTACAGAGGTTATATGGCGATACTGCAACAGGTACTGATTCCGAAGATTCCTACATTACTGCTGTCGACCACGCTGACTGTTTTTGCTGCGCTGGCGTCAGTGCAAGCGGCCAGCACAGACAATCTTGAGCATGTTGATTGCGTTATATACCCCAGCCAAGAAGCAGACATCGGCAGTGCGTCTGTGGGTGTGTTGGAGTCTCTGCAGGTAGAACGTTCTGATCACGTAATTGCAGGGGCTGTGCTTGCCCAGCTCGAGTCCAGCGCACAGCGCGCTGCCGTGGCTTTGGCGACAGCGCGTGCGGAGGCTGCTGCAGAGGTCAATTTCCGGCAGTTAAGCGCCGATCATTCCAAACGACAACTGTCGCGCATTGAGCAGTTAGTTGAGAAAGACTCGGCCTCAATCAAAGAGTTCGATGATCGAAAAACAGAAGCGCAACTGGGTGAACAGCAGCTCCGAAAGGCCTTGGAGAATAAGAAAATTCTCGAGCTGGAGCTGGCTAGCGCACAGGTCGCGCTAGAGAAACGCACTATCATAAGCCCGTTTTCGGGTGTGGTTGTGGAGACATACAAGTCCCCTGGCGAGTATGTGAATTCTGATCCCATACTTCGCATCGTTCAGTTAGACCCACTGTATGTGGAGACCATCATTCCTGCGGATCAATTAGGTCAGATTCAACCTGGCATGACGGCTCGAGTGGTGTCCGCTGAGAGCGCGAACCAACAGTGGATTGCTCAAGTGGATCGTGTAGACAGCGTCATCGATGTGGCCAGTGGCACCTTTGGTGTTCGTCTTAAGTTACCGAACCCAGACTTTGCTATTGCCGCGGGTGCTCGTTGTACGGTGAGTTTTGTTAACCCAGAGATTCGTTCACTGTCCGAACCCACCTTAGGTGCGGCGATGCCGATGAACACTACGACGCTACTGTCTACCGACAAGAGTGCTCCAGGTATCAGTAGTGATTTAACGTGCATTAATGGCGGCCCTTATAAAAGCGAACAGCTGGCGCAAGACCAGGCTTCTTTAGCTTCGCAACGAGGGGACCGAGTGGAAGTCGTTAGAAAGCGCACAACAGATACACGCGGCTATTTTTTAATGTCCCGTGAGTTTCAATCTATGGAGGCTGCTAGTACGTTTTTATCGGCCTTGAAGTCTACGGGTTTCACTGATGCATTCTTGTTGGGGGGCACGACGCCGGCTCGCGTGTCCATCGGTGCCTTTAATGATCACAGCACAGCTTCAAAGACGATGAACTCGCTTTTAGACAATGGTATTGATTCTGAAATAGTACAGTGGGAGAACCCGAACGAACAGTATTTTTTATTCGAAGCAGGGGCAGAAGCGCACTACCGGAGCAATTGCCCATCGCCTCCGAGTTCTCGGTGAGAACATTTATACCGAGCGTTTTGTCACCGCACCGCTCGGTTTAACGCCGCCCTATGTTTTCACAACGCAAACGCTCCGACTCTACCCAGCGCAATAAGCCTAATAAGCCTTCGATTCCCAATGAACGTCGGATGGTAGCCGAGCGATTGCCTGCGCGTATTTTATTATCAGCAGACATCCCAGGATTTGATCTGCTTGCGGCGGACACACAGTGGGATTCCAACACAGACTCTGAGCGGCATTTACGCGCAGCCCTGTTAGATCACGAAACCACTCATGAGCAATCTGTTCCAACGCTGGAAGCGTCGCTAGCTACTGAAGTTCACGCCTTTGAGTCTCGCGTGCTCATTGTTGTGGATCCTCAAGTGCACAGCTACCAGGAGCTTCTTGATGACATTAAGGAATCTACGCCGTCGAGTACTGAGCTCGACGTGCTGGTGCTTGATCCGTACGCAGATGGACTGGATCAAATCTTGGAAAAGCTATCTAGCTTTGATGATGTTGATGCCGTGCATATGTTCTCGCACGGTAATACCGGTGGTTTCAGTTTAGGCAGTACCTCGCTAACACTTGCCACATTGGCTGAAAACGAAGCAAAGTTAGCACTGTGGAAAAGCCATCTATCGGCTGACGCTGACATACTGATCTACGGCTGTGATTTAGCCGGAAGCCTAGAAGGCCAGGCCCTGGTACAAGACATTGCTCAATTAACAGGTGCTGATGTCGCAGCCAGTGATGACAGAACAGGTACTGCGCTGGTCGGTGGCGATTGGGAACTAGAGTACCGAACTGGAGCGATTGATCATGAGACCGCTATCACGCTCGAGATGCAGGACGCCTATGCCTCAGTACTTGGAACCTTCACTGTTACCAATATCAACGACGCTGGAGCGGGTTCACTACGTCAAGCGATTTTAGATGCCAATGCTTCCGCTGGTGCCGACACTATCGAATTTAATATCGCGGGAACGGGGCCGCACGTCATAAATTTGAGCTCTGGATTACCTTCAATTGATGATCAAGTGTTCATAGATGGCACCAGTGAACCCAACTATGCAACCAACGGAAATAGACCCGTGGTTGTGCTCAATGGCGGTGACCTTAATGCAGATGGCCTTTATATCAATGCGACCGGAGATGGTAGTGAGATAAGAGGATTGGTAATTCGCAATTTTAATTACAGCGCAATTTCAGTTGAAACAGGTGCTGATAATGTTGTCATTGCGGGGAACTATTTAGGAAGCCTCAGTACCGCGGGTGCTTACCTCGGTTCGGGTCAACAGATTGATTCCGCCATTGTCTATGTGGAAGGTAGAAATACCATTATTGGCGGTAACACGGCTGCAGACCGAAACATCATTGGCGGTGGTGAGCGCGGGGTGGTTGTATCGGGTACTCAAGCTGAAGGTACAACAATCAGTGGCAACTACATTGGTGTTGTCGACGCGGGTAACAGTGTCGCACCGTTCACATTTGAAGCGATACTTATTGAATATGATTCAAGCTTTGTCACGGTTGGTGGGCCGACAGAGGCGCATGGGAACGTAATCGCCGGTGCAGGTAATCACGGTATTCACGTGAGTACGGGCGATTCGGACAATGTTCAAATTGAAAACAATACCATTGGTGTATCCGCTAGTGGCACCACTAATTTAGGTATTGGTGGTACTGGAATTTTATTCACGAATGGCCCAGATCGCGGCTCGATAATTAATAACGTGGTGGCTGGTGCTGGTGTTCATGGCATCGAGATTCGAGGTGCCAGCCAGGACTCAGTCATACAAGGCAACATTATAGGAACCGATGTTACACAAACATTGAATTGGGGCAACGGACAAAGTGGGGTCCAACTCTCTGGAGGCGCCATTGACAATCAAATCGGTGGTGCTTTGCCTGGACAGGGAAATGTCATTGCTTACAACGGCGTGTTTTCCTCTAACGATGGTGACGGTATAACCATCATTGACAATCTATCCACTGGCAACACCATCAGCGGTAATTCCATTTACGGTAACACGGGGTTGGGCATCGATCTTGGTGGTTTGTCCGGTGATGGATGGGATACGAATGACACCGGTGACGTTGATACAGGTGGAAATACCAAACTGAACTGGCCAGTGCTTACTTCAGCATCTGTAAATGCTAGCGGTGATTTGTACTATGACATGGACACAACCACCCTGAATACAGGTTCTTACACAGCAGAGTTTTTTGCCAGTGATGATCTGTCAGCGGGACAAGTTGAGGGAAGACGTTACTTAGACTCTGTTTCGATCTTGGGAGATGGGGTAGCTTACGGATTGCTCAGCGCGACTGCAATTAATGCTGGGGAATATCTTACGATTACGGTTACCGATTCAACAGGGAATACGTCAGAATTTTCGAACTATGTTGTGGTGACGACGTCCAACGCCCCCAGTGGTTTAACCATGCAGATCAATGCACCCAATGGTGCATCCGTGGATGAAGACAACACGTTATTTTTCACCGGTCCGAACGAGGTGCAGGTCGATGATGGAGTGGCAGCGGGTGATTTACCTATGCGTGTCACTGTATCGGCTTCGCAAGGCACGTTAGCGCTCAATGCACCAGCTGGAATCACGTTTGTGGAGGGGAGTAGTGGCGCATCTCAGCTGGTTATTGACGGTGTTGAAAGTGATCTAAACACCGCATTGGGTAGCTTGCAGTACACGCCTGATCCCAACTATTTCGGGTCAGATTCCTTGTATATACAGTCAGCAGTTGCTGCTGGACTGGAAGGCCATTACACGTTTTCTAACGGCAGCGCTGATGATCAAAGTGCTGGCACACCACAACACGGTAGCTTTGGTGGTGATGCTACAACTATCTTTGATGCGGAACGCGGCGATGTCCTGAGTCTTGATGGTGCTGATGACTATGTTGAAATCACAAGTGATTTTGGCACTCCTCCTGATGTCACGCTGGGTGCATGGGTAAAGTTTTCCAGCACGCCCATAGATCTCGGCGATATCATCAATATTGGTAATACACTGGTGCTTGCAGTACAGCCCAATGGTGGTACAACAGCGATGTATTACGATGGAACTGCGAACCATACGTTAAGTTCCAACGTTAATATTGCGGATGGGCAATGGCATCACATTGCCTACACGATTGACGATGCGGCCGACAGCCAGGTTTTGTACATTGATGGGGTTGCAACGGCATTTGGAAGTTCTGTAACCAGCGTTGAGTCAGGGTCGGGTAACACACGATTAGGAGGCCATGTGTCGGGAGCCTTTCCTACAAGGGATTACACCGGCCTGATCGATGATGCGCGCGTTTATTCACGCGCTCTTACCGCAGAAGAAATAACGACCTTGGCGTCGGGTGATCCCGACATCAGTGACAACGTCACGCTGATTGTAAATCCAGTCAATGATGCACCAGTTATTACTAGTGATGGTGGAGCTGCGTCGGCATCGATAATGGTTTCAGAGAATCAGACTTTGGTAACGACCGTAGTATCCACTGATGCCGATCCAGGTGATACGCCTACCTTTTCCATCAGTGGTGGGGCAGATGCCACAAGGTTCAGTGTTGATACGAACTCCGGTGTAGTCACGTTTATTACAGCCCCCGATTTTGAAACGCCTTCGGACGCTAACGCTGATGGCACTTATGAAGTGGAAGTGACAGCGGATGACGGAAACGGTGGGACAGATATTCAGTTGATCTCGGTCATTGTTGCTGAAGTTAACGAAGCGCCGACTGCGCTGTCGATTACCAACAGTGCAGTAAATGAAAACACCGACACCACGGGGGGTTACTCGGTTGGTACGCTGATGAGTACTGATCAGGATGCCGGTGATACGTTCAGCTACGGCATCATCGGTGGTGCGGATGCCGGCGTTTTCAGCATCGGAGGGGCGGGTGCGGATGAATTAATCCTGAGTGATGGTGTGTTGGATTATGAACGTCAATCAGTCTATTCCGTTACTGTGCGTTCGATCGATTCTGGTGGTCTGCATTTCGATCAAACGTTGTGGATCATGGTAGATGACTTAAACGAACCTCCGTCCTTCACCTCAACCGCCGTCACGAGCGGTACTCAGGATGTTGCCTACAGCTACAGTATAACCACAACTGACCCGGATGCAGGGGCTGCGTTAACGATTACAGCCCTGACGTTCCCTTCATGG
>JAHDCO010000073.1 GCA_020629835.1 Granulosicoccaceae bacterium
GGATGAATAAGAATCTGTTTTTTGGCGCGTACTCTCGCACGCACAGTTATTTTCAGAACAGCGTTTTTCAGGCGACGGGTTTGCCTGAAGGCGAAGAACTTGCCATTTTGGAAAAGTATCGAGATCAATTGCCAGCCGACGTGTTCGATACAGAATTTACTCTGCCGAAAACCGACGGTACAGGGAACCTGCGTAAACAGTACCGCGAAGCGCTAGTGTTACTTAAGGAAGCTGGTTGGGGCATTAAGGACGGCAAGCTAACTCATACCGAGACGGGCGAAGTGATGGCGCCGGAATTTTTGATTGTGTCGCCCAGTTTTGAACGTATTGGCTTGGCTTATAAGAAAACGCTGGAGCGTTTGGGTATTGAACTCAGCGTACGCTTAGTGGATTCAGCGCAGTACCAGAAACGCGTTGAAGAGCGCGATTTCGATATCATCGCCACCGGTTGGGCGCAGTCGCAATCACCGGGCAACGAGCAATACGACTACTGGGGCTCTGACAGCGCGGATGAGCCGGGTTCGAGAAATTACGCGGGTATCTCACACCCTGTTGTAGATGCACTCATCGATCAGTTGGTGAGCGCACCGACCCGTGAAGATTTAATTCCTCTGGTCAAGGCGTTAGACAGAGTCTTGCTGCATAACCATTACCTGGTACCGCAGTGGCATATCCCATTCTACCGAGTGGCTTACTGGAACAAGTTTGACCGTCCTGAGACAAAGCCAACGTTTCAATTAGGTTTTGATACCTGGTGGGTAGACGCAGACAAAGCGGCCGCACTAGACCAGTAACGCCGCTCATGTTGGTCACGACTGCGGCGGTAGTTCAGTAGCATGCTTGCGTATATTTTACGACGCCTGATACTCATCATTCCCACCTTGTTTGGGATCATGGTGCTGAACTTTGTCATCGTTCAAGCCGCACCGGGTGGGCCGGTGGAGCAGATGCTGGCTGAATTCCGCGGTAACGCGGTGTCGGCTACTGCTCGTATCACCGGCGATAGCGCTGATGCGGGCAGTACGAGCGTTGCGTCTGATGCATCGCTGGGTTCTTCCGAACAGCAGTCGCGTGCGACACGCGGGTTAGACCCTGAGCTCGTTCAAACGGTAAAGGAGCTCTACGGCTTTGATAAGCCACCGGTCGAACGTTTTTTTCTGATGATGAAAAGCTACTTGACGCTGGATTTTGGCGATAGCTTTTTTCGGGATGCCAGCGTAGTCGATCTTGTTATTGAAAAAATGCCGGTGTCCATTTCGCTTGGCTTGTGGACCACGCTGATTGTTTATTTGGTCTCTATTCCGTTAGGGATTAAAAAGGCGGTCAGAGACGGTACGGCTTTCGATGTTTGGACCAGCGGTCTTATCATCATCGGTTATGCCATCCCCGGGTTTTTATTCGCCATCTTGTTAGTGGTGGTGTTTGCTGGTGGCAGCTACTTAGACTGGTTTCCGTTGCGGGGCTTGGTCTCGGATAATTTTGACAGCCTAAACCCGCTTGAAAAGGTGTTGGACTACGCGTGGCACTTGGTATTGCCGCTAACGGCGATGCTGGTTGGCGGCTTTGCCACCCTGACGATGCTGACAAAAAATTCGTTTTTGGATGAAATCAATAAGCAGTATGTATTAACCGCACGGGCGAAAGGGCTAACAGAAAACCGCGTGTTGTACGGACATGTTTTCCGTAACGCGATGCTCATTGTTGTCGCTGGATTTCCAAGTGCATTTGTGGGCATCCTGTTCACGGGCGCACTACTGATTGAAATTATATTTTCTCTGGACGGCTTGGGTTTACTGGGGTTTGAAGCGGTTATTAATCGTGATTATCCCATCATGTTCGGCACCTTATTCTTCTTTACGTTTCTGGGGTTGATCATGAACATAATCGGGGATGTGATGTACACCCTGATTGACCCGCGCATCGACTTCGAAAGACGCGAGCAATGATTAGCTTGTCGCCTTTAGCTCGCCGCCGTTGGGACAACTTCCGGCGTAACCGTCGGGGTTATTGGTCGCTGTGGATTTTCCTGGCGTTGTTTGTGTTATCGCTAGGTGCTGAGTTTTTGGCCAACGACAGGCCCTTGTACGTTCAGTACGATAATCAACATTTTTTCCCTATCTGGAACGACTATCCGGAAACTGTATTCGGTGGGGATTTTGAAACGCCGGCAGAATATCGTGATCAGTTTGTAGCAGACCTTATCAACGAAAAAGGCTGGATGGTATGGCCACCGATTCGCTACAGTTACGACACCATTAACTACGACTTACCGGTGCCAGCACCGGCTCCACCGTCCAGTGAGAATTGGTTAGGCACAGATGATCAGGGTCGAGACGTGCTTGCTCGGCTTATCTATGGCTTTCGGATATCGGTGTTGTTCGGGCTATCGTTAACCATCTTCAGCTCCATCATCGGTGTCGCGGTCGGGGCGGTGCAAGGTTACTTCGGTGGCTGGGTAGATCTTCTAGGCCAGCGGTTTATGGAAATATGGTCCGGCTTGCCGACGTTGTTTTTATTGATCATTTTAGCCAGCATCGTAGAACCTAACTTCTGGTGGCTACTGGGCATCATGCTGCTGTTCAGTTGGATGAGCCTGGTCAACGTGGTGCGTGCCGAGGTGCTAAGAGCGCGGAACCTGGATTATGTTCGTGCAGCGCGTGCACTAGGTGTTGGCCGATGGTCTGTTCTGTATCGGCATGTTTTGCCGAACGCTATGGTCGCCACACTGACCTTTCTGCCGTTCATTTTAAATGGCTCTATCACAACGCTTACGTCACTGGATTTTCTGGGCTTTGGCTTGCCGCCCGGGTCTGCATCGTTAGGTGAGCTGTTAGCCCAGGGTAAAGCCAACCTTCAAGCTCCGTGGCTTGGAATCAGTGGGTTTGTGGTGTTAGGGCTCATGTTGAGTTTGTTGATATTTGTGGGTGAAGCGGTACGTGACGCGTTCGACCCACGCAAGGCGGTTGTGTGATGACAACCGTCGAACATACGCCACTGCTCAGTGTTCGCGACTTAAGCATCCGCTTCGCCACTCGGGGTGGTGATGTGGATGTGGTGCATAAAGCCAGCTTTGATTTGGCCGCGGGTGAAACGCTGGCACTGGTAGGCGAAAGCGGTTCAGGTAAATCGGTCACCGCGCTGTCCATTCTTCAATTATTAAATCCGCATCAGGCCAGTTATCCGTCAGGGTCGATTCAGTTTAAAGGCGAAGAAATACTCGGTGCACCACCGGTTGTCATGCAGCGAATGCGCGGTGATCAGATCAGTATGATTTTCCAGGAACCCATGACGTCGTTGAACCCGTTGCACACCATCGAAAAACAACTGAACGAAGTGTTGTTGATCCATCGCGGATTAAACAAACAAGCGGCAAGAGATCGGTCGTTAGAGTTGCTGTCATTAGTTGGCTTAGACCAAGTGGCCGAACGCTTGGGTGCGTATCCACATCAGCTTAGCGGGGGGCAGCGGCAACGCGTAATGATTGCCATGGCATTAGCCAATGAGCCCGATGTACTGATAGCGGATGAACCCACTACGGCTTTGGATGTAACGGTGCAGGCGCAGATTCTTGCGCTGCTCAAAGAACTGCAGGAAAAGCTCGGCCTTGCGATTCTATTAATCACGCATGACCTCACCGTGGTGAAAAACGTGGCGCATCGAGTCTGTGTCATGCGCCATGGCAAACTGCTGGAAACCGGCGATACACGATCCGTATTTGCCAACCCCTCTCACCCGTACACGCAAGAGCTAATTGACTCTGAGCCTCGTGGGCGGGGTGCCAAGGTGGCGTCTACGGTTCCGCCGTTACTGAGTATCGATAATCTAAAAGTGCATTTCCCCATTCGACGAGGCATCTTTCGTCGATTAACCGGCATGGTGAAAGCGGTGGACGGTTTATCGCTTGAATTACGCCCGGGTGAAACCCTGGGCGTGGTGGGCGAGAGTGGGTCCGGAAAATCCACTCTGGCGCAGGGCTTACTGCGACTGGTACCGTCCGAAGGCACGATTGTGTTTGATAAACAACCGGTGCATGAACTGAACGGCTCGGCTTTGAAAGCGTTGCGTTCGGATATGCAAATTGTTTTTCAGGATCCCTTTGGAAGTCTGAGTCCGAGGATGTCCATTGCCGACATCATATTGGAAGGTTTAAAGGCGCACGATCGACTGCCATCCGCGGCTGAAGCGGATGCAAAAGTTGTACAGGCTCTGAATCAAGTGGGCCTTGACCCTGAGGTCCGGTTTCGTTACCCGCATGAATTTTCTGGAGGTCAGCGCCAACGCGTCGCCATTGCCAGAGCGTTGATTCTGGAGCCTCGACTTATCGTGCTGGACGAGCCAACGTCTGCCTTAGACAGGGCGGTGCAGGTTCAACTAATTGAATTATTAAGCGATTTACAGGCTCGGCTTGGTCTGGCGTATGTGTTTATCTCACATGATCTGAAAGTGGTTCGTGCCATGAGCAGCCGCATTATTGTTATGCAAGCGGGTAAGGCTGTAGAGGTGGGTGATGCGGATGATATTTTCGACCGACCCTCACATCCGTATACGCAAGAGCTTATCCGCGCGGCGTATTCTGTACTGCCCAGTCAGTAGCGCATTTTATTCCGGGTGTCGGCATCCGCTGGTACCCCCTTACTACCCTCGGTATAATCCGCCTGCGCGAACCTTGTGACAATTCGCGTGTCTGAGCGTTGACTATTGACCGCTCCAACTACCGATTCAGGACCCTAATGCGCACGAATACTCGAAAGAAAACGGCTAAGTCTTTGTTATTTTCCCTATTGGCCACCCTCGCGTTGAGTCTTCCTACGGCGCACGCTATTGAGCCGGACAGCGACTGGACGGCGGTTGTCGAAGAGGCGCGCGGACAAACCGTGTATTTCAATGCCTGGGGTGGTTCAGACCGCATCAACAGCTACCTGCAATGGGCTGCAGACAACCTGCAAGAGCAGTATGGCGTGACGTTAAAGCACGTGAAAGTTGGCGATATCGCTGAAGTGGTTGGACAGCTTGAGGCCGCCAAGCAAGTTGGTCGCAACGAAGATGGCAACGTGGATTTAATGTGGGTTAACGGTGAGAATTTCGCCGCCATGAAACGCAATTCGCTCACCTGGGGCCCGTTCGCAGACAACTTAGAGCATACGAACATAGTAAAAGACTCACCGTCCATCCAGTTTGACTTTTCCGTGCCCGTTGATGGGTTGGAATCACCCTGGGGTGGCGCTCAGCTGGTGTTTATCCACGATACGGCTGTGATGGATGAGCCTCCACAGTCTGCGGCTGAATTATT
Organism: Granulosicoccaceae bacterium; assembly: GCA_020629835.1. GTDB lineage: Bacteria > Pseudomonadota > Gammaproteobacteria > Granulosicoccales > Granulosicoccaceae > Granulosicoccus. Next base: position 5,291 of record JAHDCO010000073.1, read on the forward strand.
GACCTACGTGGTAGGGGGCGCTCGCTTTACCTACCCGGCACCGCCTGCGTTTCACGGCACAACGCTAATCAAGCAATTCCTGATTGAACTGACCGACAACCCGGAAGCGCTGGCTAAACCGGTGGATGCGGCAACCTTTGATGAAGTGACCGAACCATTATGGGTGTACCTCGATACCTTACATCCGGAGCTCAGAGGTAAGGGTAAATCGTGGCCAAACAGTGGCGAGGCAACGCGTCAGTTGCTTGATGACGGAGAAGTGGACATCGCCTTGTCATTCAATCCCAATGAAGCTACGGCGGCCGTTCGAAGCGGTCAGTTACCGGACAGTGTGCGCACCTACGTTTTCCGTGATGGCACCATAGGGAATACGCACTTTGTCACTATCCCGTGGAATGCGTCGGCAAAAGCGGGTGCCATGGTGGTAGCGAATTATCTTTTATCTCCAGAAGCGCAGGCACGTAAAGCGAATCCAGATTATTGGGGTGACCCTACTGTGCTGGATTTAACGCGATTGAACGAAGAAGATCGAAAAGCCTTTACCGATATCGATTTGGGTGTTTGGGCGTTGCCTATCGGCAGTGGCAAGGTGTTACCAGAGCCGCACGCCTCATGGGCGGAAGCACTTGAGCAGGCCTGGATTGAACGCTACGGCAGTTAATCTGCGCGAATAATTCACGATGGAGCGACGAACAGCAACGTCCTTGCTGGGCTGGGGCGTGCTGTTGTTGTTCGTAGCGCCGTTGTGTGCAGGTTTTTTAGGCACACTGTTGCCGGCATTTGGCTTGGTCCCTGGTTTAGCGGAGACTGAAGGGTTCAGTGTGTTGTTTGCCGACGCCAGATTCTGGCCGGCGGTGCGTCTTACGCTGCAAACGGGTTTTCTGGCTACGGCACTGGTGATGGTGCTGACCATCGTTTGCCTGGTTTGCGTGCAGCGCACACGCGTTTGGCGCTGGGTCCTGGCCAGTTTGCCTCCCTTGCTAGCGGTTCCACACGCCGCGTTGGCCGTAGGTGTGTTGTTCCTGATTACCCCCAGCGGTTGGGTGGCCAGAGTGTTCTCGCCCTGGCTAACTGGTTGGGAGCGACCGCCTGACTTCTGGGTGGCACCCGATGCCGAAGGCATGACCCTGGTGCTGGGTTTGGTGGTTAAAGAATTTCCGTTTTTATTGCTCGCTGCACTGGCTCAATTACCGTCATTGAACGTCGAGGCTTCACTGTCCATTGGGCGAACGCTGGGATACTCGCCAGCGCGATGCTGGAGCCGGCTGATACTGCCTCAGTTGTATCCAAGGATTCGCTCAACACTTCTGATTATCCTCGCGTTTAACTTAAGCGTTGTCGATATGGCGTTGCTACTAGGCCCCGGGAATCCGCCTACATTTTCCGTGTTTTTGATGTCTTTAGTGAACGATCCAGGCATGCGAGCGGCAGCTTCTGCGGGTGCGTTGATATTGGCGTTGGGTGTGTTTGCCTCGTTTGTTGGTTTGTACGGGCTTGAGCAATTGATTTCTTTGTGGGCAAAGGCTCGTCGCGCGAATGGAAGACGCGGCGCTACCCTGAATCGGTGGCGTGGGGTAGGCGTGGGTTTGGTCAGTGCTGTGTTGTTATTCAGTGTCTTAGGGCTTGTTATGTTGGTGCTGTGGAGTTTTACTCGGCGCTGGCGATTTCCTGATGCACTGCCACAACAATGGTCAGCCGCGCACTGGGCAACACGCAGTGATGTGTTAGTTCAACCGTTAGTGTTAAGCGTTTATTTTGCAATCGGCACGATGGTGTTAGCAATCGTTGCAGCCGTGGTCTGGCTTGAACTGGAACGTTTAAATCGCGTGCCCCAAATAAACAGCGTGTGGTTTATACCGTTATTGGTTCCGCAGGTAACCTTGTTGTTTGGGTGGCAGGCCGTTGCGTTACTCATGGGGGCCGATGGGCATTGGCTTACCGTGCTGTATAGCCATTGGGTATACGCATTACCTTACGTCGTACTCATTCTCGCCACCGCGTGGCGCGAACACGATCCCGCCTGGCATCATGCGGCAAATACCTTAGGCGGTGGTTACTGGCGAGTACTCAGCCGGGTACACATGCCTTTACTGGCTAAGCCCTTATGTCAGGCGGCAGCTGTTGCGTTAGCGGTTAGTGTTGCTCAGTACTTACCCACGCTGTTGCTTGGCGCGGGTCGTTACCAAACGCTTGCCATTGAACTGGTAACTAGTTTTGGCGGTGTCGATCGGCGGGTGATTGCAGCGTTGGCACTGATGCAAAGCCTCTTGCCGTTACTGGCGTTTTTTGCAGCGTTGATTGTGCCGTGGATTATCATGAAACCAAGGGCGCGTGCATGGCAACGCTAACGGTAACGTCATTAAGTATTCAATTGCCAGGTGGGCAGCCTATGATCGACGAGTTGTCGTTCTCGGTGGCGTCAGGAGAAGTGCTGGCCTTAACCGGCCCCAGTGGCAGTGGTAAGTCTTCAATACTGGCCTGGTTAACAGGTACTTTAGCCTCAAATTTAAAAAGTACGGGCACCGCTACATTGGACGACATAGCGCTTAATCCGTTGTCTACAGAACAACGGCACTTAGGCTTGATGCTACAACAGGATTATCTGTTTCCGCATATGACCGTGGGCCAGAATTTATTGTTTGGGCTGCCGCCGGGTGTTAAGCAGGAACGGTGGCAAAAGGTTTGTCGCAGTCTTAAAGCTGCGGGTCTGGATGGTATGGAGAATCGAGATCCCGCCACACTCAGCGGCGGGCAAAGGGCGCGCGTGAGTTTACTGCGAACACTCTTGTCTGAACCTAAAGCGTTACTGTTGGATGAGCCGTTTTCACGCCTGGATAGTGATCGGCGTTCAAAGATTCGTGAGTTCACTTGGCAAGTGGCAAGCGATTTACCCATTTTGTTGGTCACTCACGACGCCGATGATATTCCACCAGCGGCGAAGACGCTGGCTTTACGATGACAGGGTTTTTTCTAACTTATACTTTCTAAGTAGAAGCATAATTTTCCTTACGGCAAAGCGCATGTTAGATCGGTACATTGTTCCAAAGATAAAGCAGCCTCTTCATGCGGTAGCAACCGTTTTACATGCCGCACATGTTCGCGCTGATACGGTTACCGTTATTGGGTTTGTGTTAGGCGTGTTGTGTGTATTGGCCATCGCGTCTGGCTACTTTGTTACTGCCTTTGTGCTGCTGTGCTTGAACCGCATAGCCGATGGCATTGATGGTGAATTAGCGCGCTTAACCGGTGGTACCGACGCCGGTGCCTTCCTGGATATCGTTTTAGACTTTATTTTCTATGCAATTTTCCCATTGGGATTTGCACTGTATAACCCAGGTGAAAATGCGGTGTGGGCCGCGTTGTTAATCGCTAGTTTTGTGGGCACTGGTGCCAGCTTCTTAGCGTTTGATACCTTTGCAAGGCAACAAAGCATCAGTCATCCTGATTTTGGTTACAAGGGTTTTTATTACTTAAACGGTTTGGCTGAAGGCACTGAAACTATATTTGTGTTTGCATTGATGTGTTGGCTGCCACACCACTTTGCACTGATCGCGGGCGTGTTTGCAGCGGTATGTGTGTTGACGGCCATTAACCGAGTGGCGTTTGGTTATCTAACCCTGCGCGGAAGAAAGCGATGAAGTAAACTGGATGGCACATCGACTCCATCATCCAATCAAATCATCATGACTCGATCTGCATTAACGTTGAACGATATCAACCAGGCTGCAGCTCGGTTGAAAGAACAGGTTGTTCGAACGCCGACGGTGCCATTTACCGGTAGTGCGTTGCCTGGTTTCGAATCGAGGTCGTTGTTCTTTAAATTAGAACTGTTTCAAATCGGCGGAAGTTTCAAGCTACGCGGCGCGTATAACGTAGTGAGTCAATTGCCTGAAGATATACCTGGCATTGTTGCGTATTCGGCAGGAAATCACGCCATTGCGGCTAGCCTGGCGGCAAAAATTGCCGGCTTCAAGGCAACAGTGGTCATGCCGGAAAGCGCCAACCCTTACCGAGTCGCGCGTTGTCGTGCACACGGTGCGGAAATCGTGTTCGGTAACGACATCGCTGATTTGGTGCAAAAGGTTGAGTCCCTGCAGCAGGAGCGAGGCTTAGCCCTGGTGCACCCCTTTGAAAATTGGCATACCGTAGAAGGTACTGGCACCGTGGGTCTGGAATTGATGCAGGACGTGCCTGATTTGGATGCGGTCATCGTGCCGGTTGGCGGGGGTGGATTAATCGCAGGTATTGCAACCGCTGTTAAGGCCATCAATCCGAACTGCCGTGTTATTGGTGTAGAACCCAGCGGGGCACAAGGCATGTCAGACAGTTTAAAAGCGGGGCATCCACTGCCTACAGTATCTGTCAATACCATTGCCGATAGTTTGGGCGCACCGATGCACCTGCCTATTACGTTTGGTCTTGTGCAGTCTTATGTTGATGAGATGGTTCAGGTAGAAGAGCAAGCAATGAGAGATGCCATGAATTGGTTCTTCACAGAAATGAAACTCGCGGTGGAACCGGCGTGCGCGGCGACGGTAGCTGCGCTTATGGGACCGTTACAGACGTTATCTGCAGCTCGCATTGGGGTTATCGCCTGTGGTACGAATATCGACGCCGCTACTTATCAGCGGCTCAGTCAAGGGGGCTAGTGAATGGCCACTACCATCAATCACTCATCGTCCAACCGTCAATCCCCGTTAGTTTTAGCACCGGTCGATCAGCGTCAATTAATTCTTGCGCACCGCGCGTTGAGTGGATTAGATCATGCGGTTCGCTTTGCACCACAAGAAGTCGCCGTGGCGTTTAATGCGTTTGTCCAACTACTGGATGGGTGTGGTGCTGTTCAACTGGACGGAGAACCTATCTGGTTGCAATCCGTTATCGATTCACCAGGACAACGTGGCGTATCACTGGCGTTGAACTATGCCGCCTTAGCAGAGCAATTGTTATCTAACGATGAGGCGACTCCGGTGACGCAATCTACAGCGTTGCACATCGCCGGGCGGCTAACAGAACCCGGTGTAAAACAAGCGGTAACGCTGCGACGTGATAAGCAATCCAACGAAGCCTTACAGCATGGCTTGGCGCACTGGGAACACGTGGTGTCTGATAACGCGGGGGATGTGGATGGCTTAGTGATGGCCGCCATTTCTGACGCAAAATTCCGGCGTTTAAGCCCATTTACAGCCCATAACCACAGCTGTGCAGGTCTGCTTTTGGCGGCTGTTTTAAAAGAAGAACAGATACTCCAGTCAGCGTCGTTAAACGTATCGTTCTACTTCAGTAAACATTCTCGTGATTTTTATCGTGCGTTAACGAATGACGATAGCGTGGTGCGGTTTTACTTGCGTATGTTTACCGACACAGCACTGGAATTAACTGATCAGCTAGAGCGCTTGGCCGTGCACGTAGCGCACTGCAGAGACGTGGTGGAGGATACGTTACCGCGCGCACCCGTAGCCAGTGTCATGCAAGCCATTGTAAAACCCATATGCACCAACGCAGATCTTATGGAGGCGGGTGTTACGCGCCGACAAACCAGTGCTTCATACCTTAAGAAGCTTGCACAAGTAGGGTTATTGCAGTCACACCAAAAAGGTAAAGAGCTGCGTTATGTCAACCCGGGTGTAATGGCTGCGTTTTCCGTAACATAAACACAGAGCCACCAATCTACACGCTGAGACTGAACGCAATATTGGTTTGACACGTTCGACGACATAAAGTTGACGCTAAAGTCGATTTAACAAAAAAGTTATCAACCAACGCCAATTCGATTGCGTAAGGAACAACAGATGCGAATGATTGTTGCGGCATCGATAAACGGTGGGTATATTAAATGTTACACAATGGTTACTAGAGGCGCAGAGTAATGAACCCTTATCAAATTATGGGTGTCATTGCGGTTTGTGCATCGTTGTTTGCAGGAGTGGTAGCGTTTTTAGCCATGCAGGGAATGCCCGTGCTAACTGCGTTTATCTGCGTGTACGTCGTGGCTATCTGGTTCATGCTGAGTTTGCAGCGTCGGGCCAGACAAGCAGCAGAGGGTAGTGCACGTCAACGAACGACAAGTCGTGATGCCAACACCTGGCAATTATCACCAACATCGAGTGCGTTGGTGCCACACGAGCAGGAACGGCGACGAGAAAGACGTTTCGGTGCTTAAGCGTTAGCTGTAAGCACCAAGATCTGTCATTCCCCCGATTAACACAGGCTAAGTCGGGCTAACTTAGTCCGATTCGGTCCAACCCAGTACGACATTGGGTAAGGCTGAGTGACGAGGGCGGCTGCGGTCCAAAGTAGACAATTGCGGATCAGTCACTCGGTCGCATCTCAACTTATATTGAATGCGGTTATACCGAGCAACTGATGCACAGCGTCGCTGTTAGCTTGCGTTACGTGCAATGCGGCGGGTAAGTCTTTTTTGGGTTTTTCGGCCCGCTGCATCTAAAGTGCGTTTTTCATCCATGCGCTTTTTCTGAAGAATCAGCTCTTTTGCCATCTCTGTGATGTCGTGTTCTGTGTGGGCTTTTTCTTTTTCCAGCGCAGCAATTAAGCTACTAACCGTTTCCTGACTCTGCTTTAAACGGCTTTCGAGTTGTTTGATACGTGCCTCGGCGCGCGTGCGTGAAACCATTGACTGCCGAGCAAACGCCACCGATTTATTCGCGGTTTCCAGTGCTTTGGCACGAGCCTCGGTGTTGCGTCGCATCTCACGTTTGGATTGCAGTAGATCCTGTTTCATATTGGCCACTGCAGTCTCAGCAGCGATTCTTTGCATCTCTTCACGGCTTGCTTTTGCGGATGCCGCAGCAATCTCTTTTACCCGCTGATCCAATTGAACCTCGACAGCCATCAACGCATCGGCTTTCTCATTTTCAATATTTCGAGTATCGCCCTCTAAGTTTTTAAGCGCTTTGCGAGTGATGCGTAGATGAGTTTCAGTTTGCTCACGCAGTGTTTTTTCAGCTTCCAGGGCGTGCATTAACCGCTCTAAATCGTTTTGTGGCGTTGCCATTAATGCTTCGTGCTCGCTAACCGAATTCGCTTCGCCTGTGCCTTCAGAAGCGTTCTCGTTCGTTGCGCTTGTATCGGATTCACCAGCTCCCAGCAACAGGGCGCATTTTTTGTTGCTCTGCTTCGGCTGACTGGAGTTAGCGTTTTCTGTGGCCGCATCAGCGGTATCAAAGACCAGCGAAAAGCTACGGTGGTCGTCTGTGCTGATCACCTCATCGAACTGGATGTCTTCATCGTCCGCAGTATCGAATTCAAATTCGTAATGTTGGGCCCATTCAGTGTCAGTTGCTGTATCTGTTGCATCCGCCGTATCTGCCGCCGTGCTGATGGCGTCGACAGCCTGTGCTGTGGCGTCTTCGGCTACTGAGTGCGTGGTAGCAGGTTCGATGACGGCGGTGTTGTCCGCTTGCTTTGCAACAGCCTCAACAGCGATAGCTGATGCTGTGTCGTTTGTGCGTGCCGAGTCGTGTGATAAATGACGTCGGTACAGAACGGAACCTGCAACGCCTGGCACCCACAACGCGGCGAGGATGAGACCCACCGGCTGCGCCAACTGGATGGCTTGCGACAGCGGTTGGGCTTGTGAGTAATGCATGGCAATACCGAGCACGACTGCCACGGTTACACCCACCCATAAAGCCAGAAACCACGTAGGTCGTTTTGCCGCCGCCGCTGGCTTTACCCACGGCAGGAATCGGCCGGACAGCCCGACAAAAAGGGTGTAACCCAGTAGCGCAGACAGGCCCAGGTTGAAAAGTGAAAATGACATTGCGTTGTCCGTTGGTCCTTCGATAGTGAGAACGGGTTTGCAAAAAACCTGCCTTACACGGACAAACGCTTCAGTTTTTTATGGGCTTGACGCGCCCGGGCGGCTAATCAGGCAGTTCGTTGGGCTCGGGAGAGAACTCCACGACCCGCTTACTCCATGAGTGAGTGTCTTTTTGTGGAATGCCACGCTGCAGAACAGCGGCCATCGCATCGTATTGCAGGTGCAGGCGTCGATAGTGGGTTTGCTGAACCGAATCAGTGAGCACCGACGCGGCATCTTCAGCGTAGTCCGGCTCTAGGTCGGCACTAAAATCTGTGCCAGGTTGCAGCGCTTCCACTTCTTCGCTGCCACGATGAAGACCCAGGGCGTCATAGTAATTTCTCATGCCAAAGCCTCCAGCAATTCATCTTTTGCCTGCGTTAATCGGGCGTGTCGGCTGCTGATGAGTCGGTGCTCGCGCTCGCCCAATTGATCGTATCGAGACGCTTCACATCGCTGCATGGCCTGCCGGTAGGCCGCTTGGATGTGCTCCACGCCTGCGCGGCCGTCCACTCCGAGCTGTGCGGCGTGTTGGCTTATGGGGTCGGAGTCCTTTAATGCGCGTGCATCCCACAAGGTGGCAACACCGGAAGGTTGGCGATCCCACCAGGCGACTCGGTCAACACGCGGTACCGGAGGCAATTCGGTCGCGAACTCGTGTAAGAACATCTCTTCAACCGAAGGCGCATCCAGGAAGAACACATCGCCGAGAAAACGCAGCAGCGTGTTTTGCAGTGGGCTGGGTGTTGTTCCGTTGACCAACATTGCCATCAGGAAGCGCACGATCTGCTCTTTTTGCACGGCGGTCGTATGGGTTTGCAACCAGCCAACGGTGTCCGCAAAGGCGTGCACATCTTGTTTGAGCACCCAGCGTTTCACGATATCGTGACTGCTGGGGTCTGGAGTTTGAAAAATCTTTTGCTTCAGCGCGGGCTCGTACCGATCATCCCCGTAGGCCATCCAGTACAACAAAAACTCTATCGCGAGCGTTAAACGCAACGCATCAGGCTGACTGTCCAGCCACCCTGCAAAGCCGCTGCTTGGTCGAGTGGCACTGGCAGAGGCGGCGGCAACGCTACGCTTGGCCGGCTGAGACTGTGCGGGTGCGGCCGCAGTTGCGGTTGCGTGCGTGCTTGCAGCCGCGCCTGCACCCGCGGAGGGTTCGGCATGGCGCTCGGCGGGTCGTTCCAGCACCAGCGTCTCGTCAGCCAGCATAGGCGCTTCATCAAACAAG
>JAHDCO010000074.1 GCA_020629835.1 Granulosicoccaceae bacterium
TCCGTAAACGCACGTCAGCACTGGGTGACATTATTCGCTCTAGCCCATCGTTAGTAGGGGCACCAAGCTATTACTACCCCGATGACTGGGGCCCGGGTGCTGCAGAAAATGCTAAGCCCTATTCTGAATTCCGTGAACGGCACAAAGATCGTCAGCGGGTGGTGTATGTGGGCGCGAATGACGGTATGTTGCACGCATTTGATGCGGGTAAATTTGACCCGAACATCACAACCGGTGATGGTTATACCGATGGTACTGGTGAGGAGCTGTTCGCTTACATACCAGCACCTGTCTATGAGCAGTTACCGGACTTAACCAATCCGAAATACGCGCATAAGTTCTTCGTAGACTCAACGCCGCGCATTGCTGATGTATTTATGGGCGGTGATTGGCGTACGGTGTTGGTCGGTGGTTTAGGTAAAGGTGGTCAAGGCGTTTACGCTTTGGATGTAACTGAGCCAGACAAGATTAACGAAGGTACTGCTGATGATGCGGTACTGTGGGAATTTACCGATTGGCATGATCAAGGTATGGGCTACTCGTTCTCCAGCCCTGTTATCGCACGCATGGCGAATGGCAAGTGGAACGCCATCATCTCGAATGGCTATAACAACAGCACGCGAAACGTAGGCTTCCGTCGTGGTGGTGGCTTAGCATCTATTATAATTGTGGATATTGAAACGGGTCAGAGAGTTCGAAAGATCTTTTCGAATACCGGCCGTTGCCGAGGAAATCAGGCGAATCCGAACGGCATGTCCGAGCCAACTGCAGTCGATTTAGACGGCGACAACATGGTGGACCGTATCTATGCTGCAGATTTATACGGCTGTGTACACCGTTATGACGTTTCCAACTCGAATCCTCGGCGCTGGGGTCGGGCAACACTGTTGCACGAAGCGGTAGATCAAAATGGCGATGCTGTGCCGATCACTACCAGCGTTGTTGTGGGTTCACACCCCACGGGTAACGGCGTTATGATCTATTTTGGTACAGGTAAATACCTGGAGCCAAGCGACCAGGTGCCTTCAGGTTCTGTACATCGGATCTACGGTTTATGGGACAAAGATGACGGCAGCAATACCGCTAACCTAACGAAGGTTTCCAATGGTCGTTTACTGGAGCAATACATACTCAGTGAAAGCCTGATCAGTATTGACACAGACGATGACGGCTCCGACGACTCTGTGCTGAACGTTCGTACAACCTCACAAGAGACCATCAATTGGGGTAACCACCATGGCTGGTACATGGATCTGCAATTCGGTAGTAACTACACCGGTGAGCAAGTCATTGCCACACCCGTGCTACGCGACGGAAAGATCCTGTTCAGTACACACGTGCCAATGGGCAACGAGTGTACGCCGGATCAACAAGGCTGGTTAATGGCATTAGATGCTCGCGACGGTTCAATGCTTAAGGACTCCGCCATTGATTTGAATGGTGATGGCAAGTTGAACGATGAAGACGTAGCTGGTATTCAGGGCTTAACCAATCCGTTTGCACCGCCTACCATTGTTTCCGGTGAAAACCTGGATTACATGTTGTCTCAGGATGCCGAAGGTGAAGCCGTAACTTCTACAGGACTCAAGGCCTCTATCGCAGACGGTCGAGTAACCTGGCGTGAGGTTGAGCCCTAGGCCAACGGCTCAAGCCTAACGGCTATTGAGCAATACACAACAAGAGCGTCAATTTGAACGAAGCTAACGTTTAAATTACGCAACTAAAAAAACAAACGCCCATCGTAGTGGTGGGCGTTTTTTTTGTGTCTGTTCCTGCAAGCTCTTTGATGATGTTGCCGCTAGGTTTTCAATAAATGATCGCGCGCCGCATTAATCTTGGTGGCAAGATACGTACTGCCTCCTTTGTCCGGGTGCATTTTGCCGATTAACGTGCGATGAGCTTTGACAATATCCTCACGCCCAGCACCTGCGGTTAACCCTAGAATATCTAAGGCTTCCTGGTCACTCATGTCTGAAGGGTTGTTGGGAGCCGACTGCTGCTGATCGCCGCCGCCAAAACGTTCGCCATGATACTTTGCCAGGTAGACATTCAGCAGCTTGGCAGCTTCCGGATCCGACGCCTGGCACTGTTTGAGTAAGTTACCGAGTTCGCTAACCGACAGCTCGTTCAAACTGTACCCTTCGAACTGTCCACGCTTCACCGTGCCGTTCATAGCACCTGAGGCATGATCAAAGATCATCACCAACGTCGGTGTTTGGACACGAGAACGACCACTACCCTGCGCACCGCCACGATCGCTGCCGTAGTCCCCACCAAGACCTGCAGCTTTGGCAAAGTCTTCTCCTAAGAATCCTTTTATTTGAGGAAAGTAGCGAATAAGAAACGGGATAAACCGCTGGAAACGAGTGATCAACGCCATGGCCGCACCCAGTGGTGCCAGCAAAACATTTGCACGACCGGTGGCCACAGCGAGCAAGATGATCAAGCCCAGAATGATAACGGCTATTTTTATATAGCCTTTTTTTCCTTCTGCCAGTAGCTGCTTGCCGTAGGTGATGTAGATCAGGTAACCAACGCCTACAATGATCAGGAATAAGATGCCATTCATACCATCAACCTTCTACGGCTGCGAATTTACTAACCGATGCCAGCTGCTAAAAGCAGCGCGGGGTTTGCCTGTCGATAAACAAAACCCGGCGGCCTATCAGCCACGCAAATCATCAAAAAATTGCTTAACGCCGCCCAACCAGCTGTGTGCTTGCGGGCTGTGCTTCTGCGCATTATCACCACTGATCGTATCGTGAAACTGCATCAACAGATCACGCTGTTGCTTGGATAAGTTAACCGGTGTTTCCACCCTCACCTTACACAGTAAATCCCCCACTGCCCCTCCGCGCACAGGCTTTACGCCTTTGCCGCGCAAACGAAACGTCTTTTCACTCTGGGTGCCTGCCGGAATTTTCAGTTTAACCTTGCCACCCAGCGTAGGCACTTCCAGTTCACCACCAATGGTTGCAGTGGCAAAGTTGATTGGCACAGTACACAGCAGGTCCGCATTATCGCGTTGAAAAATGGCATGTTTGGCCACGTTAATGGCAACATACAAGTCACCGGCCGGCCCACCACTGTCGCTCATTTCCCCTTCACCGGACAACCGGATCTTGTCACCGGTATCAACACCGGCCGGGATTTTCACAGACAGTGTTTTGTCTTTCTGACTACGGCCCTGTCCACGGCACTTAGGGCACGGGTCAGTAATGACCTTGCCTTTCCCACGACAGGCCGGACATGGCTGTTGCACCGAGAAAAACCCCTGCTGCATACGAACCTGGCCCTGGCCATGGCACGTGGGGCAATTGCTGGGGGATGTTCCACGCTTCGCACCACTACCGTCACAAGCGTCACACGCCACATGGGTCGGGATTTTTAATTCCGTTGTGGTTCCAGCAACCGCGTCTTCCAAGCTGATCTCAAGGTTGTACTGAAGATCATCACCGCGATACACCCGAGGCCCGCGACTGCGGCCACCGCCGCCTCCAAAAATGTCACCGAAAACATCACCAAAGATGTCATTGATGTCGGCGCCACCGAATCCGCCACCGCCACCACCTGGCTGATTGTTTACTGCGTCATGGCCAAACTGATCGTAAGCCTGGCGTTTCTGCGGGTCCTTTAAGATTTCAAAAGCTTCTTTGGCTTCTTTAAATTTTTCAGCTGCAGTATCGTCGTCGGCATTTCGATCGGGGTGATACTTCATCGCTAAGCGGCGATAGGCTTTTTTTAGGGTTGCCTCATCAGCGCCGCGGTCAACGCCAAGAATTTCGTAGTAATCCCGTTTAGACATGGTGGGTTCTTAAGTATCAATCTGGTTCATCAAAAAAAGCCCGGAAGAGTATTCTCCCGGGCCTCTGTCGTACAAGGAACTGATGTCCTAGCCCAGTCTTTAGCTAGCCTTGTCTTCTTTTACTTCTTCAAATTCCGCGTCGACCGCATCATCAGCACCCGCTGACTGCTCACCCGCGGCATCCCCGGAAGAATCACCGCCCGCGGCTGCACCCGCAGCATCAGCCGACTGTTGCGCGTAAGCGCGTTCAGTGAGCTTTGCGGTTGATTCGCTTAATGCGACAACCTTCTGCTCAATGGCTTCCTTATCATCGCCTTTAACCGCTTCTTTCAAATCAGCTAACTTCGCTTCGATTTCTTCTTTCTCACCGTCTTCCATTTGATCAGCGAGATCAGACATGGATTTTTCAGTGGCGTGAATGAGCTGCTCAGCCTGGTTGCGTGTGTCGATCAACTCGCGCACTTTCGCATCTTCTGCCGCGTGCTCTTCCGCATCCTGCACCATACGATCAATCTCTTCATCCGATAAACCACTGGATGCTTTGATCACGATCGACTGCTGCTTGCCAGTCGCTTTGTCTTTCGCCGACACGTTCATGATGCCATTCGCGTCGATGTCAAACGTGACTTCGATCTGCGGTACACCGCGCGGTGCCGGTGGGATATCCGCCAGGTCAAAACGACCCAAGGACTTATTACCCGTAGCAATTTCGCGCTCACCTTGCAGTACGTGTACGGTAACAGCCGTTTGATTATCGTCAGCCGTACTAAACACCTGCTGCGCTTTCGTTGGAATGGTCGTGTTCTTATCGATCAGTTTGGTCATCACACCACCCAACGTTTCGATACCCAGCGATAACGGCGTTACGTCCAGCAGCAGTACGTCTTTTACCTGACCACCTAATACACCACCCTGGATAGCTGCACCAACGGCAACCGCTTCGTCAGGGTTGACGTCTTTTCTCGGCTCTTTGCCAAAGAAGTCTTTAACCACCTCCTGCACTTTCGGCATACGAGTTTGTCCGCCGACCATGATGACGTCCTGAATCTCAGAGGCCGACATACCCGCATCTTTCAATGCTGTCTTACACGGATCAATCGTTCGAGCGACCAGGTCTTCAACCAACGATTCCAACTTCGCGCGAGTCACTTTGATGTTTAAGTGCTTAGGGCCTGTGGCATCGGCTGTGATGTACGGCAGGTTAACGTCAGTCTGTTGCGTGCTAGACAATTCAATCTTGGCCTTCTCTGCACCTTCCTTCAAACGCTGCAACGCTAACGGATCGCTGTGTAAATCAATACCCGATTCTTTCTTGAATTCTTCGGCTAGGTATTCGATCAAACGATTGTCGAAATCTTCACCACCCAAGAACGTATCGCCGTTGGTTGATAACACTTCGAACTGATGCTCACCGTCAACTTCTGCGATCTCTATGATTGAGATATCGAACGTACCGCCACCTAAGTCGTATACCGCAATGGTTTTGTTACCGCGCTGCTTGTCCATGCCATAGGCCAAAGCCGCTGCCGTTGGCTCATTGATGATGCGCTTAACGTCCAACCCAGCGATTCGGCCTGCATCTTTAGTGGCTTGACGCTGAGAATCATTGAAGTACGCGGGTACCGTAATAACCGCTTCACTAACCTCGGTGCCAAGGTACTCTTCGGCTGTCGCCTTCATCTTCATCAACACGCGTGCTGCCACTTCGGGTGGCGCCATCTTCTTGCCCGCAGCCTCTACCCATGCATCGCCGTTATCGGCTTTGATGATGTTGTACGGAACGAGGTCGATGTCTTTTTGAACCGCATCTTCTTCATAGCGTCGGCCGATCAAGCGCTTGACACCGTACAGCGTGTTTTTGGGGTTCGTTACCGCCTGCCGCTTGGCCGGCTGGCCTACCACTACTTCGTCATCATCGCTGAATGCAACGATGGACGGTGTGGTGCGATCACCTTCAGAATTTTCGATGACACGGGGCTTGTCCCCTTCCATGACCGCAACACACGAATTCGTCGTGCCGAGGTCGATACCAATGATGGTTCCCATGTTTCCTAAACCTACCTGTTTACTTGTTTAAAGATGAAGCCCGTCTGGCGGCGCTTCAAAAGATGATCAAAACGTGTGGATGGCGCCGCAGTTTTCAATAGCCAAATGGTAACGAAGCCTCGAATGGCGCGGAGTCTGCCCCAATTCTTACTTTGAGACCGTGACGAGTGCCGGACGAATCAATCGCTCGTTCAGCGTATAACCCTTCTGCATGACGCCGATCACGGTATTGGACGGTTTTCCTTCCGCTTCCTGCATCGACATGGCCTGATGCACGTTGGGATCGAACTTCTCGTCCATAGATGCCACTTCAGCAATTTGAAACTTCTCAAACGCTTGAGCTAGCAATTTCAGTGTCAGTTCTGAGCCTTCGACGATTTTCGTCAGATCGGCATCTTCGGCCTTTGCCGCATCCAGCCCCATTTCCAGGCTGTCTTTGATGGGCAATAGTTCATTAACAAAGCCTTCTATGGCAAATTTGTGGGCGTTCGCAACCTGCTTCTGTGCCCGCTTCCGCTCATTTTCCATATCCGCTTGCATGCGCAGCACGCGATTCCAGTGCTCATCGGCTTTGGCGTTCGCGGCCGCCAATTCGGCTACGAGATCTACGGCATTCTGATCAGCAGCCTCTGCACCGTCCACGTTAGATTCTGCATCGCCCTCGTCACCTGCCCCATTATTGAGTGCGTCACCGAGATCAGCAGAAGACAGATCCACAGCTTCGTCGGCGCCTTCGGGCATACGGGCATCGTCAAAACCCAGCGGATCATCTGTGTTCGACCCGGCGTGGTCGGCATTTCCAGCGTCCGAAGAATTGGCCTTAGCTTTGGCGGCCGCGATGGCTGCCTCAGTGATAGCTTCAGCACTGTTTGCATCAGCCGCGTTGGCTGGTTCTGAAGAGTTCTCAGGATCATTATCCGACGGCTTTGGATCGTCGGGATGGTTGCTCGTCATGCCTGTTCCATTCGATGGTAAATCTGATCAGCGCAAAGTATGGCGGCTATCCCAACAAGTTCAATAGACAGCGCGGCAAAAACCCTGTTTTTTATACGTTATTGCTGTTTTCGGCCACTGAACGCAGCACTGAGAAGCCTTGAGGTAACGTCGACGATCGGTATCACGCGAGCGTATTCCATACGCTTGGGACCCACAACACCCAACACACCCAGTACTTTGCCATCCATCTCATAGGGTGCCGTGACTAAACTGCAGTCATCCAATGCGTCATAACCGGATTCTCGCCCGATAAAAATTTGCACACCATCAGCAGATACACACCGCTCGAGCAATGCGTAAATGTCTCTCTTCTGTTGAAAGGCTTCGAATAGTCCGTGCAGTTTCTGCACATCGCCAAGGTCCGCGTGCGTCATCAGGTTCGTTTCACCAGACACCACCATGTCCTCGGACTGGCTTTCATCGGATTCCTCAAATACCTTGCCCGCCACGTCCACCATCAGTTCCATCAGCTCGCTCATATCCTGACGCGTCTGGTTCAAGTCCGAGCGCATTCGGTCTCGCACCTCATTCAACGGCCGACCAAGATAGGTGTCGTTGAGAAACCGAGAGAACCCATCCAACTCTTCTTTGGTGTACTGACGTTCAACGTCGATGATCCGGTTTTGGACGTCTTCGTTGCTGATGATAAGAATTGCTAACACTCGACGCTCTGACAACGGGACAAATTCGATGCGTTTGATGTCATTCCCATCACGGCGGGGCACGGTCACCATGCCGGCCATGCGAGTGAAGCCGGATAAATGGTGAGTGGCGGCCGTTACTAGCGACTGGTGGGAGGTACCCGAGGCCAGTGCCGTTTTCAAACTACTCAAGCTGGATGAATCAGGTTCTTGTACCTCCAACAGACTGTCAACGAATACTCGGTAGGCTTTTGAGGTGGGCACGCGGCCGGCTGAGGTATGCGGCGACTTCAGCAGACCCATCTCTTCCAGGTCCCCCATCACATTTCTTACCGAGGCGGCGCTGATATCAATGCCGGGCAGTTTGGACAATGTGCGAGAGCCGACTGGGGTTCCCTGCGCAATGTAATGATCAACCAACAGCTTAAGAACCTGCTGCTCTCGATCCTTTATGTCTGGTTTTGGGTTATCGCTCATGTAGGAATGGGGCTGTGGCCGCGCGATTGATACTATACAAGGATAAACTAGGGACAAACGTCGAAACCATCAACCAAGCTATGCCGAGATTACAAACCACAGGTGTTCGTGTCGGAAATGTGACTGTAGGCGGGGGCGCACCCATCGTGGTGCAATCCATGACCAATACCGATACCGAAGACGCGGTACGAACCGCCAATCAAGTGGCCG
This sequence comes from Granulosicoccaceae bacterium, assembly GCA_020629835.1. GTDB lineage: Bacteria > Pseudomonadota > Gammaproteobacteria > Granulosicoccales > Granulosicoccaceae > Granulosicoccus. Next base: position 8,176 of record JAHDCO010000074.1, read on the forward strand.
ACCTTGCCAGGGCCGGGTCGGAACTGGTTCGCATCACCGTGAACACCGAGGCAGCGGCACGAGCGGTCCCCGATATTGTGAATCGTCTGGAAAAGATGGATGTGGACGTCCCACTGGTAGGCGACTTTCACTTTAACGGTCACAAACTGCTGGCCAGCGTGCCCGAATGCGCACAGGCCCTGGCGAAATACCGCATCAACCCAGGCAACGTTGGTCGCGGCAAAAAACGCGATGAGCAATTTGCACAGATGATCGAGACCGCCATTCGCTATGACAAGCCGGTTCGTATTGGCGCTAACTGGGGCAGCCTCGATCAGGACTTGTTAGCCCGCATGCTGGATGAAAACGCAAGCTCCGCGACACCACTGCCACTAGACGCGATCAACCGCAGCGCCGTGATTGCATCGGCTCTGGACAGTGCTGAAAAAGCCAATGAGATCGGGCTGGGTAAAGACAAGATCATCATTAGCTGCAAAATGAGCCGCGTTCAAGATCTGATCGACGTATACGACACCCTTTCAAAGAAGTGTGACTACGCCTTGCATTTAGGCCTTACTGAAGCGGGCATGGGTTCAAAGGGTATCGTCGCATCTACGGCAGCATTGGCGGTATTACTCCAACAAGGCATTGGAGACACCATACGAATCTCATTAACGCCGGAACCCGGCGGTGATCGTTCGAAGGAAGTGATTGTTGCCCAAGAGATTCTGCAAACGATGGGACTGCGTTCGTTCACACCTATGGTCACTGCCTGCCCGGGTTGTGGCCGCACCAGCAGCACCTATTTCCAGGAGCTGGCGGATCGCATACAAACCTATTTAAGAGACAGCATGCCGGCTTGGAAAGGCACCTACCCGGGAGTCGAAGATATGTCAGTGGCCGTCATGGGTTGCGTGGTTAACGGGCCAGGTGAAAGTAAGCACGCCAATATTGGGATCAGCCTGCCCGGTACCGGCGAACGCCCTATCGCTCCGGTATACATCGATGGTGAAAAAGCGATGACGTTAAAAGGTGACAACATCGCAGAAGAGTTTCAGCAGGTGGTTTCTGACTATGTGCACTCCCACTACGCCTAAATGACACCATGGTTTAATCTGCCTGATGCTTCGGAGTGCGGTTGGCGTTTACCAACGAGCGGCGAGCAAGGCAAGTCTTCCGGTGTGCCAAGCGTGGCTATTATCGGCGCGGGCATCGCAGGCCTATCGGCTGCGTTCGCACTACAGCGCATCGGCTACCACGTTACGGTTTTTGATGCTTCAGATCGCTGCGCAACGGGCGCTTCAGCAAGCCCCGCTGGCATCGTAAAGCCCTACGTCACACGACAACCATCCGATGCCATGCGTTTTTATCAGAACGCGTATGCCGTGTTGATGGACTGGCTCGTTGAGTTGGGTGACGCATCATCGTATAGCGAAATGGGAGCCTTGCAGTTAAAGGCTGAAGGCTATGCGAGCAACGATGTGCAGCAAATCGTAAATGCCGAACGAGCCAGCGACATTGCTGGGGTATCAATTGACGAATCAGCCATGTGGTTCAGGCAAGCGGGTTGGTTGTCCGTTCAGGTGCTGTGCGAGGCTTTGCTGGCTGACGTTCAAAGGCACGGGGCAACCTTTACTCCCGACCATGCATTGATTGATCTAAGCCGAGCCGACGAGCAGTGGCAACTGAGTTTTCAACAACAGCCAAGCGCGTATTTTGAACACGTTATCTTAGCCAGTGGCACCGATTTGCTTAACGAGCAGTGGTTACCCGCTCGCACACTAATACCTGCACGTGGGCAATTGACCGGATTCAAAAACAGCACGGCCATTGCTACGGTCATTAGCGGCCGACACTATGCAATACCGGATGAAGAAACACTTTGGGTGGGCGCGACTTTCGATCGGGGCGACCGTGATACGGCGGTGCGCGTAAGCGACGATGATCACAACCGAAACGGTTTGATGGACATGCTCATAGAAGATTGTTGGCACGATCCATTGATAGATGAAACTCCCACCGCTCATTATGTGGGTGTTCGCTGTACAACCGTAGACCGCTTCCCGTTAGTTGGGCCCCTGCCGGATTTTCATAAGGCCAGAAGCGTCTATCAAGACCTGCATCATGGCCGGAATCCGAGCCAATACCCCACCCCAAAAATGCAACCTGGGTTGGCCGTGTTGGCTGGACTGGGTGCGCGCGGCGTAGTGGCTTCACCCTATTGCGCATCTTTACTGTCAGACTGGTTAACAGGCGGCCATCAGTTGCGTGATGCTAACCGCTGGGTGAGTCCTTTACGCAACCTAATTCGAGAGTTGAAGCGTCAGGCATGACAACGTCAATTACACCCCGAGAGTATTCAAGATGGTAAGCCCTGCGGACGTTATTGCGTACGCGCTAGCCTTGGCCATAGCCGCTGTAATTCCCGGGCCCGGCATCACCGCGCTGGTTGCACGCAGCGCCGCCCAAGGACCGTTGGCAGGTGCTGCTATGACAGCCGGGTTGATTGGCGGAGATTTAATTTATCTATCGTTAGCCGTGTTTGGCTTATCGTTCATCGCTACGCATTTCGACAACGTTTTTTCGATCGTGCGTGTGCTCTCGGTGGGCTACTTGTTGTATCTGGCGTGGCAGTTCTGGCGTTCAAAACCCTCAACACTGGAAGCTCAGCCAGTTACTCGAAGGACGCTATTTGCCGCTGCCTTATCCGGCTTTACTATCACCTTAAGCAACCCGAAAACCATTGCGTTTTACTTAGCGCTCATGCCTATCGTGCTGGATTTAAACCATGTGACGGTGGGCGTATGGGCGACTGTCATGGTGCCGGTTACCGTATTGGTTCTGATAGGCGTGGGTTCGATTTACGTATTGGGCGCTACAGCCCTGCGGCGCTGGTTAACAACAACCAACGCACAAAGCTGGCTTAACCGCGGCGCAGCGGTTGCCATGGTCGGCGCGGCTGGATCGCTGCTGGTGAAGTCATAAGCAGACCGCGGTATATCACCCTTACCAATTGCTCGATTTTTCTTGTGCCAATACCCAAGGAGCGCTCACCACGCACCAGAAGTTTGGTGTGCGCTCGACCCAATCTCGCGCATCGTCATCGGTGGCACGGCGAACCTGGTTAGCACTCATCCATGCCTGTACGGTTGTCGTGTCATCGGCAATAATTTTTTCCGCCACGGTGATTAGATCAAGCTCGCTGGACACGAACAACACCACGCCGCGTGCAAAATGCGGCGCTAATTCATCCCAACTGAGTACACCGGTTTCTGCATTCAATCGATCTCTAATCGGGATTTCAACGTCTTCAGGAAGATCGTTAGCCAGCCCTTTGCCGTTTAATTCAGACACCGCTCACCCGCCTGAACGCATCGATTGAATGAAACTGTTGGATCGGGTTATTGAGTGGTTCATTTGGTCGATTAACAAGTCCACATCCGTTTGCAATTCGACGTAGTTGGTTTTAATGGCGCCGATGGCCTGCGCATTCAGATTGTGCTTTAAATACAGCACGTTGTTGCGCATGGTTGCTAACACCGGTCCCATGGACTTCTCCGACTCGCGCATGGATTGCGCTAAATTGGCGTATCGACGTTCGGTGGCTTCCAACTTCGCTTGGCTGTCTCGCTTTAGCGCATCGTCGGTATATAGTTTGATTTCTGCACGCCACTCCTTGAACAAATCTTTGGCTACATCATCCACGGCATCAATTTCATCACTTACTTTTTCAGCCGCCGATACGCTGTCCTCGTATTCGTCGTTCAAACGGTCATAGGCTTTCTTTAATTTGGTTTCTTCGATCTCAACCACATCCCCAAAGCGTTCCAGTGCATCTTTAAATTGCTCCTGTGCATCTTTTTGCGCGTCCCTGGCATCTTCGACGTTGCCCACTAAAAGATCGCGCTTGTGAATGCCAAATCGTTCTAGCGTGTTGTATTTGACCGTACTGCACCCGGCCAAGGTCAACATCAATAGAACCCATACTGGCGCAAGGCCCACCCTTAAGAATTTATTCATAATGGAATATTCGATTGAGCTTAAGCTTCGAAGCATGCAGTATACAAAGACCAGCCTTTAACCGTCAGCTCTTAGCCAGCCATCCCCCGGTATGAACATCAAAGACAGCATCCGCACCATTCCAGACTTCCCAAAGCCCGGCATTCAATTTCGTGATGTCACAACGCTGTTTAGTGACGCACAAGCCTTCCGCATGGCCATTGATTTGTTGCTTCACCCCTACGCCGGTACACCCATCGATAAGGTGGTGGCGCTGGAGGCTCGCGGGTTCATTCTAGGTGGCGCATTGGCGCATCAGCTTTCGGTTGGGTTTGTACCCATTCGAAAAGCGGGCAAACTGCCCGGGAAAACGCTGAGCGAGGATTACACCCTGGAGTACGGTGAAGCCACGATGGAAATGCATGACATTGCCGTATCACCGGGCGAGCGCGTTCTGGTAGTAGACGATCTGATCGCCACCGGCGGAACCTGTGAGGCCGGCATTAAGTTACTGCGCCGCGCAGGGGCAGAAATCGTGGGCTGTGCGTTTATTATCGATTTACCAGCACTCGGCGGTCGCAAGCTTGTCGAAGCCCTGGATGTCAACGTACACACGCTGTGTGAATTTGAAGGCGACTAAGCGGCACAGATCCGTCCTCACCGATCCAGTTCAGTTCGGTTCATTTCGGTTCAGTTACCACTGGCCATCATGCTGACGACCCGGCCCTATTCTGCACGACTGGCTGAATTCATCCCCGCCTTTGCGGCCTCCCGACTGCGCTGGCGAGAACGTTCCAGTAATTTTTGCACAGCCGCACGAGCAGCCGCTTCACGCTCGAGTAACGATTCTCCCGGCTTAGGCGGAACATACGCACCCGCTACTAACTGAGATCGGATTTTGGCCAGGGTTTTTTGACCAATCCCTTTGACTTTGACGAGGGAGTCAACGGTGTCGAACGCACCGTGATTCTCCCGGTACTGAACAATCGCTTGAGCCTTCGCTGGCCCGATACCCTTTAACCGCTGGGCTAAGATCGCGGGCGTGGCCGAGTTGATGTCTACCGCATTTGATGTTGCAGCTAATTGGGCGTTGAAATGTGAGTTGGAGTTGGAGTTGGAGTTGGAGTTGGAGTTGGAGAGTGAATCCCCCACAGGGCGCGTTACCGAAGGGATTGTAAGCGCTGGTTCTTTCACGATAGAAAGCCGCGCTCCCACCGAATGTTCATGACCGTGAGAATTGTGCGGACTCATCTGAGTTTTAAGCGGAGCTGGCGAATCTGTACCTGTACCTGTGCCTGTACTGAGGCTAGTAATGTTGGTGTTGGTGTTGGTGTTCGTGTTCGTGTTCGTGTTCGTGTTCGTGTTCGTGGCTGATTTTGATGATGACACCACCGCTAAGAGTGAGATAAACACACATATCGCCAACGGCAACCAATTGGCGGAGTGGCCAACGAATCGGTGGGTAACGTCAAACAGGTGAGAGAATTTTTGAAGCTTTTGCATGACAACATCCGTGTTGTTTATTGATTAAAGATCCAGGCGAGGTTCCTTTTCGCCTTTACAACATCATGCAAAAACCCACCACTCAATGCAAGCCCGGCATACACGCGTGGCGGGTTTCAATCCGTAAAGTTGGGCCCCCGACGCAGCCGAATCGGGCCCTTCGCATTCACGGAGACCGTTTCATCCTTCTGCGTTATTCGCAAAATACCGTCTTCAGCCAGCTCGCCAGCAGCTTCCCTGACCAAAGGCATTAGTGGCCTCCACTCGTCAGGTTCTAATAGTCTCGCCGCTTCGGAAGGGCAAATACTGCTGCTCGCCGAGCGTTGTTTCAATAACTGGACGATAGCGATACGAGCTGCCTTGCTGTCACTCACGGATAGCACTCACGGATATTTCCCACAGATATCACTCGTTGATACCGCTCAGCTACTC
>JAHDCO010000075.1 GCA_020629835.1 Granulosicoccaceae bacterium
GGCGGATCAGTTAAGTCGCAGCATCACACACGCACAACAATCCGGTGATCCTGACTTCGGAAACACTTACTATTTGCATTGGCTACACGCGCTTGAAGCGCTCGTCAATACGAAAAAGATCAGTGAACCAGGTCAACTTGCCGAGCTATACGTTCAATGGGAATCGGCCGCGAACAACACGCCCCATGGTCAACCAATTGTTCTTCCTTAGCAGGTGGCCCGAACATTCTGTTGCAGAACTTTAAATCGGTAGAGGCTGTTAACTTTATTAAGCAATTCGGTCATGGCATCTGCCGTTTCCTTATATTCGTGTTTGTTTATCGTGTCAGAGTCAAAGGCAAGCCGGGTGCGTGGTACTCACCCAGCCACTGGCTTGGGGCTGTTCGTTGGCAAGGCGCACGCCAGGGTGCGCATTGGTCGTCACGGCAACAGCGGACAAAACTTCGGCGGACGGTCTAAGCTGGGATGAGCAGCAGCGTCAACGAGCCATGCGTCAACGAGAATTAACATCGGTTTAAGTCGGCGCGGCTGTTTTTATTCAGCAGGGTGGAAATAACATCGTAGGTGGAGATGGGGACATCGGTTTTCATCCATTACACTGATGTGTCGTGTAACCACATCTGACATAACCAGTCTGATGAATCCCGATGTCCCTTATTGATGCCAGTGCCTTGTAAGTGCTTCACAGGCTCTGGTTCCTGTTGCGGCCGGTGTGGCTATTGTGCCGACAACCGTCGACGTCGCCAGATTCCACCTAATGCAAATACGAACAACAACGCGAACGACGCTGAGCTGGTCGACGCTCCGCCTATAGAACAGCCTCCGGACGATCCACCGCTTCCCGATGATGTTGAATCATCAGCATTGGATCCGTTGCCAGTGGCTTCACCGTCCGGAGCAAGTATTTGATCAGACCCTGCAAGAGGCACGGGGGTTGGTGAGAGTGAGAAGCTATTGAAATAGCCTACACTTCTTCCCGTATCACTAGCGTGCACTATGATCGCATTATAAGGCCGTGTGATTTCGTACATTGCCGTTGTCACGGCATACTCCTGTTGCTCCCCATTGAGAGTGAAGACAATGACACCCTGGGTGCTATCGAAGTCGATCGACATGGCATGGTCAACATCAAGTGCTACCTGCTGATCAAATCGGCTGCAATTAAGCGGGCCATCGGTAACAGGCATACCGGTAACGAGTTCGGTCGTATCCGAGAAGTTCTCATCGTTCGACCGAATAACGCAATACTCAGCGTATACCATCCCATTGTCTTCGGCTTCGATGTGCATCTCTGAGTAGACGCGCCCTTCATTTCCACCACCGGCTTCGAGATCGTTGTACAACGTTGCAGCAATTCCCGCACGTGCCGAACTGCCTGCGCTGATGGTTGACTCGCTGGAGAGCATCACCTCAGCACCAGTGTAAGATGATCCGCCGGCAAGAAACAGTGACGTTGAATTTTGTGCAAACAGACTGCGATCGCTTACCAGCTTCATGCGTCCGTCTTCGTTAACCGCCTCCTGCCCTGGCCGCCGCGCGTTAAACACCGGTGCATAGGGGCCAAGTGTGCCGGTACCGTTCGCGAAATCCTGCTGATAATTGTCTGTCTCAATTGAATGCACACGTCCAATGGCACGACCTGAAGTACCCCGATATTCTACCTGTACAAGCGCTTCTGCCTGATTAGCCTGAAAGCCCTGAGTAGGCAGAGGTATCTCTATCGACTGGTCTTCGAATGTCAGAATCAGTGCGCTTAATTCACGATCGATCGAAATGGATAACTCATATATCGTATCCAACGCTAGGCCGGTAACATCGAACTGGCCATAGTTATCTCCGTCGACAATATCGTAGTCCTGCCAATCTCCATTTTCATCACGGCGACCTATCGAGTAGTCCGCCCTGAAACGACCGTCACCTTCACGGCGCAGTCGAATACTTACGGGAATGTCGCCTTCACGTGGATTGGCTGTACCAAAGTCTTGAATATCATTGTGGAAGACCGCCCGAATTCGAACCGTCGCTTCAGCGTCGGGGTCAGGATGTAAAAGGCTTAAGCTGCTCAGGCTGACGCTGGCTCGCACACTGTCCGTTCGTCCGTTGAGATAAAGTCCGCTATAGGTATTGCCGTCCTCGTTACCGATGGTGTTTGCTTGCAGTTCCAGGGCCCCGTCAACGTACTCTATGGAAGATTCACCATTGCCATTGCGCGAGTTACTCCAATAGCCTAGTGCCGTTGAGTTCGGATCGGAGAAGTCGTCAACAAAGGAAAGTTCACGGTTCCAATCGAAAGGAACGGCCGTTAAGGCGCTTTCTACGCTCAGTGAGGCCGGGTCAACAGGTTCTGGAAACGGTGTCGGTACGACCTGATTGGCATTCAGTTCTTCGCTGGTTAACGCGTTGGGCGACGTTCTGAGGTTATCGATTGTTCCGATAGCCGTTGCACCACCGTTGGCAGCTACCCTTACATCGTACCCGGGGTTTGAGGCATCAAAGATACCCGTTGTTATGTTATGAACGAACTGAAAACTATCGAATATAAATGTAAAGGTGCTGGCTTCTCTGTCTAGAGCCATAGCAACCCGATACGGGGTATCCAACTCAACCGTGATGGGAAAGTTCTGGCAGCGATTTTCGTTTTCTAACAAACCTGTTCTGTTATCAAATTCGCTGTCATCCGATCTGAATAAACAATACTCCACGAAGCGTCGCCCGTCTGCATAAGCTCGCATTGTCAAAATTGATCGTACATCGCCGAGTCGCCCGTCCGTTCCCCCGTCCCCGGTATCGTTGTACAGTTCTCCTTCAAGCCGCGCGTCCACTTCCCCATTTGCAATCATTGATTCACTTGACAACATCCATTCAACTTCAAGATAGTCAGTGGTCACCAGAGGTTGTATTTTAGTGCCGCTGTATTCACCGTCCAGAGACACGGCACTCAACCGGACTTGCTCATTCAGTACCACGGCGCTGCCTGGATTATTTTCATCGAAAAAAACGGGGCGGTAGCGGTCAATGATTGGTGTTGTACCCGCAAAGTCTGCGGTACGAATCGGTGTGGTGATTGCCGTTATCTGTGCAATCGCGTCACTGGCATTCTGAGCTTCAACCTCGATAGTGGTGTAGGGCGCAAAGGCTTCGAAAATTTCGCCCGGTAGAACGACGTCAAGCGTTTCATCGTTTGCCGAAAAAGTTAACGTGTTGGTGTCACGGATAAGCTCGTAAGCCAGGGTAACTGGTGAGCCCAGCGGGCTTGAGAAGTTATCCAGCGTATTGCATGAGCCTATGTCGCCGAATACATTGTATTCTTCGAACCCGTTATCGCCTTCGCGACCGAAACAAACAATAGCACCGGTAACACCCGTACCGGTAACGTAGTAGTCCAAAGAGAAGTTTATGTCGCCGCCGAGATTACCCTGTGGATGATTGGCGTCGCCACCGGGCGCGACATCGTTAACGATTCTTGCACCAAGCCTCAGCCTCGCCTGATCGTTAAAATCGCTACCCAGGCTGGTAGCCGTGCTCAAAGTACCTGTAAGGGATGCAAAATCTGTGGCAGGGGGCTGTGGGAGCCGCCATTGGGAGTCATTGCCGGTTGTTGAATCGGCCTGCAACACAATGGCTCCGAGTTCCCCGCGTACAGAGCCTGAGCCGCTTCCTTGCGTCGACCAGCTTAAGCTGTCGCTGGAGAAGTCGTCAGCAAAAGCCGATTCCTGTGTCAGGGCCTCGTTACTTGAGACTATCAGCATGGTTCCGATGCAAAGTCGCCAGATGGGCTTCCATCCGAGCTTTAATGATCCGTTCATGGTTTTAAGGTTTTTGTTGCGCTCACTATCAGAGTGTATTGATGATGACAAAATCGCTGAAACACCTGCATCCCCCGTTCGGGGGATGGATTGGCATAAATTCGGGGGTAGATTGGCACTAATCAGCATACTGAGGTCGAGGGCAATACAGCACGCTAAACTAAATGATTGGGGATGACGCCATGTCCCAGTGCTATCGACGTGATTCAGTCAGGCGCCAAGCAGCTTGAGCATGGCTTCCATATCCAATGCCGGGCTGTCGGCACCGGCGAGAACTGAATCGGCTAACTCGCGTTTGGTAGCGTGCAGTTCCTGGATCTGTTCTTCGATAGTGCCCGACGCCACCATGCGTACAATGGTGACGGGCCGCTTCTGGCCGATGCGATGAGCGCGATCGGATGCCTGATCTTCAACAGCCGGGTTCCACCAGGGGTCCATGTGTATCACGTAATCAGCAGCGGTCAGATTTAAGCCGGCACCACCGGCACTTAATGAAATCAGAAAGACTTCGCCGTCTCCAGCCTGAAACGCGTTGACTCGTTCAGTACGTCGTTTTGCGCTCGTACTGCCATCAAGATACTGATACCGGATTTTCTGACTTTTTAAATGCTGCTCGATGATCTTTAAGTGATCGACAAACTGGGAAAAAACCAAAGCTCGATGCCCACTACTGATCAGTTCGTGCAGCGTGTCAGAGAACTCCTTAAGCTTGGATTCCGGGCCGGACCAGTCCGGTACGACCAAAGAGGGATGACAGCAAAGCCTGCGTAGCTTAGTAAGGTACGCTAGGATGATCATTTTTTGTTTGGCCGTGATTTGGGCGTTGGCGTGCCCAGCTGACAATCGCGCAGCGGTGCGTCTGGCCTTTGCTTTGACTTTACGTTTTGACGTTGTGTCGTCATCAGAAGCGGCCAGCGAATCCAGTGCTTCCTGGCGAATCACTTCGTACAGCGCGGCTTCATCTTTAGATAGTTCAACCTTCAACGTAAGTTCGGTGCGTTCGGGCAGTTCTTTCAGTACATCGCGTTTATGTCGTCGTAATAGAAACGGTGAAATTAACTGCTGCAACTGATTACGCGTGTGTTCGTTGTTGGTTTTACTTATGGGTACCGCAAAACGCTTGCGGAAGTTTGCTTCGCTCCCAAGAAGTTGGGGATTAAGAAAACCGAATAGAGAGTGCAGATCCATCAGATTGTTCTGCACCGGCGTGCCGGTGGTTACCACACGAAAATCGGCGTTGAGTTGTTTCACACATTTAGCGCGTTGGGTGGCAGAGTTCTTAATGGCCTGTGCTTCGTCAAGTACCACGGTGTGCCAATGCACATCCCTCAATTGAGTTATATCCTGAACAATTAACCCATAACTGATGATGATTAAATCATACGCTGCCGTGGATGATAAGACCTTACTTCTAAATTCAGATGTATCCCCATAAACAACGGTATTTAGTGTTGGTGCAAAACGCTGCGCTTCTTGCTGCCAATTGCCAACAACTGAGGTGGGTGCAACCACCAGTGCCGGGCCACCTTCAGCGCGAGACAACAGTAACGCCAGTGTCTGAACGGTTTTCCCCAAACCCATGTCATCTGCTAGACAGGCACCGGCTCCTATCTGACCCAGGCATTGTAGCCATTGATACCCTTCAAGCTGGTAACTGCGCAGTTCCGCGTCGAGGTTCGTGGGTACTGGACTCTTTGAATTGAGTGCTTGCTGTAAGTTTTCGCGATGCTGTTTCCAGTGTTTATCTGACGTGACCGAGGCATTATCCAACAACGGCTCAAGCGCCAGAAGCGCCATAGGGTGTAAGTGCGTGTTCTCGGTGTTCTTCTGTTCTGGTTTTGAAAAGGCTTGCAGGGTATCCAGCTGTTGCTTTAGCGTGTGCGACAGGGAGAGGAATTCACCCTGGCCGAGTTCGATGAAACGCGAGTTAGGCTGGCTCTGCAATAAGTTCAGTAACTGCGCAATGCTAAGCAGCTGGTCGTTGTCATCGGTGACGCTGAGGCTACCACTGGTACGGAACCAGTCGGTCGCCTTTTTGATGTTCAGCGATACGCTATTTAAGTCTGCTTTTGCCTTGATGCGATATGGTATCTGACCGGGCCACAAGCAACGGATGTTGTGCGTCTGGGCATCGTCTAACAGTTCCAGTGCATCAACGGTTTCGGACAGGACGAAAAATGGTCGGCCGTCGAAATACTGAGACAGTACCTGACTTTTTAATAACAGCTGATCGAGCGCCTGACGTTCCAGTTCAAGCTCACGCCGGACGGCGACAGCACCATCAGGCCCCTGTACGTAAACTACGTTGCCACCTGTGGCGATATCAAAATAGGTGCCGGAATCTCCTAAGGGTTCGACTCGCAGCCGAACCCTTATGGCTTGCCCGACAGGCTCCAGCACAAGGAGCGGTTCTGTAGAACCGATTAGTATCTCGCCGGTGGCGATCTGCTGGTCACTTTGTATAGACATGTCGCCTGCCAGCGCATCCAATAGCTGTTGCAAACGGTCTTTGGCGCTTAACGGAAGTACAAGACCCGCTTCGGGAATGGTTTCGGTAATGCGACGTTGAGCGGCCGTGAAGTGTGTGACAAAGACACGACGGTCATTAATATCAACTGTCGCACTGTAATGAACACCATTGAATTTCGGTTCCACTTTAACCCGCAGCTGCTCCTTCTCGTTAGCTACAGTGAGTACCGGTGGCTGTTCCAGCACATCGACCAGTTCACCGTCATCCATGAAAACGTAAGGGTGACCTTTTAATTGATACACCGTGCGCGTATCGGTTTCATAGGTGGTACGACCTTCCCAGCCGTACGAGAGTTTTTGTATGGTGTTGCTGGCCTTGATGTCCTGGGGCAAGAGATGCGGCATGCTGCTGGCCTCTTCTCGCAATCGTTTCAATGCAACCTTGCGCCCGCCGGACCACTGGCCGTTCTTGCCGAGCGTTTGTTCAATGGGAGCAGCTGCCACCGAGCGGCCATACAATTCGGTGAGTTGCCAGATTAATCGGCGAGATTTACTTGGCGTGGTGTCTTTCTTACCGGATTTGGCTGGCTTGGCTTTGAGTGCCAGTTGTTCTAATGACTTTAACGAGTATTCCCAAAGTTCAAGAGGTGTAACCAGACGGGTCAGAGTTTGTGTACCTAATTGTTTATGCTGCACATCAGAACTATTACCATTGAAATGCTCCTCGATCAGCAGTAGTCGTTTTTCATCATTCGCTTCGTTGGCTTCCATAACGGTCTGGACTTCGGCCGCTATCCAGTCATACCCTGCACACTTTGCGGTTATCCAGAGATCATTTAGCGCGATGAACACACCGCGGTGATTTGCTGGATGATAGGTGTCCTTGTGCCAGCGCGACGCTAGGGCGTACACCGCTGTTTCCAGAGTGCATTCGTCTTGCGGCAAGGTGGGACGAAAGTCTGTAGACGGCATATCTGCCTGAGCGGCGAGTTGTAATGCCCAGTCCAGATCGGACTCTATCTTGAGTTTCTTTCGGGTTTTAAGAAGTTGTTTAAAAAGGTTTGTTGACTCTGTTGTACCAAGGCGCTGCAATGAGAATAGGGACAGAGTGAAGCTCACTAGGTCGGGGTACACATTGCGCTTACGTGTGCCACTTTTTTCAAGTTCAAGTGCGGCTTCAATGTGCTTTAGAGCGCGCTCATCATCACCCTTGAATTCAGCCATCAATGCCAGCATGGACTGGCAGTCCACCTGAGTCAGCTTGTCCGTTGGGTGCTTCTTTTGCAGCGCGTTAATCAGGGATTGCGCCTGGGTAAATTTACCCTGAAGTATCAAACCTCTGGCGGTAACCAGTTGATGCCTGCCATGGGGATTCATCTGATCAGCCGTCGTTGCGAAATCGTTAAACGGTGCCAGGTGATGCACGAGGAAACTCAAATTGTAGGTGCAGGCCATATCGCGCAGGTTGGTAGGTAGCTGCTGTAGGTATGGTTTGGCTTCCGGCTCGGTTAACCATACCCAGATAAAAGGTTGTAACTCTTTTGCAGGAAAGTTCTCAAAGTTGTTGTTGATCAGCGCTTGTCGAGCAAAAGGTTCTAGCAGATACGGGGCGAATGCGTGCTGAGTTCTAAAGCTGTAATACGTATCGCGATTGAGTTCATCGAGAATGCGAAAATCCACACCGCGCTGGCGAGCGCTTTCGCAGAAAAAGGTAATCGTTCCCAGTCGAGCCTGGGGCCCTCTAGCGGCCACGCCTTTGCGCCCTTCGATGCTCGGTCTTAATAAACCCGCCGCAAGCAGTTCTTCAACCGCGTCGCGCATCTCGGCAGACGTAATCCCTCTTTCGCCCGTGGTGGCTTTCCGAGCTCGGTTTAGCCACGTCATGATTTTGGTCCGGGCCGGAGACTCCGGATACACCACCGCGTAGCACTCAGCCACTTGCTGAGCGTAGGGTGACAAATGCGGGAAGGGGTTCTGAGCTGTGCTCATCGAATCGGGTTGGGATGCTTGAGGCTGTGGTTCGAAGTTGTATCACGAGCCGCTACGTCGGTCATGGCAATATATTCACTAATCACCGCTGCCAACACGCTTTGGCTCGTCCCCCGTCATGAATAAAATTTGCCCATACGTTACCTTTCGTAACAGCCAGTGATTCAATCCCGTTTCTGGTCCTAAAAAGACTCTCGTAATTCGTTTAAGTATTTGTATTTACTGCAAATATTTCTTTTTTGATCGGCTGCCCTTTGGCCAACTACTATATGGTTCGCTGATTGTGGACTGTGCTGTTTGCATCCTCGGTTGGACGGATGCGGTTAGTAAGCCGCGATAAATACCATTACAACGGGCAAGCACCCGGAGGAGAATACTAAGTGAGTATTGAGAAGAATTTAGATAAGTTGCAGCTGAGTCGCCGAACGGTGCTGAAAGCCGGTGCCGCCGGTATGGCAGCAGGCGCGGCTCCCATGATCATCCCGAGCACGGCTCACGCTCATATGAATGAGCCAACGGGCAGTTCGGTCACCTTAGGTTTCAACGTCCCACAAAGTGGTCCTTACGCTGACGAAGGCGCGGATGAGCTGCGTGCATACGAGCTAGCGGTTGAGCATCTAAACGGCGGTGGTGACGGTGGCATGATGGGAACATTCTCATCAAAGGCACTGCAGGGCGACGGTATCCTGGGTCGCAAAGTTGAGTACGTGACTGGTGATACTCAGACCAAGCCAGACGCGGCTCGTGCATCAGCCCGTTCAATGATCGAAAAAGACGGCGCTGTAATGATCACGGGTGGATCATCATCAGGTGTTGCGGTTGCTGTTCAAGCGCTGTGTCAGGAAGCAGGCATCATCTTCATGGCCGGTCTGACTCACTCTAACGACACAACGGGTAAAGACAAGAAGGCGAACGGTTTCCGTCACTTCTTCAACTCTTACATGTCAGGTGCTGCATTAGCACCTATCTTGGCAGCCAACTACGGTACTGATCGTACGGCTTACCACTTAACCGCTGACTACAACTGGGGTTACACCACAGAAGAAGCGGTTCGTACTTCTACAGAAGCTATCGGCTGGAAAACCGCTGCAGCGGTTAAGACGCCTCTTTCACAGACTGACTTCAGTTCGTACATTGCACCTGTACAGGCCTCAGGCGCTGACGTTTTGGTTCTGAACCACTACGGCGCGAACATGGTTAATTCATTAACCTCTGCGGTTCAGTTCGGTTTGAGAAATGCACAGGCTAACGGTAAGAACTTTGAAATCGTTGTACCTCTGTACTCTCGCTTAATGGCGAAAGGTGCGGGCGAAAACGTTAAAGGCATCTTCGGTTCTACTAACTGGCACTGGTCGTTGTCAGATGAAGGTTCAAAAGCGTTCGTTAAGTCTTTCGGTACTAAGTACGGCTTTCCACCAAGCCAGGCAGCGCACACTTGCTACGTACAGACGCTTCTGTATGCAGATGCTTGTCAGCGTGCTGGCTCTCACAACCCATGTGCGGTTGCAGAAGCGCTTGAAGGCTTCGAGTTTGATGGTTTGGGTAACGGTCCTACCTTGTACCGTGCTGAAGATCACCAGTGCTTCAAAGACGTACTGGTTGTGAAGGGTAAAGAAAACCCAGACAACGAGTTTGACCTTCTTGAAATTGTAGAAGTCACTCCAGCGGCTCAGGTAACGTACGACGCGTCTATCTTCGGTGGTGATTTGGGTACTTGTAACGCAGGCTAAGCCTTCGTTTTAACCGCATTCGTCCAGGCCCGGACTCCAACGTCGGGTCTGGGCGGGTGCGATCCCCCTCAACGATAACTTTTCACGTTAAGTCCTTATCGGACTTAAGTGGTTCACTAAGCGACTCTCATGGAACTATCTGCAATCTTGCTGCAGGTCCTGAATGGGCTTGATAAAGGTAGCGCCTACGCATTGATTGCGTTAGGGCTCACACTAATTTTTGGCACCCTGGGGGTTGTTAACTTCGCCCACGGTGCGTTGTTTATGATCGGTGCGTTTTGCTCGGTAACCTTGCAACGGTTACTTTCCATTTCAACCGTGACGCTTGATGAAACCAAAACAGATTTCCTGGGTAACCCTGCCAAAATAACCACGCCTTACGTTGAGACTTGGTTCGGACCTGAGGTTGGTAGTGCGATCATCGATTGGTCGGTACCGCTGGCGATCCTTTTTGCGATCCCGATCATGTTGTTTATCGGCTTCGCGATGGAGCGTGGCCTGATCAAACACTTTTACAAACGTCCACATGCTGATCAGATCCTTGTGACGTTTGGTTTGGCGATTGTGTTGCAGGAAGTCATTAAGTATTTCTTCGGCGCGAACCAGATTCCAGCCCCTGCGCCTGACGCTTTTATCGGTTCGTTTGATTTTGGCGAATTAATCGGAATGGGAGCAGGAACCCTGATGTATCCGTACTGGCGAATCGTCTACTTTCTTTTCGCCCTGATCATCATCGCGGCCGTGTTCTGCTTCTTACAATTCACCACGTTTGGCATGGTGGTCCGAGCGGGTATGGCGGATCGCGAAACGGTCGGTTTGCTGGGCATTAACATCGACAAGCGTTTCACCATCATGTTTGGTATTGCAGCGGCTGTCGCCGGTTTGGCCGGGGTTATGTACACCCCGATTAATCCTCCGAACTACACCATCGGAATGGATTTTCTGGTTATCTCGTTTGTTGTGGTCGTAGTCGGTGGTATGGGTTCCCTTGGGGGTGCGGTACTCGCAGGTTTTATCCTCGGAATCCTTGAAAGTTTTGCTTCGATGCGTCAAGTCATCGAATTAATTCCGGGAATCAACCAAGTCGTTATCTATCTCGCGGCAATCGTGATTCTATTGGCACGCCCACGAGGTCTCCTCGGGCGCAAAGGCGTAATGGAGAGCTAAGAACGTGTTTGGTTTATCTCGTGGGGATGCTGTACTTTGGCTATTTGTGCTGCTGTTGGTATTAGCGGCGCCAATACTTCTTAATCCGTTTCCGGAAAGCTCCGCGTTGGCTCAGTTCAACGCAGGGTATCCGGACCTTATGCAGCGCTTCCTGATCTTCGGAATCTTTGCAGTCGGATTTAACATTTTATTTGGTCTTACCGGCTACTTGAGTTTCGGTCACGCAGCATTTCTGGGTGCAGGCTCATACGCTGGTGTATGGATGTTGAAGCTGCTCACCATCAATGTCTTACCGGCCATCATTATTTCTACCCTTGTGGCAGGTTTGTTCTCATTGTTGATTGGGTATATCTCGCTACGACGTTCAGGCATTTATTTCTCAATCCTGACGCTAGCGTTTGCGCAAATGTCTTTCGCGCTCGCAGCTTCGGTACTGACGCCAATCACAGGCGGTGAAACGGGTCTGCAGACCGCATTGAACGACCCGAGAATTTTTGATGCGGCGAACACCACTGGCAACATTCCGGCTCCCTCGCTGTTTGGCATGACGATGGGTGACAGTCATCAGGTAGCGGTTGGCGATTGGCTGTGGACGTTTAACGTGGGTTACTACCTGTGTGCCTTCGTTATGATGATTGCGTTTTACATCGCCATCCGGATTTTCCGTTCACCGTTCGGCATGATGCTTAAAGCGATCAAGTCAAACAACGAACGTTTGAGCTACACCGGTATCAACCCTCGACCTTATACCCTGGCAGCGTTTGTGATCTCTGGAATGTATGCAGGCCTTGCGGGTGGGTTGATGGTAGCGATGGACCCGCTTGCGGGTGCTGAACGCATGCAGTGGACGGCATCCGGTGAGGTTGTTTTGATGACAATTCTGGGTGGTGTTGGCACTTTGATCGGCCCTGTATTTGGTGCAGGCTTAATCAAATATTTTGAAAACATATTCTCCAAAATCAACGAGAGCTTGCTGCAAACCTGGTTTAGCTTCTTGCCGGATGGCGTTTCAGATTTCGTGGTTACCGTGATTTATCCGTTTGTGGGTAAGGGCTGGCACCTCACCTTGGGTCTGGTATTCATGCTGGTGGTTATCTTCCTGCCAGGTGGCTTGGTGGGTGGCATCAACGGCCTGTACAAGCGAATCTTCAACAAAAGCAATCAGGCGAACTAGGAGAACACCATGGCCGCAGCGCTTGAAGTAAGAGGTGTCAATAAACGCTTTGGTGGTTTACAAGCGTTGGATGACGTCAACCTGACCGTTGAAGAAGGGCGTATCCACGCCATCATTGGCCCCAACGGGGCAGGTAAGTCCACCTTATTAAACTGTTTTGTCGGTCGCCTGAAACCGGATTCTGGAACGGTGATGTTTCATGGTCAGAGCCTGCTGGGCATCTTGCCGTACCAGGTGAATCAGGCGGGTGTATCGCGGGTGTTTCAAACCCCTGAAATCTTTGGTGACCTAACCGTCCTCGAAAACGTCATGATTCCCGCGCTAGCGCATCGGGATGGCATATTCGAAATGAATGCCATGAAGCCTTTACGCCGCGAAACGGATATCCGCAAAGAGGCTGTTGACGTGCTCGAAGATATTGGCTTGCAAGACAAGCTGGATATGACTGCGTCATCTATGTCTCGTGGTGACAAGCGTCGCCTTGAAATGGCAATGGGCTTGGTGCAGAAGCCTAAGCTACTGTTACTGGACGAGCCGACCGCCGGGATGAGTCGAGCAGATACCAACAACACCATCGAAGTGCTTAAGCACATCAGTGATACCCGTTCCATCACGATGATCATCATCGAGCACGACATGCACGTTGTGTTTACGTTGGCCGATCGCATCAGTGTGCTGGCGCAGGGCCATGTCATCGTTGAAGATGAACCTGAAAACATCAAAGGCAACATAAAAGTTCAAGAAGCCTATTTGGGAGGTGCGCATTGAACGCGTCAGCTGCTTCGGCATCAACGAATAGCGCTCAGGCGTATTTCTCTTGCCAGGATATTCATTCCTATTACGGCGAAAGCTATATCGTTCAAGGCATTAGCTTTGATGTACCCGAAGGTGAAATCCTGGCACTGCTCGGACGCAATGGTGCCGGTAAATCATCGACCTTACGAACCATTGCACGATTGGATGATCCGTCGTTGCAGCGTGGGGAGATCTGGTTGGCAGGCGAGCCTTTGCACAAGATGAAGAGTCATGAGGCGTCCGTACACGGTGTCGGCCTTGTGCCTGAGGATCGTCGAATCATTCCGGGGCTAACCGTTGAAGAGAACATCAAGCTAGCCCAAATCGTTGAGCCCAAAGGTTGGTCGATCAATCAGATTTACGAGTTGTTCCCACGGCTTGGTGAGCGACGCAAGCAAGAAGGCATCACCTTGTCAGGTGGTGAGCAGCAAATGCTTGCTATTGGTCGAGCACTCGCAAGAGACATCAAGCTACTGTTACTCGATGAGCCCTACGAAGGTCTTGCGCCGGTTATCGTTCAGGAGATTGAAAAAACTCTGCAGTACATCCGTAGCGAAGGGATGACCACAATTATCGTTGAGCAAAATGCGGTAGCCGCATTAAAGCTTGCTGATAAAGCGGTCATTTTGGATACCGGAGAGCTGGTTTATCAAGGTGATGCGAAGGAAGTGCTCGAGAACGAACAACTGCGTCACGATTACCTCGCGATTTAGTCTGCAGGCAACTTAAGTACGTCCGGTTCAGCCGCCAATGGCGCGTGTTGTAATCACTTGCAAGGCGGCTGGATTCTAACGAAGCAGGACTGTCGCGTGCGCTGTTGCGTCATTACACGCGTCATTACACGCGTCGTTACACGCGTCATAGGATATGCATCGCCTCATCATTGCTTTCATGGCCGCAACGG
>JAHDCO010000019.1 GCA_020629835.1 Granulosicoccaceae bacterium
ATTGGTATTAGTGGTTTTTCTTTTATCCGGCTTGGCGATGATTCTCTTATGGGGACTTGTACGCCTCTAACCACATCATTCGAACTTTATTAACGTGCTTATATTTCAAGTCAGTCGTATGAATTTTGTAAATCTGGATCAAAATCAGAAGCAAAGCATTACGCGCCTTCCAACTTTACCTTTACCTTTACATTGTATGAAAGAGAGCAGGAAGGAAAGCTGATCAGTATTCTGGCTGCCGTCCAACCTGCGTGCATGAGTTCAATTATCCGATTTAGTTGTAGTTTGCTTCTCATTTAACAGAATGGATGTTGAAGGGTGACTAGAAGTTAGCTATATGTTTTCTGGATTGCCCGGAACTATGCGGTCCACAGTCCCACGAATTTCACCACTGGCTTTGTCGATCAGGTTCATCCCACTGGGTGTTTTCTCGATTTTTGTACAGCTGTTTTTTGGACCATTCTCCCAATCTACGCAGTAGTGATCACTTCTGATGGTCCAAGTGCCCAGGAGTGTCAGAGAAGGTGATAGGCGAGCGGATGAGGATCCATCAGCCCCGTATTTGAAGGGCACGATGCCGCCATCTGGTAAAGCTGGCCCGCCAGCCGGGATATTCAGATACAACGTATTTCCGGTTAATAGGCCGTCTAACTGAACATCGTTAAGTACTGCAGCGTTGGCGGTACTCGTGGCAAGTAAGGTAGTCATAATCAGTGTATTCCTTTTCATTTTTAAGGCCTCTCTGGTACAAGAGATTCGTAGGCTACGGATTTGCCTATCATCGATCTTTGCCGCAACACGCGAAAACAAGCGCCCAACGGCCAAATGCGTAATCGTAGACTGGGTGTATCGGTAAACTGTCCGGTAACGGCGAAACCTATCAGGCCGACCTATATCCCGGGTGCAAGAACATGGATAAATTAGATGACACAACCGTCGCGTCGTGCGTATTTGGTGAATTCGCCAAAACTGAATTCACCACCCTGTGTTTCGCCGACCATTACCTAGCGTACAGCGCCGCAGGGTCTATGCGATTAGAAATTGAAGAACGCTATTTGTATTTGCAACCTGCTAAAGCCGCGTGGATACCGGCAAACACGACAGTCATTGCCAAAATACCCACAGGAATTACCTGTTGTTCAATTTTATTTAACCCAGATCAATTTCCAGAACATAATCTGACAGTCAAAACAATCGATCTGACATCACTGGCTCAACAGATGATTTTGCACTGCAAGCGCTGGAGCGACAGAACCTGCCCAGTTGATCGCAATGCTCAGATATTTTACCGAGCCTTGGCGATGGTTCTTGTAGAGCGTATGGATGCTCCAACAACTGACTGGGTGCCCAGGGGCCATTCGAAGCTCGTGTCTCGTGCAGTGGATCTGACCATTGAGAGACATATGAACACGATTGAATTGGGCGAAATTGCATCTGTTCTGGCCACGAGTGAACGCAATTTGTCCCGGCGCGTGGTCGATGAAACGGGTATGAAATGGAGCGATCTATTGCGCCGAGTTCGAATAATCGCCGCGCGCGAATTATTGGTAAATTCAGACATTCAAATTATCCAAATCGCAGCAACCGTTGGATACAGTAGCCAGAGCGCATTTAATCGGGCATTTAAAAATGAAACTGGACTTACACCCCGGCAGTTCCAGGTGGAATACCGATCAATGTGATTAACTATTGCAAAGTTTGTAATTAGTAGAAATTTGAATGCAAACTAAACGACTGCGTTAGTAACGAATCTATTAAAACCACAATGATGGCAAACCCTGAACTCATAGTTAGACCGGTTGTTGTAAGCGATGCAGATCAGTTTTTGGCTTTATGGGATGCGCTCGATACTGAGACCGAGAATATGCTGTTTGCTCCGGGAGAAAGACAAGCCACCCTAGAGCAACAAGTCGAACAACTCTCTAAGTCAGTAGAATCTGCCTATTCAGCAGTTTTTGTATTAGAAAACGTTTTGAATACAGAAATAGCGGGGTTCATCGGTTGTCGACAGAATACAAGAATCCGTGATCGTCATTGTGCGTATCTGGTGCTAGGCATCAAGCAAAAATACACAGGGCAGGGATGGGGTGGAAAATTGCTCTTTGAGGCTGAAAATTGGGCTATTAGTCGTGGGCTGCACAGGCTCGAACTGTCGGTTATGGCCAATAATGAGTTTGCTATAAAACTGTATGAGCGCTTTGGTTTTAATATAGAAGGCACCAAGCAAGATGCGGTTAAATTAAGCTCTGGCTACTGCGATGAGCATGTGATGGGAAAAATTCTGTAGTCGTTATGCGGACTCGAAGCTCAGTTGCTAGTGCTAGTGAAGCAGCCCTCACCATGATTTACTGTGTTTCTGTGTAAATACAATTTGCAACATCGAAAGCCGCGGGGTGGGACATGACAATAGAAAACTGGTGGTTATACGTTGTCACTGTGCTGGTATTCATGAGTACACCAGGCCCGAGTCATTTGCTGATGATATCGGTCGGTATGACAAACGGGTTTCAACGCTCGCTGGCGACAGCGGCGGGCGATTTGACAGCTAATCTGGTCCAAATGACGCTCGCTGGCCTGGGCCTCGCCACGGTGTTGCTAGCATCAGAGTATGGGTTCTCAGTCTTAAAATGGTGTGGAGTAGCCTATTTAGCATGGATGGGTATTAGACAGATCGGGTCATCATTTAAACCGAGGCGAGTTGTGGATAAAGCTCGAGTCTCCACTTTGCCGAACCTCTGGACGAAGGGGTTTATAACATCAGCAGCAAATCCTAAAGCGGTGATTTTTTTCGCGGCGCTGTTCCCACAGTTCATTGATCACAATGCGCCTGTTCCGGGGCAAATCCTGGTCTTGGGAATAACTTACTTGGTAATCGATGGAATTTTTCTCGCCTTCTATGGGAAATCCGCACATTGGCTCGCTCAGCTTATCGGGCAGTCTGGTCAAGCGCTTATTGACAGGGCTGCGGGGGTAGGGTTACTCGGAACAGCCATACTGCTTGGATTGAAAACCAACAAGCAACTCTAAAATGTCTTGATTTTTTATCAACGTTATTTTTTACAAATAGAACCAAGATGGATCAATTACTTTTCCTCGCTTTTCTAACAACATCGCTTATCTTTGTGGCTACGCCCGGACCGTCAGTGCCCTTCGCCACCGCGCAATCACTCCAATACGGTTCTCGTGCTGCGGTGGTAGCCGTCGCCGGTGATGTCCTCGGTACCGTCGTACACATCATCGTAGCGACAGCAGGGTTAACCGCTCTAGTATCGTTATCTACCCTTGTGTTGCCTTTCTTGCAAATCGCTGGTGGCATCTTTATTTTGGGTATGGCGATAAAGTCGTTCCGTGCTATGCGCCAACCAGCAAATGTCAGTCCCATCAAAACAGACCGCGCGACGTTTTGGGCAGGGTTTTTCGCTTGCGTTACCAACCCCAAAACCATTGTGTTTTTTGTTGCACTTTTCCCGGCTTTTATTTCGCCCGATCATGACTTGCTAGTGCAGAGTATCGTGTACGGAATAACCTTCTAAGAGAAACCGATGAGATTATTCTTTTGGATAGCAATATTTGTGATGGTATTGATCGTCTATTTCTTTCTCTCACGAAGAAAATCCAAGGATCAAGATCAGAGAGAAAACACTGTAGCGGTACCCGCTCGGTGGCAACAAATACATGCGGCACTTCAGAACAACAGCCTTCCTAGTCTCCACATAACCCTGTGTGACGAATTACCAACCAGCGTTACCGAATCAAAAATTGGGGGCGTACCCTACTGGCCGAAAGACATGCCCTATCCGAGCGGTGGGAATGACGAAGACCTTACTTTTATTGCGCAGATAAATCTATCCGAAATTGATCAGTCTCCTATCGATTTACCGCCCAAGGGCTTGCTGCAGTTTTTTATCGAACTGGATGATCTTTTGGGCCTTACATTTTTTGAATCCGCTCGTGAGCTACATTCATTCATAGATTTCAAACACACAAAGTATCGAGTTGTTTATCACGCTGAACTCACCGACCACGATGATGCACGTTTCTCTAATGACAACATTGAGCATGCTGACGAGTCGCCCATAAAAGGTCAATGCAGAATACAATTCCAAAAAAGACAAGAGATCGCTTCGCCAGAGGATTATCGTTGGAATAAAATCGTCAAAGAATTTGACGCTCTTTCAGATGATGAGCTTGAGTACGCGTTTGACACGCTTCAGCGATCGAAAGACCATAAAATTGGCGGGTTCGCATCTTTTACGCAGCAAGACCCTCGTGAGTATTTGGTTCCCGATGAGAACTGGATTCTTCTATTTCAGCTTGACTCAGAATCCAATAATTGTGTCGACATGATGTGGGGTGATTGCGGTATTGCTCAATTCTTAATAAGAGAAGAAGACCTTACTATGCGGAAGTTTGATCGTGTCTGGTATAACTGGGACTGTTGTTAAGATAGAAATAGTTAATCGTTATCGTTCCTCTAGTCGATTGCAACCAGAGGAATGTACTAGAAAGAACACGCGCTAGTCAGGGTTGATTCCAGCTCATGCAACAAGAACTGCTCTTCGTATTCATTGCCATATTCGCATTGGACTCCATCACACCCGGGCCGGCGGTCGCCACAGTCATGGACGTAAGCCACCTAACAATGGCTACCGCAACACAGTTTAGTGTGGCAATCATTCTGATTTGGGGTGGTGTACTCGTTGGCTACACTGCGCTTGCTGATCGGGGGCGTCAATACTTCAAAAATTCATCCATGCAGACATGGTTGAATCGAGGTGCGGCGGGCGCTATGGCAGGTGCAGCGGGGTCGATAGCATTTCGTGAGTAACCCAATCCAGCAGAGCGTATAGACTCGCCCGTCCGCTCGTGTGACAGAATTCAAGTTTTTGACGGGCTGGCGTTCCAATTTCTGAAACTACCATACCGCTCAATTCAGCAGCAATATGCACTGTCGATACCTATTAAATACAGTAATAGGGGATTGGCATGTCTGATAACGGAATAGCGACTGGAACGGGTTACTACCATTCGCCTGATGATATTCGTCGCGTATGCTCGGATATTGAATCCTCTTTAGGTGGCAAACCCGACTTGGTCATCGCCAGCTACACGGCCCATTCACCAACCGACGACATTGCTGCCGCGCTTGAACAAGCGTTTCCTGCAACGGCCATTATGGGGTCATCCTCTTGTCGTGGCGTTCTGACTAATCACGGTCTCAGCGAGTTTCAACAGCCAGGATTTGCCTTGTGGGCAATGAAGGATGACGATGGCGACTTCGGTTGTGGCTTCAGCGATTTCGGTGACGATGTACACGGTGCTGTTGAACAAGCCCTGGATGCCGCCATTGAACAGGCAGATCGTGATGGCGAGATTCCGGATCTTGTTTGGGTTCACTCAGCGCCGGGTCAGGAAGAGTGTGTGGTTGGCACCCTTAACGATTTGCTTGATGGCGATGTACTGATCGTTGGCGGGTCATCAGCCGATGAAGATTTGAGCGCAAAATGGTCATGCTTTGCCAGTACGGCGTCGTCCGCTAACGGTGTGGCGGTTGCGGTGTTCTACACCAGCTTCCATGTCTCGTCGAGTTTCGAAAACGGATACATCCCAACGGAGAGCGTCGGCATCGCCACGCGCACCGAAGGTCGTGTGGTGTATGAAATTGACCATCAACCCGCTGCTCGTGTTTACAACCAATGGGTGAACGGGCTAGTGGACTTAGAGGCTCAACCGCTGCCGGTTCATGTGCTGGGTACCAGTACGCTGCAACCGATTGGCGTTGCTGTGGGCGATGTGGGTGGTATCCCGTACTACAACCTCGCTCACCCGGAAACCTATACGGTTGATGAAGCACTGTCGTTTTTTTGTGATATCCGGGAAGGTGAGCAGCTCACGTTAATGCAGGGCACTCAGGACAACATCATTAGTCGGCCCGGGCGCGTAGCCAATGAAGCGACGAACGCGCTGACAACCAGTGAGAGTGCTGAGCTCGAGCTCGTTGGCGGGCTATTCATCTTCTGTGGGGGATGTCTACTGGCAGTGGAAGATCGAGCCGCAGAGATAAAAGATCATATTCAGCCAACCATGGGGCAGGCACCGTTCTTGTGCGCCTTCACATTCGGAGAGCAGGGACGATTCGTGGGCGGTCAAAACCGTCATGGGAACTTAATGATCTCAGCCACCTTGTTTCATAAAGCCGTATAGCAGGTAAAACAGCCTGCGGTGACATGAACCACCAAGAGACACAGGAGCAATTACGAGAGGCGCTGTTTGCGCAGGAACGCTTGCGCCTTCAGGAAAATCGCGCTCGATTAAAAACCGAAGCCTTACTTAAGGGGCTTGATGTCTTAACCGCGTGCGATAACACAGTAGAGCTGTATCAGGAAATACTTGAGTGCTTACGTACGCTTATTCCTTTCGATAGTGCATCTGTGTTGTTAGAAACCCGTGCGGGATTTCTCGTAACTGCGGCGGCAACCGATAGTCGACTGAGCTTTCCGTCTTTCCCTGCAGAAGGGGCACTGCTGCGTGCGTTGGGCGGCCGTGCGAGTCGATTGTCCAAACTGGCCCGCGTCAAAGGCTGGCCGCAACCAGGATACTTGGAAGATGGTGATCCCTCTCATGCAGAGAACGCCTTGCAATCTGCGCTGGTAACGCCGTGTTTGTTCAATACACAGCGCATGCTGCTGATCTGCGCGTCTGAGCGGCGTGACACTCTGAATTCTGAACACCTGGATTTACTCAAAGACTTTGCGCCCCTGGCGGCGCAAGCGGTTCAGCGTGCACAGGAAAAAGAAAAATTAGTGACTCTGGCGAGCAGTATGGAGTACCAGGCTCATTATGATCGATTGACCGGCCTTCCAAACCGCGCGCTCTTTGATGTGCGTTTACGGGAAATCGTGCGGGAAAATAAATCACAACACGCGGTTTTACTCATCGATGTTGATGACTTCAAAAAGATCAATGACACGATTGGTCATCTGAGTGGTGATTTGCTGTTGAGCGAGATAGGTTTTCGACTCTCCGCCTCGGTACCACGTGGATCGCTGATAGCTCGCATGGGAGGCGATGAATTTGCCATACTGATAGAGAACTATGCGCAACGAGAGTGTATTGAGGCACTTTGTGAGCAGATCCAGCAGAAAGTCGCACGGCCGTTGTATTTCAGAAACCGGAAATTACAACCCACATTAAGCATCGGCGTCGTTACCGGTCATGATGGCGCAACAACCACGTCGGGCTATCTGCAGATCGCTGATATTGCGATGTATCAGGCGAAGGCTGACGGCCGAAACTGCTACCGCTTTTTTGATGCGGTCATGCAGGAGAAAGTTGAAGAAGAATTCAACATAGAATCCAACCTGTCGGATGCACTGACACGACGTGAGTTTTCGCTGGTGTATCAACCCATCGTGCCACTCAGCGGTGGTTATTGCCAGCGTGTTGAAGTGCTGGTGAGATGGATTCGAGACGGCCAAATTGTTTATTCGCCTGATAAATTTATTCCGATAGCCGAAAGAACAGGCTTTATACGGCCGTTGGGCGATTGGATTCTTGAACAGGCTTTAACTGAAATGCAGCCTTGGTTAGCCAGCTCTCCGAACAATCGGGTTTGTGTGAACGTGGCCGGCGTCCAGCTATTGGAATCTGGATTCGCAGATAGCGTTATCGATACTGTCAGCAATGTAAAGGTTCCGTGTAATCAGCTTGAACTGGAATTAAGTGAGCGATTTGTCGCTGATTTGCTCGATGAAGTAGCGTTAAATAACATCGTGATGCTTCAACGGGCAGGTGTTAGTTTCGCGTTTGACGATTTCGGTACGGGGCAGTCTTCGTTGCTGCACTTGCAGAAGTTTCCAGCTAACACACTAAAGATTGATAAATCGTTCATTGATGGGCTTGCAACATCTGATGCGGATCAGCGACTGGTACGAGGGTTAATCAGTCTGGCAAGCCATCTGGGCATGGATACCGTAGCCGAAGGTGTTGAGACTCAAGCGCAGTGCATCATCCTTCGTGCGATGGGTTGCGCGGATCTTCAAGGATACTATTTTTCTAAACCTGTGGCATTAAGTGAGATTACCGCTCTGCTCGATACGTGGTGGGACAGTAGTGCCGGCTTAAAAAACATCGTAAATTTTTAACTTAGTTGTTGAATATTTGGATCAGCTTGAAAAAGGGGAAGGTGACAGGGTATGCACGCAAATCAATCTCTGCCATTCGATGATTCACTCAAACAAGAGTTCTCCTTTTTCGTTGATGAATCAGATGCGCTATTTGTTCAAGGAACCGAAGGACTTGAACCTGCCACCCGTGACACTGAATCCGGCCCAGTACAGATGCTGTTTGCCGAAATTTTCGCTGACGCAAAAACAGCTAATCTCTTCAATTCAGTGCTTGTACAGGTGAGGCAAGGTCGCAGCATTCTATCTTTCCCGTATCGATGCGATAACACCACGCATTGCTTATTCTTTCGCGTGCAAATTGCCGCAACGCGCGATGAGCTTGTTGAGTTCAAGAATCAAATGATTGCGAGCGATCCACGGCCCTCCGGTGTTACATGGAACCGGAAAATTATCCCTGCTTTTACAAGCGACAGTTCCGACCAAGGGGCACACACAAACAACGGTGCGGTTGTATACGAAACCTGCAGTCTATGTTGTCGTGTGTCTTTCGAAGATACCTGGTATGAATATCAAGAGCTGATTGATCAGGAGCATTGGAGTCTAAGGCCCAATAGCGAAGAGGAAACACGAGTAATGTCGTGTAAATCGACCCTGTGCGCTACGTGCGAATCGGCGGTTAATCAACGCCTATCGGATGCCATTCGCTATCGAATGGTGGCTTGACACCCGTAGTGTGTGGCGTACTGGGAATCGCTGAGGAACTTGTCGAACGGCACTTCACGCGATAAGGTAAATAGCTCCAGTACTCCGCAGCGAACACAAACAGCATTATGTTCTCAATCAGCGATACCGAGCTGCCATTGCAGTTGTACCAGATTGAACATGAGTCGTTAACGTGTTTTTGTGCGAGCCCCACTGAAGCGCATCAAGCGTATGTCCACTACTACTGGTGGTTAAGCGTTCCGACTGATGATACGAATCTAGATGTGATTCCTGACAACGCCACAGATCTGGTGATGTCTCCTCAGATACCTGAATTCTCCATCGTGTACCCACCGTCCTCTGAACCGTTTTCTATTCCGCTGACTGGCCCCATAACGTATGTGGGAATGAGTTTGAAAACCGAACTGGCGCATCAGTTTTTTAAGACCACGGCAACTGAGCTGGCGCGGTGCCATCCAGGCACAGACACCACCGATACTTTGGGTATACACGAGCTGGTCCATCAATGTCAGAGCATCCAAGGGCCCGAAGGTTTAGCACACACGATGGATAACGCCATTGAGCAGTACCTAACGCGTTGCTCCCAAACTGAATTATCGACGACAAGACTCGACGTCAATAAAGTGTTAGCGGCGATGCAAGCTTCAGTTGGGCTAGGCGGTATGGAAACCATCGCTGGGCATTTCCAACTCAGTGATCGGCAGTTCCGGCGTATTATGGGCTCACTGTTTGGGTATGGTCCTAAAAAAGTTCAGCGGGTTATGCGGTTGCAGGCTTCACTGAAAGAGATTCTTAACGCCGACCCGGTAACGCTGGAGGATGGTTATTACGATGAAGCCCACAGGATCAAGGAAATCAGAGCCTTGACGGGGCTAACGCCAGGGCAAATTAAACGGATGGCCGAAATCTACAATTCAATGTCTTGAGCGCTCGTTAAGTTACAGCCTCCGCCATCAAAAAGAGGATTCGTAACATGATTGCCATCAATTCAGCTTTTCCTTTGTATGTTGTTGAAGATCTGGAAGCCCAAAAACGGTTCTATGCTGAGGCCTTCGGGTTTGAAGCCGTGTTCTATGACGACACGTTCTACCTGCACTTGATAAACCCGGCCAACGGAATTCAGCTGGGGTTTGTGAAACCTAATTTACCCAACCAGCCGGAGTTCCTGCACCCTCCGGCAACAACTCAGGGTGCGGTCATCACCTTTGAAGTGGCAAACGCCGCAGCGGCCTTTGAGCAAGCGCAGACCGATGCACTCAACGTGGTTTTTGAATTGAAAAAAGAGTCTTGGAATCAAACCCATTTTATGGTCCAAGACCCTGCGGGGTTAATCATTGATATTGTTGAAGACGCTAACCAACCGATGTAACCCAATGCTGGCCTATGCCCCAATCAGTTCACTCAGCTGGTTGGGGTAGCGCCGCGTTAGCTCTGTGTAAGCACTGCGGTAGCGCTTGTACCTCCCAATCAATTCACGGGGGCATCCACTTCGCTACGGTGGTTAATTATTTTTGATATGAGGCCATAGTCAATGGCTTCTTCGGCTGACAACCAATGGTCACGCTCAATGTCTGCCATGACTTTTTCAAACGGTTGTCCGGTAGCGTTTGCTACTGTGTTTGCAATGCGTTTACGTGTCAGCAGAATTTGGTGGGCCTGAATGGCGATGTCGGTTCCAGAGCCTCCGATACCACCGCTGGGTTGATGAATCAGAAACCGCGTGTTGGGTAGACACATACGGTTTTCTGATGATGCGGCGAGGAACACATGCGCTGCCGCACTTCCTACCCACCCCGTACCAATCATACGGACGGGTGAGCGTATAAACCGGACGACATCATGAATCGCATCACCCGATTCTACATGCCCGCCCGGAGAGCACACTAATACGGTTATCGGCTCTGTTGTTGATGCCGTATCGTGAGTTATCAACTGTTGTGTCACTTCCTGGGCCAGGGTGTCGGAGATTTCCCCAAAAACCAAAACCGTTCGTGACTCAAACTGCTTTGTGGCGATTAGATTGGATTCAGTCATAACGTAAGCCGATGTTTTGCCATGTAACGATGGCACTGGAAAACAATTCGTAAAGGTGCCTATCAATACAGACGAATGGCATCTCGGTTTTGTGACACCCCGATTTAAAAAGTTGACGGTTTGGCGGGTGTGATAGATTTAAGGCATGGTTAATCGATATCCACTCTGGGACGACCCGGTTTGTCAGGGTGCTATGTTTCGTATCGCACAGTCCATCCTCGGATCGGCGGATATGGCCGAAGAGGTGGTTCAGCAAGCGTATCTTCGGCTTCTGGAAAAGCCAGCCGATTCAATTGAATGCCCGTCAGCCTGGCTCATGAAAGTGACACGCAACTTAGCCATTGATCAGGCACGACGAAGTACACGCGAGCGTGAACTACTGCGATTGCTACCCGGCGTTAACTTGTTTAATTCCCATGACGCCCCGCATGAAATAGAACAACAGCTTTCCGAGCTCGTATCTTGCCTGCTACACGTTTCCAATGCGCATGGCACAGCCGTGGTCTTGCTGCATGTCGTGTTTGGTATGTCCTATCAGGACATTGCAAAACAGTGCGGGCGTTCGCCAGCGGCGTGCCGGCAAACAGCAAGCCGAGCCATGCGCAGATGTTTTGACATACTGACTGCAGGTGAACCGTTCGATGAAGCACAGGATGCCGACGTTTACGTTCATGCAATTCTGGATGCGTCAACTTTTCCGTTAATACACTATCTGGATGTGGCATCTCCGGTCACGATGCAAACCACCGCCATGAATCATTCAATGGTTGCTTGCAGCAACGCTACACCTCGAACCGGTAAGACCACTCAGGTGCTTGTTCTTTCACCCATAGGGGTTAAATGGGCCCTGGTGCTTGATGGAATCGTGTTATGCCCGCTGGAGAGTAATGTGTCCTGTCGATCAGTATCAAACGCGTAATACGCTACTGCAACAAGCGATGCGATTAGTCAAAACGGATGAGAGCGGATACAGGATCAGTCCAGTCAGACTCTGCGTATGTGTGATTGGACTACTCATTACCACTTTAGGTTGTAGCTCAAATACAGAAAACTCGTTGGCAACGGATGTTAGCGATGGAAATCAACTTGAAGCAGATACTCAGGAGGACATCGAAGAAAATAATGAGGAAGTGCTTTTTGCAAGTGTAGAGTCTTGCGATGGTGACACACCCGTCAATGTTGATGGCTATTATGAGTCCTCCTTCAACCCTTTGTCCTTAGAGGCAATTCAATTCGAAGGCTCTAATTTCATAGATCTGCAGCCCACCGCGCGTAGCGACAATTACGTCACTTACAGGATCGGGGTTAGCGCTACCTATAATCTTGGAAACCAAAGTTTACCGGCACAACCCAACGACGCTATTGCTGTTGAATCACGTCTGAGTTGTGCTGCGCCGGGTAGATACACCGTAGGACCTGAGCTGACAAGCCTGTCGGTTTCTGCAAATCTTCCTGTGAGTGACAAGTACCCTGCGGGTAGTGAGCTGAACGACGCATTCTCCATCGCACCGCTGCAAAGAGCCGTTGATGCGAACTACCCTCCAACCCAGGCCTATGTGCCTACTCAAATACTGAGATCGACTGAATATTATTCGTTGCCGGATTTTATAAAAACTGGCCCGGCGGCTCCGATAGCGTTTTTATTGAAATTGAATGTTCAGCCAATGCCCGTTGGTGAGTATATTTTCACAATTACCTATACCCTAAGCAACGGACTGTCAGGTTCAGTCTCCGTATCTGCGGTTTCGTTTAATTGATGTGAGTGCCCATGATTGATCAATCCACCCTGATAACCTACCTGGTAATCCTGTTTGGATTCGTCATTATCCCAGGCCCGGCGGTGCTGCTTACCCTGGCACGGGCGTCCACATCCGGAACACGAGTCGGTATTGCTACCGGCATGGGGATAGCGGTTGGGGATTTGATTCATACGGTGCTTGCCGTTATCGGAATCTCAGCCATTGTCATGGCCTCGGCGACGCTATTTACCGTCGTTAAATTCCTCGGGGCAGGCTATCTAATCTATTTGGGTGTACGTGCCATTTTGGAAAAGGTTGAACCCGACAGCTTGGGTGTTAAGCAAACACTCACAGCATGGGCAGCGTTTCGCCAGGCTGTGCTCGCCGAAGTACTTAACCCGAAATCGGCCATGTTCTTCCTGGCGTTTCTACCGCAATTTGTAAAACCTGAAAATGGCGCGGTCTGGCTACAGCTAACGCTACTGGGTGTGCTTTTCGTATTGATGGGGCTGCTTTCTACGATGGTAGTGGCCGTGAGTGCTGGCCGTATTGGTGTTTACTTGCGCAGAAATCCAGTTATCACACGATGGCAGGGCAAGTTCGTCGGAAGCATCTACTGCATACTTGGGCTTCGAGTGGCCTTTCAAGAACGCTAGACTTAACGTCGCGTTACCCTATAGATTCAAAGGGTGCTACACAGGTTATCAGGATGCCCACGCAAACCAACAAAGCGCTGCTAAAACGCTACTGCAAGGCCTACCGCTCTTCCGATTTGACTGTGATGTCTACGGCAGCGCAGGCGTTTTACGCCGCGGATGCGGAGATTAATGTCGTTCATCCTTTCAACGAACTTATTGGCGCAAGCGTATACGTTGATGCATTTCTTCAACCACTTACTGTCAGCTTTCAAAAGCTCCGACGTTCCGAGTACATAGCAATTGGGGGCGAGTTTGAAGACGCACAGTGGCTTGCCTGCACGGGATACTACAGCGGCAATTTCCTAAAACCATGGATTGGTATTCAGCCCACCGGTGCACTTGCGTATTTACGCTTTGCTGAGTTTCACTTAATGCAAAACGGCAAGTGCGTCGAGTCTTATATTTATCTGGATATCCCGGCGCTCATGATGGCTGCAGGCGTTTGGCCTCTGGACTACACCGTCGCTAGTCACGCAGGTTACACCGGCTACTTGCCTGGGCCAGCCACTCAGGATGGGTTGCAGTGGCATGCGAATCCGGCTGATGCTTCAACGAAAACCTTGCAGTTAACAGAGAAAATGCTGCTAAACCTTGCCACCGTAGATGAAGCGTGGCGCGCAGACTGGCATGACGACATGACCTGGTATGGGCCGGCTGTATTCGGGGCTTTTCAGGGGAAGGAAGAATTCGCAGGCTTTCAAACCCCATTCGAGAATACGTTCAGTGAATGGATTAGCGGAATAAAGCCCGGCAGCGTTACCCGACATTTCATTCGTATGGCTGATGGGGAATACAGCTGCTTAGGCGGTTGGCCGTCGTTGAACATGATGCAAGTCAAACCCTTCCTTGGGCAAGGGCCGGTGGATAAACGTGTCTATATGCGGGTGTGTGACTTTTGGCGCCGTGACGGTGACTTGCTGGCTGAGAATTGGGTGTTTGTGGATGCTTTGCATTTTCTGCTGCAGCTAAATTACGACGTACTTGCCAACCTGCCCGATAACCCTGCGTAAACCACTACGCCGAAGCCTTATCACTCAGCGAGCTGCGATAACTAACCAGAATACAAACAATTCCCACAACCGAAATCAACGCCATTAACCAGTAGCCACGCCCGGCCAATACATCATAAAAGAAGCCGGAGATCGCTGTGCTGATCGCCATGTTTAAGGTGACTAATGTGGCCAACACACTTTGCGCTTGTGCGGCGTGATTCTCTTCCACGCGTCGTGCAATGAAATTTACACCAGCAAGAAACGTTAAGCCAAAGGTGATGGCGTGCAATACCTGTAACCCAATCAGCACAGCGAGTGAGGGGTCTGTTCCGGTGGCGAACCATCGCAGTACACACACAAAACCTGCAAACAACAAACAATGGCGTGCCGACACGCGCTTACTAATGCCAGCGAATGCCCACATCAGCAGCACTTCCACGACCACACCAATTGACCACAACAACGATGCGGTAGTTGCACTAAGGCCGATTTGCGTCCAGTGCAGTACGGAGTACACATTATAAAAACTGTGTGAAGCATTCAGTAACGCGGCCCCCAGGATCACAACGAAAATACCCGGTTGCCGAAACACGGTAAATCCCGCTTTCAATCCGCTAAACCACTGCACCTCTTTATCGGTTTGCTGCGATGCTGATAGCTCTGAATCTGATGGGCGTGAATCTGCTGGGTGTAAATCCGATGAGTGTAAATCCGATGAGTGTAAATCCGATGAGTGTGGATCAGATGAGTGTGGATCAGATGAGTGTGGATCGGACGAATTATGGGTATCGTTATCCTGGAATTTCGGTAGATAGTAAGCCACGAATACGCGTAAACCAGCGCCCGCAATAACTACCCACACGAAGCCACTTAAGCCGTAGGTTTCAAACAACTTACCGGCGGCAACAATACCCACGATAAAGCCGATGGAACCAAACGAGCGCACCCGGGCGAAGTCGCTGCCGCGCTTCAGGGTCATTTGCAATGCTGCTGCATCGATGATGGGGTTACTGGCCATCATGAATAAGCCGGATAAGGCCCACAACACAAACACCACCGCGTACTGCTGGGAGAACAGCAACCCAACGCTCAGCGTGAGCACCAGGGCATTGCACACCAGAATGGCTTTACGCCAATCAGACAGGTAATCCGCCCAGCGACCAATGAGTGTATTGAACAGCACCACCAGCAACGACGGCGTGGCGAGTAGTGTGCCAGTTTGTGTTCCGCTGAACCCGAGTGAATCTAACCACAGCGCCGCGAACGGCACCATGCTACCGATGCTCAGAAACATCACGGTGTAGTACAGCGCTACGCGTGTTTCATCACGACGCGATTGGCCCGCAGGTGGGTTTGAGATACGTGTTATCCGGGCTCAACAAGGCCCGTCAGTTTACCCGTTATCGCCAGCTGCGCGTGAGCGCCTTCGGGCGGCACGGCCCCTGCGTTGGCTGCGGCCTTCCTGGGACGTACTGGCTGCCGGCCGCGGCGGTAAGTTCACCACTTTACCCAAAGCTTCAAAGTCGGCTGTTTTATGTGGGAACGCCATAGCTTCTACAAAGTGCGCCTGGAATGCAGGCTCTACGGCTGTTTCAATTTTCTCAACCGCACGTACGGTGTTTTCAATGGCGGGCCGAGAGTTTTTATCCAGCAACGCGATACGTGCACCATTACCGGCTGCATTACCCGCGGACGCAACAGACTCTAAATCGCAGTCGGGTATCAAGCCCAACACCATGGCGTAGGTAACATCGATGTGGCTGCCAAACGCACCAGCTAAACGAATACGATCGACAGAATTTATTTCAAGTCTGTCCATCAGCAGGCGAACACCGGCATACAAGGCGGCTTTTGCCAGTTGTATCTGGCGTACATCGTTTTGAGTGATTCGAATGTTCACCCCGACTGCCTGGTTGCCATCGTCGTTTGCGTTTTTCGCGTTACGCGACTGGCCATTGTGCGAATCATCGTTTGCCGCGCCATCGCTTGACTTGGCCTGCACTAACGCAGCGATTTCATCACTATTAAACAAGCGATAGCTAAAGGTTCGTTCATCCGCTTCAATACGGCTGCAACGCTCGGCTAATTCGCCGCGCACAACGCCATCGTGATCGATGATGCCCGCCAGGAACATCTCGGCGACTACTTCAATGATGCCGGACCCGCAGATACCGGTGACACCAATGCCCTCAATAGAGTCAGCAAAGCCCGGATCATCCGACCAAAGCTCTGAACCGATAACTCGAAACTTCGGTTCCAGTGTGTCTCTGTCGATACGAACTCGCTCTATAGCTCCAGGTGCTGCACGCTGACCGCCGCTGATTTGCGCGCCTTCAAACGCTGGGCCGGTTGGGCTGGAGCAGGCAAGCAGGCGCTCGCGGTTGCCCAACACGATTTCAGCGTTGGTACCCACATCTACCAGCAGTGTCATGGCGTCTTGCTCACCGGGGGCTTCGGCCAATATAACGCCTGCAGTGTCGGCACCGACATGACCTGCGATACACGGCAGTAAGTACGCTTTGGCTTTACGATGCGCTTTGATATCAAGTTCGGCAGCATCTAATGTAATGGCTTCATCGGTGGTTAGCGCAAACGGTGCACCACCGAGTTCGACTGGGTTGATACCTAGCAGCAGATGATGCATCACGGGGTTTGCCACAAACGTAATGTCGAGCACATCGTCGGTTTCGATTTCAGCTTTGCTGCATACATCCACCAGGAGTTCGTTGATGGCGGTCCGTACCGCTGACGTCATGGCCTTATCCCCATCAGGGTTCATCATGACGTAACTTACCCGGCTCATTAAATCTTCACCAAAGCGTATTTGCGGGTTCATGGCCCCGCTGCTGGCGATGACGTCACCGGTAATCAGGTTGGTCAGGTGGCCTGCAATGGTGGTGGACCCCACATCAATGGCTAAGCCGTATACCGCGTCTTTAAATCCAGGCCACGCTGCTAAAATTTCCCGCTCGTTGTGTACCGCCACACTCACTTGCCATTGGCCGTCACGTAGAGTTTTTTGTAAGGTGTGCATGAAACCTAAGTCGGCGGTTAAACCCTCAAGGCCCCACTCAGTTTTTAAGGCATCGGTTAAGCGTCGAAAATCACCGGACGGGTCGTGCATATCCGGCTCGCGCACATCCACCACATGGATGCGTACCGACGGATTGATGGCGATATCAATGGCATCGGCTTCTTTGCGGATGACTTGCCGGTGTACCTGGCTGTCAGCCGGTACGTCGACCACTAAGTCACCGGTTAGCTCCATCTGACAACTGAGCCTGCGATGCTCAGCAAAATCACCGTTAATGCGCTGATACCGCGCTTCCATTTTGGTCGCGTCGCTTATGCTGGATTCGCTGCACGTAATGTTGTGCTTGGGAAATTCCCCAACCATAGGCACGACCTGGCAGCGGCCACACAAGCCACGCCCACCACACACCGAATCCACATCCACACCTAACGCTCGCGCCGCATCCAACACTTTTGTGCCGACGGGAAATTCACCGCGTTTGCCACTGGGGGTAAAGACGATTTTGGCGTTTGTCATAGCGTTTGTGTACTTGGCCGGGTTGAGGGTCTACCTGTCATGCTGTGCACTGATGGTGTTATGCCGTCCTTGCGCGGACGGTTAACAACACGTTATGACTTCCGACGCCGACGGGTTTGACGTCGACCCCGCGCACCGTCGCTGCCTTCTGCCGCAGGCTCACGGTATTTTTGTATCCACGCCAGACAGTCCGGGTCATTGCCCATCAAGACATCGGCTGCCATGACCGACTGCATGACTTCTTCATGAATCGGGTTGGTGATTGCCGAGGTCATACCCGCGCTTATTGACATGGATAAAAACGCACCGTTAATGCCATTACGCTGAGGCAAACCAAAGCTTACGTTAGACGCGCCACAGGTGGTGTTGCACTTAAGCTCGGTGCGAATGCGCTTTAGAATATCGAACACCTGACGGCCTGCATAACGCATGGCACCAATAGGCATTACCAAGGGGTCGATAACCACATCGCTGTACGGTATGCCGTGGTCGGCTGCGCGCTCAACAATTTTCTTAGCCACATCAAAGCGTACGTTCGGGTCTTCAGAAATGCCGGTTTCATCGTTTGAGATAGCAACCACGGCAGCGCCGTATTTTGCTACCAACGGTAATACGCGTTCCAGGTTTTCATCTTCACCGGTAACTGAATTCACCAGCGCCTTACCTTGATAAACACTTAAACCCGATTCCAATGCTTCGATGATGGAAGAATCGATCGATAGCGGGACGTCGGTTATGGATTGCACTAACTTAACCGCCTGCGCTAGCAAGGCGGGTTCGTCGGCCAGTGGAATGCCTGCGTTTACATCCAACATTTGAGCGCCGGCAGCAACCTGCGCTAGGGCATCGGATTCCACACGGCTGAAATCACCGGCTTTCATTTCTTCTGCCAG
Organism: Granulosicoccaceae bacterium; assembly: GCA_020629835.1. Lineage (GTDB taxonomy): Bacteria > Pseudomonadota > Gammaproteobacteria > Granulosicoccales > Granulosicoccaceae > Granulosicoccus. The sequence continues at coordinate 18,756 of JAHDCO010000019.1, forward strand.
AATTTTTCGCCCAGTGGGGTTGATGCGCTCACCGATGATGGTGAATGCGCGGTCATCGCCAATGATGTGTTCTTTCGTGGCAGAACTGATGACGGTGTCGGTCATGCGTTTGAATCCAATAGTTGTTGCACGGTTGCATCCCCTTCATAGAGTTTGGGGTGCCAGGGGGTTCGTCCTTCTAAAACACCAGAACGTTCAACCAGTTCTGGTACGTGTTTTTCTTGCCGGTAAGCCATCACATGCACGCCTGCAACACCTTCAATTTCCCGAATCTGTTGCATAAAGTCAACGCACAACTGTAAGCCTTCGGCCTTTTGATCTTCAGCGCCTTTTAATCGTTTGATGATCGAATCCGGGATGTACACACCGGGCACATTACTGCGTATGAATTCGGCTGCGCGTGCCGACGCTAACGGGCCAACGCCCACCAGGATGTAGACTTTTTTGTCCAGCCCCATATCACGCACGACGTGCATGTACTGTTTCAATCGTTCAATGTCGTAGCAGTATTGGGTTTGCACAAACTGCGCACCGGCTTCAACTTTTTTCGCTAAGCGTTGCGGGCGCCAATCAAACGGTTCCACAAACGGGTTAGCGGCTGCGCCTAAAAATACCCGTGGTGAACTGCTGAGCTTACGACCACTTTGAAACGTGCCTTCATCTCGCATAGTGCGGGCAATGTTCAATAACGACATGCAATCTAAATCAAACACGGGCTTGGCTTGCGGGTGGTCACCTGTTTGAACTCCGTCGCCGGATAGCATCAGCATGTTGCACACGCCCATGGCCGCGCCGCCCAGGATGTCTCCCTGTATGGCGATGCGATTTTTATCGCGACATGAGATCTGCATGATAAGCGCATAACCCAGACGAGTTAATAACGCACAAACCGCCAGGCTACCCATATGACAGTGCGCACCACTGCCGTCGGTTGCGTTAATCGCATCCACATAACCATCAAACATTTGCGCACGTTCGTACACATCGTTCGGGTCGGCTGAATCCGGCGGCGCTAGTTCACTGGTAACCGCAAAATGACCATCGCGCAGCACGCGTTCCAAACGGCCGGGCGAACTGTGACCGGCGCGCATGGGCAGCGGGTAGCCTGGAACGGGTTCATCATCGTAGGTAGACGGATTCATGAAGTTGCACCTGAGGTTGCATCATCCGCGGACGTTTTTTCTTGCACCACGCGTAACCACGACGAACGTCCTTTTAAACGATGGTCAACCGCGAACTGCACAACCTGAATATCACTGCCGGCTTTCATACGTTGACTGCCAGCGAACCCTTCTACCCAGACACAACGCATTTCCGGTTTGACTTCGCAATAACCATCAGCGCGTACACCACCACAGGGTCCGTTACGAATGGTTTTCGGGCAGTTCATAGGGCAGGACATACCGGTGGAACTCAACGCGCATTGCCCACACATCTGGCAATCAAACAGTGCTCCTTTAACCACTTTTTCAACCGCGGCCACGGGCTTATCCAAGCGCTCGTAACCGATGCGCTTTAGTAAGGGGGCCATCGCTATTAAGGTTTTCTCAACAGCGCTGTATGTGATTTCCATAAGGCGTGCGTTACGCACTGCCCATAGTCTTAATGTGTACACAGCGACTTCAGTCCGTTTTCAGGTTTTCGATTAAGCCTTTGGCTTTCACCAATGTCTCAAGGTACTCATCACTGAACTGCGCTTCCAATGCGGCAGCGGCTGCTTCAACAGCGGCTTTCATGTCACCTTCACAGGGTTCTCTAACACGCTTCCAATCTTCCATGTAAGCATCCGAGGTACCTTTGCCCGCTCGCATAGCGGCGCGGTCGATGCCTTCCTGAAAGCGTGCAGTTAGCATGGCGCGTTCAGCCTTTCGACCCTTTTTCGCCATTACCTGAGAAGGGATGTCTCGCCAGTAAATGGTGATCAGTTCAGCCATGATGTCTCCACACACTTATACGTGTTGAACATGAATCGGTACTCCCGCTAGAGCCTGCTTAAAAGGCTTTAAGCCCGTGCGATGAATTTCGAGCGGAAGTTTCAAGCTTGCGGCTGCTTCTTGAGCTGCGTTAAGCGCATCGGGGTTATCAAATTGCGCCAAATACACCATGCGGGTGTAGTGACCAAAGTAGGTTGGGACCAGTTCCGGGTATCGGTCCATACCCAGTCCACAATAAATTAAACGATCAAAATTAAGCGCAAGGTAATCGGTTAAGTAAAAGGTACCCAGTTCATCTTCGGCCAAGGCTTCGAATTCGGCCTCACCGGCGAAGAAGGAATAGCAATGCGCACCGGGCAATCGCTTAACGCCATAGGCATCGATGACCGCATCCAAATGGCCACCGGTACCACAGTCGGCGTAAGCCACGAAGGCGGATTCATAGTCGGCTAAGCGGCTGTCCAGAAGCTCTTTAACACCGGGGGCGATTTTGTCCGGCGTGTTGTGCCACTCGGCCGGTAAACATTGAACGTCGAGGTGATCAAGACCATTGGCCTTGATCACCGCCATCAGTTCGTGCGCTATGGCGCCGCAGGCAATAACCAGTGTGGTTTTATCGGCGCGCATAGCATTAGCAAGCGCAGCGTCAGCTGGCGCGGCGCTCGGCCACCAGGCTCTTTGCGGTTTCAACGGCAACAGCCGCATCACGGCAGTAGGCGTCAGCACCAATGGCATCGCCAAATTCTTCGTTCAGCGGTGCTCCGCCGACTAAGACGATGAAGTCATCCCGCATACCTTGCTCTTTCAGGGTATCGATCACGACCTTCATGTAAGGCATGGTGGTGGTTAACAGTGCAGACATGCCAAGGATGTCAGGCTTATGTTCTTCCAGAGCCGCCAGGTAGTCCTCAACCGGGTTGTTGATACCCAGGTCAATCACTTCAAAGCCGGCACCTTCTAGCATCATGCCCACAAGGTTTTTGCCAATGTCATGAATGTCGCCCTTGACGGTACCAATCACCACCTTACCAATCGGTGGTGCACCGGTTTCAGCGAGCAATGGGCGAAGTAACGCCATACCGCCTTTCATGGCGTTAGCCGCCATCAAAACCTCGGGTACAAACAGGATGCCGTCTCGGAAATCGATACCAACAATGCGCATGCCTTCTACCAGTGCATCGTTAAGGACTTTGTCCGCACCCCAGCCGCGCTTTAAGAGGATCTCGGTGCCTTCCACGATCTCTTCTTTTAAGCCGTTGTACAAATCGTCGTGCATTTGTTCAACCAGCTCTTCATCATTCAATTCATCCAGGATGATGTCGTCTTCGTCGTCGAAATTGTCTTGATCTGTCATGGGTTTATTTCTCTCAGCGCGATGCGGCCTTTAGGCGGAGTATATGGGGGAAAGCGGCGGTCGCCAGAAAAGGAACAGCAATTTAGCGACATGTGCAGACATATCAGCGACACGCTTTGCCCATAGTGGGCCACATTGCCCGTTTTCAGGAAGTGCGGTCACGAAACGGTCTATGAAGTTGGCGATTATTTTCCGGTGTACACGGGTTTGCGCTTGTTTAGAAACGCATCCACCCCCTCTTTAAAATCAGCCGTGTTACTGGCCGCGGCCTGGTAGTCGCGTTCTACATTTAGCTGCTGTTCCAGCGTATTGGTGGAGCTTTGACGGAGCATGTTTCGAGTTAGCGCTAGCGCAGTTGTCGGTAGCGCCGCCAATCGAGTGGCTAAGGCATGCGCCGTGGTTTGTAAATCGGCGTCATCGACCGCTTCGTAAATCATGCCCATGGCTTCGGCGTCATCGGCCATAACAGGTTCTGCGGTCATGACCAGCGCCATGGCTTTGGCGTGGCCCACCAAACGCGGTAACACCCAGCTACCACCACCATCGGGTACCAAACCAATTTGACTAAACGATTGGATAAAGCGTGCCGAACGTGCGGCCAGCACGATGTCACAATTCAAGGCCATGTTAGCGCCGGCTCCAGCCGCGACCCCATTAACGCAGGCAATGATAGGTTTCTGTAATCCGGCGATGGTTTTAATAAGCGGGTTGTACTGCTTTTCAATGACGTCTTGTAAGTTGTTTAGGTCTAAATCGCCTAAATCCTGGCCGGCGCAAAACCCTTTGCCAGCGCCTGTGATCATGATGCAGCGAATGCTGTCGTCGCCGTCAGCTGTTCTGAGCACGTCCAATAAATCAGCGTGCAGGGCTTCGGTAAAACTATTCAGTTTGTCCGGACGGTTTAGCGTAATGGTGGCAACCGCGCCGCTTTGCGCCACGAGTAAATCGTCGAAGGTGCGTGAGGTTAAAGCCATGATTAACGTTCTCCAGGACGGGCGGAGCGAAACAAGCTAGCTACCAGTACCAGCACAAACGCGCCACCCAGTGCGCGCAGCAAATAGTCTGGCGAGCTGACATCGACAACGGCGGAACGACCCAATAGGACGGGCAGGAATGCACCGAGCGACGCGCCAATAACGCCCAGCAAAATATTCACAATAAAGACGGACTTGCGGCCGCGCAGTATGACCGCTGCCACACCGCCAAATACGATTCCAATCAGGAGCATTAACACCAAAGCATCAGCGGGCATTCCAGGTTCTCTATTGCGTTCAGGTTGTTGGGCAGATGATACGCCGCTGCGCATTACGATGCGAGGGGTGTGTGATTTGACGCTTTGTGTGTTTTACTGCCGCGGATGACTCAAGGCACTTCACTATCGGGCAACACCAATTCGCAAGGCATCGCGTTGTTGTTGGTGGCGACGATTATCTTTGCCGCACAAGATGCGGTAACCAAACAACTCACACAGCTGCTACCGGTTGGGCAAATTGTCTTTGTTCGGTTTCTTGCGTTTGCGGTGATGGCGGCCGTGATTGTCCGGGTGCGCATGAAGGTGTCGGTGCGTGCTGCATTAAAGAGCCAGGTACCGGGGCAGCAGATTGTTCGTTGCCTGATGATGTGTGCCGAAATCAGCCTGTTTACGTTCGGGTTGCGTTACATCGGTGTGGCGGAAATGCACGCCATATTCAGCTGCTTTCCTTTATTTATCGTGGCGCTCAGCGTTCCAATGTTGGGTGAGAGCGTTGGCTGGCGGCGATGGCTCGCGGTCAGTATCGGATTCCTGGGTACGCTGATTATCATCCGGCCGGGTACGGGCGTATTTGATTTGGCAGCGCTTATGCCGTTGGCGTGCGCGGTTATCTATGCGTTTTATAACCTGATGACTCGTCGAGTCTCGCGGCACGACCGGTTTGAAACGTCACTGTTGTATTTTGGTGTGGTGGGCACGGCGGCCAGCGCGCTGCCGGCTTTTTTGTATTGGGAGACGCCGACGCAGCAGGGAGTCTTGCTGCTGGCGGCTGTAACGGTTTTCTCTATCACCGCTCACTTGATGTTGATTAAAGCCCTGGAACTGGCTGAGGCGAATGTGTTGCAGCCATTTAATTATTTGATCTTGGTCTGGGCCATGATCATGGGCTGGGCGTTCTATGACGAGGTGCTTGATAACCTCGCCATAGCGGGTGCCGCGTTGGTGGTGGCCAGTGGTGTTTATATCGGCTTGAGAGAAGCCCGGAGTGCAACGCCCGGTTAAAACTTGTTGCCGATGGCTCGAATGGATTCTGTAGGAAGACGTGCACCAAAATGCTGAACTAATTCGGTAGCCGCGGCTCCTGCCATGCGGCCACAATCGGTGAAGGACTTACCATGCGTTAAGCCGTACAGGAACGTACCCGCGTACACATCACCGGCGCCATTACTGTCTACCGGTGTTACTCGTTCGGCTGGTACCTCTATAACGTTTTCCCCATCGAACAGCACCGCGCCTTCAGCGCCACGCGTGATGGCAAATTGCTTTGCACTGGCCTTTAGGGCGGTTACTGCTTCTGCGACGTCAGCAGCGCCTGTCATTAGCAGGGCCTCGTCCTGATTGCAGAACAGCAGATCGATGCCGTCACCGATGATCTCCTGCATGCCATCTTTAAAAAACTTCACCATGTTCACATCCGACAGCGTGAGCGCTGTGCGAACACCGGCGGCTTGCGCCACCTCGCGGGTTTTGATGGCCGCGGCGCGCGCATCGGCTTCCGGCACCAAATAGCCTTCGATGTACACCCATTCTGAATTCTGGATGGCCTGCTCATCCAGCTCGCGCTGGCTGATGCGCTGGGTGATGCCCAGGTGCGTGTTCATGCTGCGCTCGGCATCGGGTGTGACCAGCACGATGCATTTCCCGGTGACGCCGGGCTCACGGTTGTCCATGGTGAGATTGCTCTGCACACCGGCCTCGTTCAGGTCGGTCATATAGAAGGTGCCGGTATCGTCGTTCGCCACTTTGCAGGAGTAGAAGCTGCTGGCACCCAACTGAGCGGTGGCGATGATGGTGTTAGCGGCCGAACCGCCACTGCACTGCCGTGAGGTGAGGTCAGCCAGATGATTCAATAACTCGTGATGCCGATCCTCCTCGATCAAGGTCATCAGGCCCTTGTCCACGCCCAATTGAGTCAGGGTGTCTTCTGAGACTTCAAATTCCATGTCGACAAGGGCGTTGCCGACTCCGTAAACGTGATACTGAGGCATTGGGGCTGTGATTTGATGGGCCAACTTTCCATTATCGCTAGTTCTTAAGCAGTTATCACCCTACAATCAACGTTTTTTGACGCGGAAAAGAGGTTTTCATGCGCACACACGCCTGTGGCGATGTCAACTTGGCTCATTTGGATGAGACAGTGACGTTTTGTGGTTGGGTTCATCGTCGTCGCGATCACGGTGGCGTCATCTTTATTGACCTGCGAGATCACACTGGGCTGGTTCAAGTGGTCTTCAACCCTGACCGCGCTGAAATCTTCGAATTGGCGGAGCAAGTTCGAAACGAATTTGTGCTGCGCATTCAGGGCCGCGTTCGAAATCGCCCAGAGGGCACCATCAACCCCGACATGTCTACCGGCGAGATCGAAGTGCTGGGCACGGACCTGGAAATTCTGAACCGTGCCGCCACGCCAGCGTTTCAATTGGACGATAACGACGTGTCTGAGGAAAACCGGCTGCGGTTTCGTTACCTCGATTTACGCCGCCCGGAAATGCAGGAGCGCATTCGCCTGCGTGCACGCGTGGTATCGCGGTTACGAAATACATTGGAAGGCATGGGGTTTATCGATATTGAAACGCCCATGCTGACGCGCGCCACACCCGAGGGTGCTCGCGATTATCTAGTACCCAGTCGAACCCACCCCGGCAGTTTCTTCGCGCTACCGCAATCGCCTCAGCTGTTTAAGCAGTTGCTGATGATGGGTGGTATGGACCGCTATTACCAAATCGCGCGCTGTTTTCGCGATGAAGATTTACGCGCCGATCGCCAGCCTGAATTTTCTCAGCTGGATATTGAGATGGCGTTCATCGATGAAGACACCATCACCGATTCGATGGAAACCATGATGCGTGAACTGTTCAAAGACGTCATGGACGTGGATCTGGGCGATGAATTTCCGCGCATGCCGTACGCCGAAGCCATGCGTGACTTCGGTTCGGACAAGCCTGATTTACGTATTCCGTTGAAGCTGGTTGAGCTGTCGGATGTGATGGCGGATGTGGAATTTAAAGTGTTTGCAGCGCCAGCCAGCAGTGACGACGGTCGTGTAGCCGCGTTGTGTTTGCCCGGCGGCAATTCGTTATCCCGTAAAGAGATTGATGGCTACACCGAATTTGTGGGTCGCTATGGGGCGAAGGGCCTGGCATACATCAAGTGCAACGACATTGCCTCAGGCCGTGATGGCTTGCAGTCCCCGATTGTGAAGATGCTGCCCGATGATGTGCTAACCACCATTATTGAAAGAACCGGTGCCAAAGACGGTGATTTGATTTTCTTTGGCGCGGATAAAACCCGTGTGGTTGAAGATGCACTGGGCGCGCTGCGGGTGCAGTTAGGCCACGATCGAGACTTGCTGACCTGCGAGTGGGCGCCCCTGTGGGTGGTTGACTTTCCGATGTTTGAATACGACGAAGGCGGCAAGCGCTGGCAGGCGCTGCACCATCCGTTCACCGCGCCGACCGCCAGAAACATTGATGACTGGCAAACCGAATTGGATAAAGACCCTGGCCAGTGTTTGTCGCGTGCTTACGATCTGGTGCTCAACGGCACTGAACTTGGCGGTGGCTCGATTCGTATCCACCAACAAGACATGCAGCAGAAAGCACTGGAAGTGTTGGGCATTGATGAAGCGGAAGCCAACGATAAGTTTGGGTTTTTGCTGAACGCGTTGAAATACGGTGCGCCGCCACACGGGGGTATCGCTTTTGGTATCGATCGTTTGATAATGCTGATGAGTGGTGCGAAATCCATTCGTGATGTGATGGCGTTTCCGAAAACGCAAACCGCTAGCTGCTTGTTGACCAGTGCGCCCAGTGAAGTTTCGGACGCACAATGGCGCGACTTATCCTTGCGCCCCCGAATCAAGCAATCGGCTAAGCGTCAAGAGAGCGAGTCATAGGATTTAAACGACCTGAATCGGTGCTGGTGGTTATCAGCACCGAGGATCAACAAGTTTTACTGATGGAGCGCACTGATATCCCGGGGTTCTGGCAGTCGGTCACCGGTAGCCTCGAGCCTGATGAACAGCCGTGCCAGGCGGCCGCACGCGAACTGCTGGAAGAAACGGGATTATCAGTACAACCTCGCGATTTGCAGCATCAAGTGCGCTATGCCATTAAAGACCAATGGTTGAAGCGCTACGCACAAGGGGTTACCCATAACACCGAGCATTGGTTTGAAGTGCGGGTCAAGGCTCCGGTTGCCGTGCAGCTAAATGACGAAGAGCACACCGCAGCTCAGTGGTTGCCGGCTGAGAAAGCGTTGGATGTGTGCAGTTCGCCGTCAAACCGGGCTGCCATCAAACAGTTCGTTTTATAAACGTGCAGGAGCCAACGCGGCATCCGCGTGATGAGACCGTAGTGTTGGTGCATGGCATCTGGATGCAAGGGCTGCTGATGCAACCGTTGGCCTGGCGACTACGGCAATACGGTTATCAAACCCGCTGTGTTAATTATCCGTTCTTATCCAAAAGCCCGGCGGAAAACGCCCAACAATTGCTGGACGTCCTGCCAACCATTCAAACCCCGACCGTGCATTGGGTGGCGCACAGCCTAGGCGGCATTGTTTGGCTGCATTCGGTGCAAACAGCGGCTGAGTTGCCGCCAGGCCATACCGTTTTGCTGGGCTCCCCGGTACGAGGCAGTGAGGCCGCTGCGCGCCTGTACAAAAAGCGCTGGTTGCGCCCGCTGTTAGGTCGCAGTGTGGAAGATGGCTTATTGGGCGGGGCACCGCTTGAGACCGGGTCGCGATCGGTGGGTTTGATTCGCGGTGGCGGCTGGTTCAGTTTGAGTCGTTTGTTGTTTGGGCGAAATCAACCCAGCGATGGCGTGGTGCTGCACAGCGAAACTGAGTTGCCCGGTGCCTTACCTGTGGTGGAAGTGCCACGTTCGCATTCGCTCATGTTGTTTAGCCGGCAAACGGCCCGCGAAATTGCGTTGTTTCTGAACTGCGGTGAATTCTCGAATACAGGTTAAACTACCAGTACTTTCGAAGAACTTACCTTGAGGCAGCATGGCAGGTCACAGTAAATGGGCAAATATCCAGCACCGGAAGAACGCTCAGGATGCGAAACGCGGCAAATTATTCACCAAGCTCATTCGAGAAATAAACGTCGCGGCCCGCATGGGCGGCTCAGACTTGAATTCAAACCCGCGTTTACGCCTGGCCGTTGATAAGGCCCTGGGCGGCAACATGACCAAGGACACCATCGAGCGTGCCATCAAAAAAGGCGCGGGCGAGTTGGATGATGTGTCTTATGAGGAAAACCGCTACGAAGGTTACGGAACCGAAGGTGTGGCCATCATGGTAGACACCATGACAGACAATAAAAACCGCACGGTCTCTGACGTAAAACACGCCTTTACCAAGTACGCGGGCAACTTAGGCGCTGTGGGCTCAGTGTCGTATTTGTTCACCAAGCTCGGTGTTCTGAATTTCTCTGATGAGTTGGATGAAGACAAGCTGATGGAAGCGGCCCTTGAGGCCGGCGCGGACGATGTGGTGACCTTAGAAGACGGATCGTTTGAAGTACTGACCACCGAAGAAAACTTTGTTGATGTCAAAGAGGCGATGACAGCGGCCGGGTTGGAACCTGCGCATTCCGAGGTGACGATGCGAGCCAGTACGGAAGTCACCATGGACGCTGAAAAAGGTGAAAAGTTACTGAAGCTATTGGATGCGTTAGAAGACCTGGATGATGTGCAAAACGTTTATCACAACGCCGATATTCCACCCGAGGCTTATTCTTGAAGGCACTGACACGAGTCTTAGGCATTGACCCCGGCTCCACCATTACCGGTTATGGGGTTATTGATTCAGACGGCGTGCGCAGTGTTTATGTCACCCACGGGCACATACGCGTTAAAGGTGAAAGCTTTCCTGAACGCTTAGGTCACATACATGAAGCCATTGGCGATGTGATTGACCATTGGAACCCGACGTCAGCGGCCATCGAGCAAGTGTTTATCAGTAATAACCCGATGTCGGCTTTGAAACTGGGTCAAGCACGCGGGGCGGCGATTACGGCGGTGGTGTCACGCGGGTTAAGCATGGCGGAGTATTCAGCGCGAACGGTTAAACAAGTGGTCACCGGTTCGGGTGCTGCAGATAAATCGGCCGTGCAAACGCTTGTGAAAAGTCAGCTCGACATCAAACGCGTAGTGCAGGTTGATGCCGGTGATGGCTTAGCGATTGCGCTATGTCATGCGCACTCAGCATTGGGCGGTACTCGCGCCATTATGCCTACCTCTAAACGGCGCTCGCGTGGACGAGGGTTACGCTGGTGATCAGTCGTTTACGAGGCATCTTAATTGAGAAGTCACCGCCTGAATTGGTGGTGGATGTAGGCGGTGTTGGCTATGAGCTGGGTGCGTCGATGACCACGCACTACGCGCTACCCGCGCTTGGTCAGGAGATAGAAATTTTCACGCACATGGTGGTGCGAGAAGATGCGCAGTTGTTATACGGCTTCGCTACCCAAAATGAACGTCGATTGTTTAGGTTGTTGTTATCGGTCAATGGCGTCGGTGCGAAAGTAGCGCTGTCTATCTTGTCGGGTATGACACCGGACGAGTTCCTGGCCTGTGTGGTTAATAAAGATGTGGTTCGATTAACCAAGGTGCCGGGCATTGGTAAGAAGACCGCTGAACGATTGGTGTTTGATTTAAAAGATAAAGTAGACGTATCCACGCGGGCCTCGGATGATTTACTGGGGGTAAGCCCTAGTGCCGATGAAAGTTCAGCGCGTACCCAGGCTGAAGATGCATTGATTTCGTTGGGGTATAAACCCACTGAAGCTGCCAAGTTGTTAGAGAAAACCGCCACCGCTGATCAGTCAGTGGAAGAGATGATTCGTGGGGCGCTGAGAAGCATTAGCCGATAACGCCCAAGCGCTTTAAGGACACTAACGCATGACACAACCGGATCGAATCATAAGCGCAGACGCGATGAGCGACGATGCTCAAGAGCGTGCGATGCGCCCGAAACGCCTTACTGATTACAAAGGTCAGGAAGGCGTTACCGAACAGATGGATTTATTCATTGCGGCCGCTAAAAAACGCCAGGACGCGTTAGACCATGTGCTGCTGTATGGGCCACCGGGTTTGGGTAAAACCACACTGGCTAACATCGTAGCCAACGAACTGGATGTGCGCATTTTGCAAACTACCGGGCCGGTGTTAGAGCGCCCAGGTGACCTAGCTGCCATCCTGACTAATCTGGAAGCTAACGATGTGTTGTTTATCGACGAGATACATCGCTTGAGTCCATTGGTTGAAGAAGTGCTGTACCCCGCCATGGAGGATTATCAAATCGATATCATGACCGGTGAAGGTGCCAGTGCGCGTTCGTTCAAAATCGATTTGCCTCCGTTCACCTTAGTGGGTGCAACCACACGAGCGGGTTTATTAACGGCACCGTTGCGGGATCGTTTCGGTATTGTGCAACGCCTACAGTTTTATCAGGCAGAACACTTAGCCAATATCGTGGCGCGTTCGGCGGGGTTAATGGGTGTGAGCGTTGATGACCACGGTGCGCTGGAGATTGCACGTCGCGCGCGGGGTACCCCACGAATCGCTAACCGGTTGTTACGGCGTGTGCGGGATTTTGCTGAGATCCGTGCCGATGGCAAGATTACCCAGACGGTGGCTGATCAAGCGTTAAACTTATTACACGTAGACGTGTTGGGTCTAGACAGCATGGACCGGCGCGTGTTGATGGCCATCATTGAAAAATTTGATGGCGGGCCGGTTGGTGTGGATAACTTAGCTGCCGCGCTCAGTGAAGATGCCGGAACCTTGGAAGAGGTGGTTGAGCCTTATCTGATTCAACAAGGTTTAATGATGCGAACGCCGCGTGGACGGGTGGTAACACCGAATGGGTACCGGCACTTTGGCTTAGGTGTGCCATCGGAGGCGTCCACTTTGTATGAACTTAACGGGGCACCCGAGGGTGTGTGACAAAAGTTTGACATCTGTATTTTCTAAGACGCATTTGAGATACTGACGCATGTCGTCATTTGTCTGGCCCATTCGCGTCTATATTGAAGATACGGACGCGGGTGGTGTGGTTTTTTACGCGAACTACTTAAAGTACATGGAGCGAGCTAGAACCGAGCATTTGCGGGCTCTCGGTATTGAGCTGGATGTATGGCAAAACGAGGAACGTCGGTTGTTTGTGGTGCGGGCTATGGACGTGAAATACCATAAGCCTGCGCGGTTTAATGAACAACTCCAGGTGCATACCAGCTTACAACGCGTTAAGCGCGCGAGTTTGGTGTGTCATCAACCGATTTATCGTGGTGAAGAACTTTTGATTGATGCAACTGTGCAGTTGGCCTGTGTAGATGCCGATTCCCTATCTCCGGTAGCTATACCCGCTGCCATGCAAGAGGCCTTTCGACGTGAACAATGATATGTCGTTTCTGCACTTAATCATGAATGCAGGGCCGGTGGTGCAGGGTGTAATGGCCATACTGGTTATTGCATCCATCATGTCGTGGGCATTGATACTCGGCAAGTCCCTGCAACTGCGTCGTGCGCGCCGCGATGCCGAAGACTTCGAAGAAGACTTTTGGGGCTCTTCAGATATCTCGGGCACCTACGCTCAGCTCACGCAAAGGCGCGGCACCTTAAGTGGTTTAGAGCGCATCTTCGAAGCTGGCTTTTCCGAGTTCGGACGCCTGCGACGTAAAACCGTTAACGATGAAATCATTATGGATGGTTCCGGCCGCGCCATGCGCATCGCATTGGCCAGAGAAGCTGATGTCGTAGAACAACACTTGCCGTTCCTCGCCACCGTGGGTTCCATCAGCCCGTACATCGGTTTGTTCGGTACCGTCTGGGGCATCATGAATTCGTTTACGGCGTTGGGTAATGTGCAACAAGCTACGCTTGCCATGGTCGCGCCGGGTATTGCTGAAGCGCTTATCGCAACGGCTATTGGCTTGTTTGCTGCCATCCCCGCGGTGGTTTTCTATAACCGGTTCGCCACCGAAGTCGATCGGCTGTTAAACCGCTACGAAAACTTTGCTGAAGAATTTTCTACCGTGTTGCAACGGCAGGCCATAAAACGGCCTCGCACTGAGCAGGACGCGGCGTAAGCGCATGCGCTCAGGCATACCGTTACGCCGAGGCTCACGGCGCAGTCGCCGACAAGTGGCTGAGATCAATGTGGTCCCGTACATTGATGTCATGCTGGTTTTGCTGGTCATTTTCATGATTACCGCGCCTTTGTTAAGAACCGGCGTGGACATCGATTTGCCCGATGCTGAAGCAAACCCCATTGCGTCTGAAGGCGAATCAGCCGAACCTCTGGTGTTGTCGGTGGATGCGGAAGGGCTGTGGTATTTGAACGTGGGTGATGAACCCGATTCTCCGCAATCCAGAGAAGAAGTGTTTATTAAAGTCTCCGCGATAATGCGCCGTGAACCCTCGCGCCGTGTGATGGTGGCAGGTGATAGTGCGGTGCCTTACCGGGAGGTGGTGCAAGCCATGGCCTCGTTGCAAAGTGCCGGAGTACCGATGGTGGGCTTGATGACGGAGCCGCCTCAATAACATTATGTTGGCACTACTACGCAAATACCCCGTCGCCATTATGGCCTCTGTGTTTTTACACATTGGTTTAGCCGGCGTTTTGCTGCTGGAGCTTCGCAAGGGACCATCCGAACTGCCGACGCTAACCGAAGAAGGCGCGCCCATACAAGCCGTCGCCATCAGCGAAGATCAAATCGTTGCAGAGGTGGAAAGGTTAGAAGCTGAAGCACAGGCGGCTGAAGACGAAGCCGCCGCACTGGAACAACAACGTGCTGAAACCCTGGCGGCCCTGGAAGCAGCCAGTGCAGAAGCCGAAGCTCGGTTAAAAGAAACCGAAGCGATGACAGAGCAGCAGCGTCAGGCCGCAGAAGAAGAAGCTGCGCGCATTGAAACACTGCAGCAACAAGCCTTAGCCCTTGAAGCGCAGCGAGCTGAGCAGCAGCGCCTGGCCGAACAGGAATTAGCACAAGCGCAGGCCTTGCAGGCACAACAGGATTCATTGACAGAACAACAAATCGCCGATCGGGAAGCTGAGCTTGCACGTTTGCGCGACGAACGTATTGCCGAAGAACAACGCATCCGTGAGGCCGAAGCGCGCGTTGCTGAAGAGACTCAGCGCATTGAACAAACGCGTATTGAAAACCAGCGCGTAGCTGAAGAAAAGCGGCAAGCCGAAGAGCGTACCCGTCAGTTGCAACAGGAAGCAGAGCAAGCTGCACAGGAACGAGCAGCTGCGGCAGAAGAAAAAGCTCGCTTAGAAGCCGAAGCCAAAGCGGCAGAAGAGCGTCGTCAATTGATGGAGGAAGAACAACAGCGCGCAGAAGCTGAACGGGAAAAAGCCGATGAAGAACGTCAGCGTTTGTTAGCCGAACAGAAACGCGCTGAAGAAGACCGCCGACAGGCTGAAGCTGAGCGTCAACAGGCGGAGTTGGATAAGCAATTGGCAGAAGCGGATCGTGAACGCGCTGAAGCCGATGCGGCGCGTGCGTTGGCCGAACAACAGGCGGCTGAAGCCGAACGTCAGCGTGCTGAGGAAGAAACCGCGGCGTTGGAGGCCGAGCGTCAACGTTTACTCGAAGAACAACGTCAGGCTGAGCAAGCACGATTGCTGGCCGAACAGCAGCGCGTGGCGCAAGAAGCTGCTCGTGTGGAAGCCGAGCGCCAAGCATTGATACAGCAGCGTGCAGAGGCGGCAGCAGAAGCTGAACGACTGCGTGCAGAGGCCGCAGAAGTTGCCCGTCAGCAAGCCGAAGCTGAAGAGCAAGCGCGACTGGCGGCCGAAGAAGCGGCGCGGGTGAAAGCCGAAGCTGAGGAACAAGCACGACTGGCGGCTGAAGAAGCGGCACGGGTGAAAGCTGAAGCCGAAGAGGCTGCGCGTCTGCAAGCCGAAGCTGAAGAACGTGCACGCGTTGAAGCAGAAGAGAAAGCACGGGCCGAAGAAGAGGCACGCGCAAAGGCCGAAGCTGAGGAGCGTGCGCGTGCGGAAGCGGCGGCTAAGGCTGAAGAAGAAGCGCGTTTAAAAGCAGAAGCCGAAGAGCGTGCGCGCGCGGAAGCGGCCGCGAAAGCAGAAGAAGAGGCGCGCTTGAAAGCCGAAGCGGAAGAGCGTGCGCGGATTGAGGCTGAAGCGAAGGCAAAAGCCGAGGCCGAAGCCAAAGCACGAGCAGAAGCAGAGCGCGTAGCGCGAGAAAAACGTTTGGCCGAGGAGGCTGCTGCTGCCGCTGCGGCCCAGTCTGAGGCTGAGCAACGTCGGGTGGCTCAGCAACGCCTTCAGTTACAACAGTTACAAAAACGCTACTTTAATGCGCTGCGCCAACGTGTGAACCGCAATTGGCGTCGACCGCCGGGTATCGGTGGCAACGTAGAGTGTGTGGTTAGCGTGGTGCAACTGGAAGGTGGCGATATTGTCGATGTCGATGTTGAAAGTTGTAGGGGTGGTAATGCTGCACTGGAGAAATCTGTCGAACGTGCCGTACTATCATCATCACCGTTGCCGCTACCTCCAAGACCGGAAATGTTCGATCGGCAGTTGCGGTTCTATTTTCGCCCGAATTGATCGGATTAGATCTGCACGCGCGCTTAAACTAGTCAACGAAAACCAGTGAGTGGCCGACCCAGCAATATGAGTTTTTTGCCAATAATCATCAAGCAACCACGTCTAGCAACGCTTCGTCGCAGCTTTGCTGTGTGGCTAAGTGGACTGAGTTTGTTGTTGTTGGTCAGTCAAGCTAATGCGCTGATTGAAATTGAAATTACCGAAGGCGTGGAAAGTACTATCCCGATTGCCATTGTGCCATTTGGTTGGCAGGGCTCGGGTAACCCACCCATTGACGTAGCGCAAATCGTATCTGATGACCTGCATCGTAGCGGTTACTTCGATCCGTTCAACCGGGAAGATTTAATCGCACGGCCTGTCGGTGGTGCGGTGCCTAACTACGCTAACTGGCGAATCAGTGGTGCCGACTTTTTATTGATTGGTGACATGCGTGAAAGTGGTGCTGGCTACGATGTCGATTTCCAGTTGTTCGATGTTATTCAACAAAAAATACTATCGGCGTTCACGTTTAAAGTGACCGACCAGACGCTTCGCAGTGCGTCGCACCAAATTTCCGATGAAGTGTTTGAGGCAGTGCTGGGTTTGCCGGGCGCATTCAATACGCAAATTGCATTTGTCTCGGTGGAAGGCAGTGGCAAAGACCGGGTGTATCGTTTGCAACTGGCGGACGCCGATGGTGCGAATGAGCAATCCATGTTGACGTCGCCGCGTCCCATCATATCGCCGGCATGGGCACCTGATGGTGTTCGTATCGCTTACGTATCGTTTGAAAATCGACGCGGCTCTGCCATCTATATCCAGGACCGCCAGCGCGGCAGTCGTCAGAAAGTGTTGTCGCAGGAAGGGATTAACGGAGCGCCGAGCTGGTCCCCAGACGGGACGCGTTTGGCGGTTGTTTTGTCGTACGAAGGTGATCCTGAAATTTATATCCTGGACTTGGCCAGCGGTCAGCGTAGTCGGTTAACGCAAAACGATGCGATTGACACAGAGCCTGTCTGGTTAGACAACAACACCATCGTATTTACGTCCGATCGCAGTGGGGGGCCGCAACTGTATAAGGTGGCCGCGCGTGGCGGTCGGGCAGAGCGCTTAACGTTTGAAGGTCGTTATAACGCGAGTGTCACGGTTTCACCTGACGGCTCAACCTTAGCGTTTGTGCACAATTCGGGTAACGGTTTTCAGATAGCAACGTTGGATGTGCAAAGTGGGTTATTCCAAACCATAACGAATGGCTCGTTAGATGAATCGCCAACTTTTGCACCGAACGGTCAGATGATTATGTACGCCACGGAAGACACCGGTCGTGGCACTTTGGGCGCCGTATCCATTGATGGCAGTGTGGCGCAACGTTTGTCATTAACCAGCGGTTCGGTTAGAGAACCGGCTTGGTCTCCATACAGTCAATAACACTGAAATTTCGGTGAGATTAGCGTTTAGCCGTACAGGTCTTCAAACGCGCAAAATAAGGATAAACATGAACCAACTCATGATGACGATCAGGCGTTTTGTTGCCATTGCTTTCTGCGCTGTATTGCTCAGTGCCTGCGGTACCAATCCCGCTCGTGATGACGGCGGGTTGTTATCCGGTGATGCGGGCGGTGCAGCGGCAAATTCAGGCGCTACAGCTACCGGCATAAACACATTGGATGCGGATGGTTTGGAAATTGATCCCAATTCCATCGCTGGGCGCGCACCGGCAGAGCGCACCATTTACTTCGATTTTGATACTTCCGAAATTCGTGAGGAGTATTTACAGATTATCGTGAATCATGGTCGTTACCTGGCGCAAAACCCGGAAGGTCGAGTGCGTCTGGAGGGCCATACCGATGAGCGTGGTACGCGTGAGTACAACATCGCCTTAGGCGAGCGGCGCGCAAAATCGATTGCCCGCATGTTGCAAATACAAGGGGTGAGTTCGGCTCAGGTACGAACGGTGAGTTATGGGGAAGAGCTGCCCGTGGACGAGAACCATACCGCCGATGCCTGGGCCAAAAATCGCCGCGTACAAATCATTTATGAGAATGGGGTACCCAACTAATGCGTTGGTTACGCCTTGGTGCGTTGATGGGTTGTTTGCTGGGCTTTGTCACAGCGCACGCGCAAGAACGCGCCACATTGCAAACCGTTGATCAGCGCTTAACCCGCGTTGAAAATGTTCTTGATCAATCGTTGTTAAAACTGCTGCAACGGATCGACAGCTTGCAGCAAGAAGTTCGGGTGCTCAGTGGTGAGGTGGAAAGCCTGCGCTATGAGTTGGAGAAGCAGCAGCAACGTAACCGTGAGTTATACCGCGACACAGACCGTCGCCTGGGCGATGTGGAAGATGCCACTCAAGCGGTCCTTGCTGGTGGTTTGAATGGCGGTTTGGGCGAAGGCTTTGACGAATCGCTTGGGTTACCACCGGGTACCGAATTGGATGGCAGCTTGATTGAAGGGCTGTCCGATGAAGTGGGTGATGAAGTAGGTAGCGATGCTGGTGGTGCCCAGGGTGGTGCTCTGGGCAGTGGCGACAGTGCCAGCAATAGCCCCCGGTTCGTAGCGCCCAACCAGAGCCAGCTGCAGGCCAGCAACGCGAACGACCCACTGGCCCCACGCGTACCAGTGCGGGCCAACACCACACGAGCGGCTACGCAGGCTGAAAAAGAAGCCTACGCCAGTGCCTACGATCGGCTGGCGCGGGGTGACAGTCAGGGTGCCATTGCCGCTTTTGATCAGTTCTTACGAGAATTCCCGGACGGGCCATTTTCAGACAATGCCTGGTACTGGCAAGGTGAAGCGCATTACGCCAATCGCGCCTTTCAGGCTGCGCGGGATAACTTCAGCATAGTCGTGAATTCGTTTCCTGAAAGTGCCAAGGTGCCCGACGCGAGGCTCAAAATCGGGTATTCGTTGTACGAAGAGGGCGACTTCGCCGCCGCTCGCGGGGTTTTGACCGATGTTCAGAACGATTACCCGGGGCGTTCAGCCTCGGTGCTTGCGAGAAAGCGTTTGCAGAAGATGAATCGCGAGGGCAATTGACTTCTTCAGTGCGTTGCACCGCAAACGTTTTGCACTTACAATAGCGCTCTTGGCGGGGCGTTAGCTCAGTTGGTAGAGCATCTGACTTTTAATCAGGTGGTCATAGGTTCGAATCCTATACGCCCCACCATTTTCCCTTCCTCCCCTTAAAAATCTCTTAGCCCTCGCTTCGATGGCCGCCGCTGCGTCGTGTCAGTTTCTGTCAGTGGGCGCCGCGAGTACGTCCTTGTGGTTTTCGCTTCGATGGCCGCCACTGCGTCGTGTTAGTTACTGTCAGTGGACGCCGCGAGTACGTCCTTGTAGGCTTCGCGGCGGCATCCTTGCCGCCGAGACCACTGCCAGTAACTAACACGACGCAGCGGCTGGTTTTCTATAATTCCCACCGTAGTTTCGATCATGAAAGCGCAGTCTTTATCGACTTGTGCTCGTTGGCTGTGGCAGGTGATGGAGGTCAACTGCTGTTCGACTAATGTGCAACATTCGCAGACTGTTCTGGTCTCGGTTCCGTATGCTTGTAAGGCAAGCTAATCATTTTTGCAGGCGTTGGAACTGATGAACGAATCCGCTGAATCTACCGCTGTTGTGACCGGCATCATTATTTGTGATCACGGCAGTCGTCGTGCTCAGTCGAACGATAGCCTTCGGCATGTGGCTGAGCGATTTGCGATGCGGTTTGCGGAGGATTGTGAAATCGTTGAACCTGCGCATATGGAGCTGGCTGCGCCTGACATTGCTACGGCCTATCGCCAGTGCGTTGAGCGGGGTGCTAACCGTATTGTGGTGTTGCCGATGTTCTTGGCGAAAGGTAAGCACTGGACGCGTGATATTCCCAGTTTGACTCAACAGGCAGCGGCTGAGTTTCCAGATACGCAATATCAAATTGCTGAGCCTCTTGGCTTGGATGACTTGTTATTGGATTTATTAAAGAAGCGCTTTGATGCGAACGATCAACCGGTGCTTGCCAGTGGGGAAGATGACCCTAGGCTGGAGGACGTGCCACCCACTGTACAGCGGGTTCAATGCGGGTCTTGTCCGTTTGAATACGATCGGGCAACCGGCGCTGTGACGATAAAACCCGGTAGTTTGTTAGATAAATCCTGACGCGCGGTTTATCGCGCCTAGGGCATTACTGATAAAGCGTGCGTTACGTTCCTGTCCACTGGGTTCTTGCATGCGCGTGATATTCCAGCCCACATAGCTGCAGGCTCTTAGTGTCTCAAATAACATCAAAGCGTGATCGTCTATTGAGCGATGCGTTTTGTATCCGGTAATCAATGCATTGGCCAGGCATCCGTTCGGTTCACGCAGTCGGCACTTGTAAGTGATGGTTGCTATATCGAATAGGCGGTAACCAAATCCGCCGTCGTCGAAATCGATGAACTGCAACTCATCGCCAGAAGACAACACATTGTCTGGCACCAAGTCAGCATGGATTAATCCCACCTCTAAGTCGGGCATGTGTTGAAGGGCTGTCCGCGCTTTATCTCGAAAATTCGTAAACCGACTTACTTCGTCGTTCGATAGTTTCGGGTTAGTCCAAAACTTTCCCCACGTTGGGCTATCACCAACAAGATCCCAGGTGGGTCGTTCAAACGTAATAGGTAAGTGCCAGGCATCGACAATGTTGTGCATTTTTGCCAACTCAACGCCGAGCTGCTGAAAGTGTTCGGCTGTTGGGTTTAATTGACTCCATGGTGTTCCGTCTAACCAGGACAACACACTCAGGGTTATCCCGTCTTCAGTAATGAGATACCGTCCATCAATCGCCGGTATCGGTTTCGGTACGGCCATGCCGTTAGTGGCTAAGGTATCCATCCATAGCAGCTCGGCCTCTATTTCATTGAAACGACGGTAGCCTGGGCGATGTACACGCAATGCGACTGTGCCATTGGCGGTATCAACCCGATAAACGTGATTTTCCCGTGCCGCTATGAGTGTTGCGCTTGCCTCATCAAGTGCCCAGTGTGTTTGAGCCGTAGTGATGGCTTTGTCGCTCATAACGCTTTCGTTATCCACCGCTGCTGTTGTCAGCAGGGTTAAGTGTGGACAGCACTTCAGTTAACGTATCGAACAATAAGCCAGCGTTTTCTATTGAGAAGGGCATAGGTGGGCGGATCTTCAAGGTGTTTCTATGACGACCCAATGCCGACAAGATGATACCGCGCTGCCTTAATTCATTGATAACCCTATTGGTGAACGTGGTTGCTGGCGCTTTTGTGTGGTTGTCGGTGACCATTTCAGCGCCGAAAATTAAACCTGACCCGCGCACGTCACCGATGAAATCAAACTGTTCTGCCAGAGCGTCCAGGCGTTTTCTCGCATAATCTCCAGTGTTTTTTGCGTTACTGATGAGCTGACGTTCGTGCAGCTCATCCAGGACCGCCATAGCGGCTGCGCACGATACGGGGTTGCCGCCAAACGTATTGAAGTATCGGTAACCTGTTCGAAACACTTTTACAATGTCATCACGGGCGACGACGCCACCAACGGGGTGACCATTAGCCATGGGTTTACCCATGGTGATAACGTCGGGTACCACACCCATTTTTTGGTGTGCCCAGAAGTGTGTACCGGTGCGCCCAAATCCTGATTGCACTTCATCGCAAATCAATAAGCCACCGGCCTTACTGACTACCTCGGCAGCAGGCTTAAGCCAACCATCCGGGTTGTCCGGAAAGCCCTCGTTAAGAAAATACGGGCAAACGAGTAATGCAGCGAATCCTGTACCGTCAGATTGCAATGACTGGATTTGTTCTTCGACGTGCGCAGCGAAGCCTGTTCCATCTGGGTCTGGGTGGCGATAGCTGTCGGGGGCTTGCACACATCGAACATATTGATGCAGTCCAAAGCCCACCGCAGGCGTGTTGGACTGACTGAGCTGACTGACCAGTGAGGTGTTACCGTGGTACGTGGCATCGGTTACCACAATGCCTCGCTTGCCGGTAACGGCTTCTGCCATACGCAGCGCAATGTCATTCGCTTCCGAGCCGGTGCAAGTCAGTATGGCGGTATTGAGCGACGGATCCATCGTTGCCGTTAACGCTTCTATGTAATCTAAAATGCCGTCGTGCAGGTAACGCGTGTGCGTATTCAATGTGCTGGCTTGGCGAAAAATAGCATCGACCACACGAGGGTTGCAGTGACCCACATGCGGCACGTTGTTATAGCAATCCAGGTAGCGACGGCCATCGGCATCCCAAAGCCATACGCCATCGCCTTTAACAAAATGTACTGGTTCTTCGTAAAACGTGGATACGCTGGGTCCCATCAACCGAGCGCGATCTTGCATCAATTGCTGCGCGTTACGTTTCATCAGTCAAATTAGTTTGTTAGGTTAATCCGTAAACCATCTTTCCCAATAAACACTTCACCGGTCCAGTGATCCTTAACTGCGGCCAACCAATGCTTTTCGTTGTATTCAGGATCATCGGCAGGAACAAGGTGCGCTAAGGCTAGTCTTTTGACACCGGCATTGGTTGCCGTTTGGGCAGCATCATGCGCAAACGTGTGGGATCGCAGCATGTGCTGCATCAATTTTTCACTGCCGTTACCAATGCGCTTCATCAGCGCAGGTAGCGCCGCTTCCAACATGGCTTCATGAATCAGTAAGTCTGCACCTTGAGCAAAGTCTTCGAGCGCTTCTAGACGAGCCGTATCGCCTGAGAATACGATATGAGTGTTGTCTGTTTTAAAAGATAAGGCAAAGCAATCCACTAACGGTGGATGTATTGTGCGCATGGCGTTTATGGACATACCATCCTGTGTCATCACGGTTCCCGCATCGATTTCATGGAAATGGATTAAGGAACTTAAAATTGGTCGGCCCTCATCGTCTTGACGTAACTCAATATCGTCCTTCATTGAATTAAGAAAGCCGTCCCAATACCGTTGTAAGCCGGGCGGGCCATACACGTCCACAGGCGTTTTCAGGCCTGCGGTCCAGGCGGTGTGCAACAACGGTCCCAGTTCCAGGTAGTGATCAGAATGCAGATGAGTAATAAATATCAACGAGATGTTTTTAAGCTCGATGCCCTGATTAACCAAGCCTCTGGTGACGCCCAAGCCACAATCCACAACGATGGGTTTGTTGTTCAGTACCAGCAAATTGGAGGTGGGCATGGAGGAGCCGGGCCGGATAGCCGGGCCGCCTTTGGTACCTAGAAGAACAACGTAATTTTCAGACGAGTGCATTGAAGCCAGTGTCCAGTGCTTGAAGAATGGTTTGCGAATCCGCATCGGTTAGTACGAGTGACGGCGATAGAATCACGTTCGGTCCGGAGATGCGAATCATGGCACCAGCGTTGTAGGTAGCCTCCTGAATGACGGCCGTGCTGGCTGCATCCAGCGGTGTTTTAGCGGCGCGATTGCTAACCAGCTCCATTGCCGTCATAAGACCGTGACCACCGCGTACATCACCAATCACTTCGTACTTCTTCATCAGCGCTAAACAACCCTGGTATAACTCAGTGCCTTGTTTGGCAGCGTTCTCAACGACGTTTAGTCGTTTTGTTTCTGCTAAGCACGCCAGGGCAGCAGCCGCGCCGACCGGATGCCCTGAATAGGTATAACCGTGTCCGATACGTGCGTCGGGATTGTTGTCAAATGTTTCGACCATGTTGTGCCCAAGCATCAGAGCCCCAAACGGAAAATACCCATTGGTTATGGCTTTAGCTGTACACATCATGTCTGGTTGAATTCCCCAAAGACGGGCACCCGACCATGCACCCGTTCGCCCATAAGCGGTGATGACTTCATCGGTGATCAGAAGAATGCCGTGCTTCTTACACACATCACTCACCATGGGTGCAAAGCTTTTGTGTGGTGGTATAACGCCGCCAGCGCCTAAAATCGGTTCCATGATCATGGCCGCTATGGTGTTTGCTCCCTGGAAGGCAATTTCGTCTTCCAGGGCAGCAACGCACAGTTGAGCAAGGCGTTCAGGGTCAGTTTCGTTAAACGGGTTGCGGTAGGTGTAGGGCGCCGGGATATGAAAGCAGCCGGGTAATAAGGGTTCGTAGGCGTTTCTAAAATTGGCATTGCCATTAACGCTGGCACCGCCCATATGCGTGCCGTGATAACCCTTTTTCAAGCTCAAGAATTTAACGCGTCCGGGTTGTCCGCGAAGCTTGTGATACTGGCGGGCCAAACGCAAAGCGCTTTCCACAGAATCCGATCCACCGGATGTAAAAAACGCGCTTGCCATGCCATCAGGTTCGAAAAACTGAGACAACTCATACGACAGCTCGATGGCGGCGTCGTTAGTTGTACCCCGAAAGGTGGAGTAGTACGGCAACCTATCCAGTTGCTGTGCAATGGCATCTTTTACTGGTTGGCAGGAATACCCCAGGTTCACATTCCATAAGCCACCCACAGCGTCCACAACGGTATGGCCATCGATATCGGTTATCGACACCTCAGATGATTCGGTAATGATCTTCGGCGGATTATCGATGCTGTCCTGGGGGGATGTCATCGGATGCCACATCATCCGCGCGTTATTGGCTTTTAGAAAGTTTGAGTCTTTCATAGCGGTGCTGTTTGTAGTCCGGAGGTTGGGAGCGTGGTTAACCTTAAGGTTGCTGACTGCTCAACGTCACGAGCAATTCAACGTCACGACGAATGTTAAGCACGGTGGCTCAAAAGCTGGATTTGAGTGTGACAGAATTTAGTTAACATGACAATTTTTTGTTTGATGCAACAAATGCCTGAACCGATTGTTGCGATCGCAGAATTTTCTCTGCCGTACCCGATGGCCGCGCTTGACAAGGTGAGTTCGGTCAATTAACGTGATAATAGTTAACATGTTAATGTAATTTTTACGAGCAGCATGACACGACTCGGTACACAGAATCCTGAAAACCGCGGTTCCGTGGTGCGCCAGCGCCGGGGAGGGTGCGATCTTCGCGCGATGAGGATAACTGCGAGGCTCGCGCTGTGGCTGAAGTTAACGCTTGTTGCTTCCATGGCGGTATTACCAGCAGGTTCTGATTAGCGCGTTATGGCCAGTTCAGGAACATCAAAAACACACGCGCCCAATGCTGAGCTTTTGTTGTTCAATGAATCCATGCCGATGGCCGATCTGGATGGCCGTGCTGGCTTTCGCAGTGAGTGCCCGCCCGATAAAAAAGTCAAAGTGGATGACTTATTTCGCTTTAAACGACGAGCAGGGGATTACTCGGTTTCCATCGTCGCTTTGCTATTGGCTTTGTTTTTCCTGTTCTTTTTCTTTACTGAAACGGGATGGCAAAGTCGCAAGTTACCCGATGGAATCGCGGGTTACCTGGCTCATCAAATGGGTTTGGTTGAACTGGAAGGGCGTGTTACTCGGTTCGGACGAATCCTGAAGCAGTCCTGGGTGATACCCATGCTGTGCTTACTGCTGCTGATACCCGCTGCGGCATGGAATTGCTGGAACGCGCGAGCCGTTCATCGTTGGCGGCAGCGCTTTTTACTACCGACCAATGCACGTTATGAATGGTCACAATACGTTGCGGCGCTTGAATACGCGGCGTACTTTATCGTCTACACGCTAGCGGTTCCTGTTCTGGGGTATCTGCTGTCCACAATGATATTGGGAACCTTTTTAACCTATCGACTGGGTTACCGAAGCGGTCGATGGATTCTTATATCGATGGCAACGAGCTTTGTCATCGTGTTGATCTTTCGTAGCGGATTGCAGATAAAAACGCCGCTCAATATCTGGGCATACGATCAACTCCCCACAGCGCTTAGAGCGTTTATGTTGACGTACTTCTAATCGTGGACGCCTTTCTACTCGGTCTTGAAAACTTAATGGCGCCGCCGGTGCTGCTGGCGATTGTCATTGGTTCGATTGGCGGCTTAACCATTGGTGCTATTCCTGGCATAGGGCCTGCGATAGCGATCGCCATCTTACTGCCTGCCACCGTGTTCCTTGATGATTTAGTGAGTCTGGTTCTGTTGCTCGGTGTGTACGGGTCTTCGATGTACGGCGGTGCCATTCCCGCCATTTTGATAAACACACCCGGTACGCCAGTTAATGCCCTGACGACTTATGATGGCTATGCCTTAACAAAACGCGGTAAAGCGGCGGATGCGTTGTCGTTAGCCTATTCCGCGTCGTTCGTCGGTGGTTTGTTTTCTATTGGCGCCGCTTTGTGTGCCTTGTTTGTTTTTGGCCCGTACTTAAGAGACCTTGGCGCGCTGTTTGGCCAGCGAGACATTATGATGGCGGCCATACTCGGCGCTGTCTTGTTGATTGCCGCACATCGGCAATCGATGGGTATTGCCGCTATGTTGTTTGGATTCGGTTTTTTGATTGCCATGGTTGGCCGCCAAACCACGCGGAATATTGATCGCTATACGTTCGGGATTGAGTATTTATATTCTGGCTTTAATCTGATCGTAGTCATTATTGGCATCTTTGCGTTGAGTCAGGCGTTAAACCTGATGGTCGGTAAAGATGACGACCCGCCCGAGGCCCGTGTGCAAGGCGGATTGCTCCGTGGTTTTGCAACCTTATATAAAAACAAACTCGTCACGGCACTATCTGCTCTTTACGGCACGCTGATGGGAATTATTCCCGGGGTGGGTGAGTTTGTTGCGCAATTCTTCAGTTACTCCACCGCTCGTGCGTTGTCAAAAGAGCCCACACGATTTGGTTACGGGTCAAAACAGGGGTTAATTGCCTCTGAGACATCGAACAACGCGGTGCCTGCGGCGGCGATGATTCCGTTACTTGCGTTGGGTGTGCCGGGTGAAGCGCTCACGGCCATGATGATGGTGGTGTTTTTTGATGCTGGCATTAAGCCAGGCCCCGATATTTTTGAAAACAACCCGGATTTTTTATTCAGTTTGTTTGTGGCGTTGTTGATAATTAATGTTGTTGTGCTGGCTACGCTACTGATGTCAACTCGTTACATCGCTAAATTGGTGCATATTCCCAATCGATTTTTGGGTGCATTCGTCATGATCTTATCGTTCGTGGGTGTGTACTCTATTCGCAACAGCTTGGCGGACTGTGTGTTCGCGATGATATTCGGTTATATCGGGTACATCCTTCGCCGTCTTGATTGGCCGCTTGTACCGATCGTGCTGGGTCTGGTGTTAGGGTCCATTATTATCGAGCGGTTGGCTGCCGGTGCTGGACAAATAAAATCTGCCGTTGATTTAATCAATCGACCGGTTTCAGGAACGCTATTCGTGGTGATACTGCTTGTCATCGGTTTCATCATTTACACGTCGGTGACGCATCGACGCCACAACGTTCACCAATGAGTGACTTTACAGGAGAGAGATATATGAAAACGTTCGCAAGGGTTGCGCTGCTGTCGTTTGTAACCGCATTTTCAGCCTTTTCACCCGCGTCAGCTGAATACCCCAGTGGGCCTGTGCAATTTATCGTGCCATGGCCACCGGGTGATTTTGAAGACATATTAACGCGCATGATTGCCAGCGATATGGAAGAGGCTACGGGCGTGTCCGCATCGGTAGTGAATAAACCCGGTGGTGGCGATGGCCCGTTCCCAGGTGCACTCGAAGTACTGAATGGTCCAACCGATGGGTCACTGGTTGGTTCTTTTGTTATCGGTGTACCAGTAGCAGGCCCGAACATCGGTATCGGCATTGAAGAAGACAGTTTTATACCCGTTGGCATCTTCTTAACCTACCCCTTCGTACTGGCTGCATCGGGCGATGCACCTTATGAAGACATGGCCGGTTTAGCCGCATACGCACAGGACAACGATGTCGTACTTGGGCACTTTGGAGGAGGCTTGGCTCCAACACGTGCTTCCATGGCAGCCGCTAAGAATATGGGTTTTGAATTTGCTGATGACTCAGCGTTTGATTTACTCGATTGCAACACCTTGTCGTCCGGTGATGCGGATGTCATTAACACCACGCTGGCACTGATAGAGCCATGCCTGGATGAGATCAATGTATTGGCTAACATTGGTGAAGAGCCTATTGCGAAGTTGGATGGTGTTAAAACTCTAGCGGAACAGTCTGGTGTGAATGACCTTGAGTTGTGGAACGGGTTGTTTGTGAAGAAAGGCACACCGCAAGAGGTTATCGATGTTCTGGCGAAGATCGCAGCGGATACGATGGCTGGTGACGAAGCGCAGCAACTCATGCAGGAGACTGGTGCACGGGTTTACTGGCAAGGCATGGAAGAGTCTCAAGCACGTATCGAAACCGATCGTGGCAAGCTGGCTGAGCTGATCGAAATACTGCAATAAAGTAACGCTAGAGCCGATGGCTGCCGGTAGGTGGTCATCGGTTTTTTGTTTGAGCCGAGTGCGCATACCGAAGCGTACCGGCGTTATGGAGAACAGGATTGAACCGCATCCGACTGGGTATTCTTCAAACCAATCACGATAAGAGTGTTGAAGTGGGGGATGCGTTTCCCGATGATGCGCATCGATTTCGGGATTTGTTTGATCAGCAAGATGATCGGTTTCGCTACCGGGTGTATATGACCATCGGTGGGGAAGTGCCACAACATCTTGATGACAACGATGCGTACTTAATAACCGGTAGCCCGTTAAGTGTGCTGGATCGCCATGTGTTTACCGATGACTTACTAGATTTTATTCGCCGCTGTGACGCTGCGAAAAAACCGTTGGTCGGTGCGTGTTTCGGACATCAGGCTATTGCTCTGGCTTTAGGCGGTGAGGTCAAACGATCGGACGATGGGTATAACGTGGGCATTGAAACCAATCACTTCACTACCCAACACCCCTGGATGAATCCGAAAGCGAGCGAACTGTCTTTGTACATGTTTCATGAAGATTATGTATCGGCATTACCGCCAGGCTGTGAAAGACTGGCCCACAGTGCACGTTGTGCCAACGCCAGCTTTACCAAAGGCCAACACATACTCACCACCCAGGCTCACCCGGAATTCAGTCATGAGTTTATGAGCTGTGTATTGCGATACACCGAATCATCGATGAGTGAAGCTCAGGTGACCGATGCATGGCAAAGTTTGAAGCAGCAAACACACGGCCGGGTGTTTGGCGATTGGTGCACTCACTTTTTTAAACAAGCACTGAGCTCACAATGACGCACTCTCACGATGATGGCCATGCGGACTTGTTTAGCCATGACAGTTTTGCTTCCGGCGTACCGCATAAAACGTTTGCGCGCCTACGACAGGATGACCCACTGAGTTGGACCGATGGCGATGATTCGACGCGAGGGTTTTGGAATTTAACGCGCCATGCGGATATCACACTGGCGAATCGACAAAGTCAAATATTCAGTTCTGCGCAGGGTATCCGTATTGAGGATCAATCCTACGAGGAATACTTAGCCAGGCGAACCTTTCAAGAAACCGATGCGCCTGAGCACGCCCAAACGCGGCGTAAAGTAAACCCGATGTTTACTAAGAAAGCGATGGATGCCTTTGAGCCGTTAATCCGTGAGCTTGCGGCCGATATTGTTGACAACGCGTTACAACAAACCGAGTTTGATGCAGTGGAAGCCATTGCCAAGCAGCTGCCCATGATGATGCTCGGACGCATCTTGGGTGTGGCCAGTGAAGATCTGGAGTGGTTGGTAGAGAAGGGGGATGCATTAATCGGGAATACTGACCCGGAATTCACCGATCACGTTATCGATAAAATGGATACGTCTGCGTACCGCATGATGCCTTTTCGAAGCCCTGCGGGTGTGGAGCTGTATGACTACGCTGCGGACCTACTGCACAAACGACGCCCGTTGGCCGAGAACAGTGTGCTGGACGTGATGATTCGCGATGACGAGGGTCTGAGCGAATTGGATTTTAAAAACTTCTTTTGCTTATTGGTGGCCGCGGGTAACGACACCACGCGCTATTCCATTGCCATGGCATTGAATGAACTTGCGCACCATGCCTCGCTGTTTGCGCAACTCAAAACTGGTGACTATTGGGATACCTGTGCTGATGAATTTATCCGCTTTGCCTCTCCCACCATGCACTTTCGTCGCACGGCGACTGAAGACTACTCACTACACGGTAAAACCATTCGAGCTGGTGACAAAGTGTTGTTGTGGTTTGTATCTGGCAGTCGTGATGAGGCGGTTTTTGAACGAGCGAATGAGATTGTGCTGGATCGCTCACCTAATCGGCACGTGGCGTTTGGTCAGGGCGGTGCGCACGTGTGCCTTGGTCGGTACTTAGCCAAGCTGGAGATTCAAGTGGTACTGCAGGAACTAACCCGACGTGTTAAACACATCGAAGCGCTTGAGCCGCCAAGCTGGACACGTTCGAATTTCATTTGTGGTGTAAAGCGATTGCCGGTACGGGTTCAACTGGTATGAGTGACGCGACGCTACCGCTACGTACGCGAGCGATGTTCTGCGACCTATTGAACTTACCTCGGGGTAAGTACCTGCCTGCCGATGTTGCGGCGGGTGGGTCAGTAGGGTTTGCGCGTGGTGCCTTTGCGGTGTCCTACGACCGTGACCTACTGACCATACCCGGTTGTGGTTATCACGAGGGCTTACCCGATATGGAGTTGGTGCTCGACTCAGAACATCGCCCGGGTTGGCAGACCAATACGGAAGTCGCATTAGGTGACTTGCATGTGGATGGCGAACCGTTTGGTTTGTGCGCACGCTCTGCGTTAAAGCGGTGTGTAGCCGATTGGCAAGGTTTAGGGTTTACCCCCATGGTGGGATTAGAAACCGAAGCCTATGTTTTTCAGCGAGATGATGACGGTATTTGGCGTCCCTACGATACCCCGGGTGCCTTTGTCTACGGGACCGGACCACAAAACGACCCTAAGGGCTTAACCGATGAGATTTGGGAAGCCGCTCAACAGGCGAACATTCCCATTGAAAGCATGAATGGCGAATTCGATAATGGTCAGTTCGAATTTACGTTGCGCTTTGGTGAAGCGTGTAAGTCGTGTGACGATGCGTTTTTACTAAGAACCATGGCGCGTGAGTTAGCGTTTAAAAAAGGGCTGTTATTAAGTTTTCTGCCCAAGCCTATTCCAGAGCGGGGTGGGTCGGGTTTACACGTTAATTTCAGTTTGGTGGATGAACACGGTCAGAACCAAATAGCTCCAGAAGGTGAGCTGTCGGCTCTGGCACAGCACAGCATTGCGGGGCTGTTACAACATCATGAAGCACTGGCGGGTTTACTAGCTGCAACCGTGAATAGTTATGATCGTTTAAGTCAGGGCAGTATGGCGGGTTATTGGGCTAACTGGGCAGAAGATCACCGGTTGGTCACCACACGCAGTTCCACAAAATCTGTGCGCTCGGCTCGGTTAGAGCATCGCATGGCGGATTGCTCTACCAACCCGTATTTAGCCGTAACCTCGGTATTGCAAGCGGCGCGTTTGGGTGTTGCCAATTCATTGCCTTTACAGAAGGCTGAAGATCTTGATGGCATGGAGAACGTTCGAGCAAGGCGTCATGTGCCTGCAACGCTTAATAAAGCACTGGACGCATTGGATAACAACGCCCTACTGCGTGAGGCTGTTGGCTCACTGCTGTGCGACGCTTTATTGTTTTTAAAACGAGATGAGGTGAAACGGTTAGCAGGAAAAAGCGTGGATGAGGTGCGGGATTTTTATTTGCCGTTTGTTTAATCGTGCTTAGCACCCGGATCCAGTCGCTCTAGCAAATCCAACAGCGTCTCATAATCTTTCCTACCCAACGTGCGCTTAAACCCAGCAACAATACGCGCGGCTTGATCGGCGTTCTGATCAATAATCTGCTGGCCTTTGGGCGTTATTTCGATGAATTGGCGTCGACGATCTTTATCGTCTCGGGTTTGTGTAATCAGGCCTTTGTTACGCAAGGTGGTGGCAATGCGCGTCAGGCTCGGGAATAACAAACTGGATCGATCGGCTAAGGTTTTGGTATCCAAGATGCCGAACTCAGCCAGTACACGCAGCACGCGCCACTGCTGCTCGGTGATATCGGTTTCTGACAACATGTCTCGAATAGGAATCATCACGCCTTCGCGGGCGCGAATGAGTGCAATCGGTAAGGACCGAGCAGTAGAGGGTAGTTTTGACTTTTTTTCTGGCATCGAACGGTGATTTCGTTGAGTGGCAGGCCCCTAGTATGCCCTTGACATTGCGTAGTGAGTAAATTAACGTATTAATAGTTAACATGTTAATATAATTATGCCTCACGTCCACCTGGAGTACTCGGCAAATTTGGAAAGCGTTGTCGATTTTAGCGCGCTGTGCGAAGTGTTACGTCGCGAAGCCATCGACATCGATGCGTTTCCCATGCCCGGAGTACGTGTGCGCGCAACGCGTGTTGATCATTACGCCATTGCCGATGGCAATCCTGAGCACGGATTTATCGATATGTCCGTGCGTTTACGTGAGGGCCGGCCACAGAGTGTAAAAGCTGAGGCCATTGAACGATTATTCGAAGCGTTGAAAACGACCATGGCTCCCGTGATGGCAAAGCATTCGTTGGCACTGTCTGCCGAGATGCGTGACATAGACGCTGCGTTGTCCCCAAAATTTGGGAACATAAGAAATCACCTGGAGAACTCTGCATGAGCGGCTTGGATGACAACCTAAAATCACTGAGCGGTTATCTAAAGCGCTTCGAACAATCAGGCATTCTGAATCGCATTGCGGGCCAGGATCACAAAGGCAGCGCGGGCGTCTTTCAGTCAATCTCTCCAGTAGATAAAAGTGTCATTTGTGATGTGGCGCAGGGCACGGCAGACGACATCGATGCCGCCGCGCAAGCTGCTAAAGAAGCGTT
Organism: Granulosicoccaceae bacterium; assembly: GCA_020629835.1. Lineage (GTDB taxonomy): Bacteria > Pseudomonadota > Gammaproteobacteria > Granulosicoccales > Granulosicoccaceae > Granulosicoccus. Next base: position 51,601 of record JAHDCO010000019.1, read on the forward strand.
TGCACAATGGCGCGACTTGCCCGCGGTGGAGCGTCGTAAGCTCATGATTAAGATCGCTGAGGGTATTGAAGCACGCGCAGATGAAATTGCCTTGTGTGAATGCTGGGACACCGGGCAGGCTTATAAATTCATGAGTAAGGCGGCGTTACGCGGTGCTGAAAATTTTCGCTATTTCGCCGATCAGGTGGTGCAGGCACGCGACGGTAAACACCTTAAATCTCCGACCTTGATGAACATCACCACACGGGTACCGATTGGCCCGGTCGGTGTTATCACGCCTTGGAACACACCGTTCATGTTATCCACGTGGAAAATTGCGCCTGCTTTAGCATCAGGCTGCACCGTGGTGCACAAACCGGCTGAAGCGTCACCGTTAACCGCGCGGCTGTTGGTTGAAATTGCCGAAGAGGCGGGTCTACCTGCTGGTGTATTAAATACGGTGAATGGTTTCGGTGAAGAAGCCGGTAAAGCGCTGTGTGAGCATCCACTGATCAAAGCCATCGCGTTTGTCGGTGAAAGTCGTACCGGCAGTTTGATTGCCAAGCAGGGCGCAGATACGTTGAAACGTAATCATTTTGAATTAGGCGGTAAGAACCCGGTAATCGTGTTTGATGATGCGGATCTTGACCGAGCATTAGATGCGGTCATCTTTATGATCTATTCCATCAACGGTGAACGCTGCACCTCATCATCGCGGTTGCTTGTGCATGAAGCCATTCGTGACACGTTTGAAGCGCAGCTGGTTGAGCGAGTGAATAATATAAAAGTCGGGCATCCGTTAGACCCTAAAACCGAAGTAGGGCCCTTAGTATCGAAAGAGCATTTTGATAAGGTTACCAGTTACTTTCAAATCGCCAGTGATGAAGGTGCCACCATCGCCGCTGGTGGTGAGGCTATCGGCGATACGGGCTACTTTGTTAAACCCACGCTGTTTACCGGTGCCAACAACGGCATGCGCATCGCGCAGGAAGAAATCTTTGGGCCAGTACTGACCTCAATACCGTTTACTACCGAAGAAGAAGCGTTGCAATTAGCGAACGATGTGCCGTACGGATTAACCGGTTACGTTTGGACAAACGATCTGACCCGCGCTATTCGGTTCACAGACCAACTGGAAGCCGGCATGATTTGGGTGAATTCGGAAAACGTTCGACATCTACCTACACCTTTCGGAGGCGTAAAAGCCAGTGGTATTGGCAGAGACGGCGGGGATTGGTCGTTTGAGTTTTATATGGAACAAAAACATATTGGCTTTGCAACCGGCCAACATAAGATCACACGACTGGGGGTGCAGTGATGCCGGTACCATCACCGAACTTACACCCGGAATTCAACACACTGCGGTTGAGCCATGTGTATTTAAATGTCGCTGATCTGCAGGCTTCACGCTCGTTTTATACCGATACCCTGGGCCTGCAAGTCACGGATGAAAGTGATACGCATGTCTACCTTCGTGCTATGGAAGAGCGTGGGCACCACTGCTTGGTGTTACAGCGCTCAGATTCTCCCGGTACGGTTGAGGCATTGGGATTTAAAACCTTTGAAGAAGCGGACCTGGATCGCGCTGAAGCGTTTTTCCAAGCCAAATCGCAGCCCACCGCCTGGGTAGAGCGCGCGTATCAGGGGCGAACGCTGTTAACCCGTGACAACAACGGCGTGCCGTTAGAGTTCTACCATGCCATGGACCGCTTGCCGCCGATACATCAGCAGTACGCACTGTATAAAGGCGTTAAACCCTTACGCATCGATCACTTCAATTGTTTTTCTCCCGACGTTGATGCCTCGGTTGAGTTTTATAACGACATGGGCTTTCGGGTTACCGAGTACACCGAAGACGCAGCCAGTGAAAAATTGTGGGCGGCGTGGATGCACCGAAAAGGCGGCGTTCACGATATGGCGTTTACCAATGGGTTGGGTCCGCGCCTACATCACCTGGCGTTCTGGGTACCCACACCGTTGAATATTATCGATCTATTGGATTTAATGGCCACAACCGGTTACGTCAAACATATTGAACGTGGACCCGGTCGACACGGCATTTCCAACGCGTTTTTCCTATACATCCGAGACCCAGACGGTCACAGAATAGAAATCTATTGTTCTGATTATCAAACCGTTGACCCTGACTTGGAGCCGATTAAATGGGATTTAACCGATCCCCAGCGGCAAACGCTATGGGGTGCGCCAGCACCGAAAAGTTGGTTTGAAGAAGGCTCTCCTTTTGTGGGTGTAGACATAGTGAAAAGCCAGTTAGCCGCTAGCCCCATCATCGCGCCTTAAAACATAACCGTTCAGGATAGACACTATGCGATTTGCAACCTACAGCAGCGATAACGAAACGTTTTACGGTGCGGTTACCGATTCGGGTATGGTTGAACTCGGCTCGCGTTTCCCACAATGGGCGACATTACTTGATGCGGTGAAGGCGGGCGGTTTGCAGGCATTGGCGGATGCCAGCGAGGGTCAAGCGGTAACTCACACGCAGTATCAGTACGAAATGGTGCTACCCAATGCGCAACGCATTTTGTGTGTGGGGGTGAATTTCCCCGATCGTAACGCCGAATACAAAGACGGCTCGGAACAACCACGCTACATGTCATTATTCCCCCGGTTTGCCAGTGGTTTTACCGGCCATGAACGTCCGCTGATTCGTCCGCCAGAAAACCACACCTTAGACTACGAAGGTGAGGTGGCCGTTGTGATTGGTAAAGCGGGCCGGCGTATTACACAGGCGGATGCCTATGATCATATTGCTGCACTGACTCTATGTAACGAAGGCACCATCCGGGACTGGGTGCGTCATGCAAAGTTTAATGTAACCCAAGGCAAAAACTGGGACTGTTCGGGCGCCTTGGGGCCGTGGCTCGTGCCGTTTACTGACGCCAGTCAGCTGGATGATGCGCGCATCATTACCCGGGTCAACGGTGAGGTGCGCCAAGACGATACCTTGAACCGCATGATGTTTCCGATTCGCCGAGAGATTGAGTACATCTCAACGTTTATGACGCTTCAACCCGGGGACATCATTATTACCGGTACACCCACAGGTGCCGGCGCACGCTTTGATCCACCGCGTTACCTAACACCCGGTGATGTGGTTGAAATTGAAGTGGAAGGCATCGGAACACTGCGTAATGGCGTTGAGGATGAGACGGTATGACGCCAGAACAGCACACCCATGCAGCTCAAGCGTTACTTAATGCGGAGCAAACGGGTCAACAAACTGGTTTACTTACCTTGCAACATCCTGATATGACGATGGATGATGCTTACGCGATACAGAATGAAATTTATCGCGCCAAGCTTGAAGCGGGTCGACAGGTTGTTGGTTGGAAGATTGGCTTGACCTCAAAGGCAATGCAAAGCGCGCTAAATATCGATATTCCAGACAGCGGTATTTTGTTTGACGATATGGTGTTCGAGCACAATGCATGCGTTCCAGCTGGACGTTTTATACAACCAAGGATTGAAGCTGAAATCGCGTTTGTTATGAAAACGGCATTGGGTGGAGCTGATGTAACCCGGGACGATGTCATCGCCGCTACCGATTATGTTGCACCGTCGATTGAGATCTTGGACACACGCATCGTACGCAAGGATCAGCAAACTGGCGCGATACGTAAGGTGTTTGACACCATCAGTGACAACGCGGCAAACGCGGGTGTCGTTCTGGGTGCTGAACGGCATGCGGTTGATGCATTTGACTTACGTTGGGTGGGTGCGATTGTCGCTCACAACCACACCGTTGAAGAAACCGGTTTGGGCGCAGGTGTATTAAATGACCCGATACAAAGCATGGTGTGGCTGGCCCAGCGTATGGCGCAGTATGGTCAACAAATTGAACCTGGGCACATTGTGTTGTCAGGTAGTTTTATTCGGCCGGTGGAATGCCCGTCAGGGTCGAAGATACAGGCAGACTTCGGGGCGTTTGGCAACGTGAATATTGCGTTTGAGTAGGGCTTAGCTTGAGAGTGATTTTGATCTGAAAGTGATTTAATTCTCCAAGGACGGCTTATTCTCAAATATCGTCCATCAACGCTATGAATGGTGTTGCCACCACCGAGATAGTAACGGTGCGCCTAAAATTATAAATACCAGTCGCACCAAATGATGTGCAACCACCACACCCACATTAGCACCGGCGGCAAGGCTTAAAATAGCAATTTCTGCCTGACCCGAAGGCCAGAAAGACAGGAAACGCTGCACATCCGGTACGTCGCTGACCCAGGCAGTAATCGAAATAAATAGCGTGGCCAGTATCAACAGCAGTACAACAAAACCACTGGTTGCGACGATGTCCTTACGAATCTCTTTTGCGGTGATGCCGTGGTAGTTAATACCGACGCCTAAGCCAATAAAAAACTGCGATACCGTTACCGCTTCCTGTGAGGGTCGCTCTGACAAGATGCCGAGCAGACTCAACGGGATAGCGACAAGAATGGGCCCGATGACTGATGCGCCGAAGAGTTTTAATTGTTTCGCTGCCTGCCAACCAATAATACCAATGAGCACGATCAAGCCGTTGTGATAAACGGGCAGGCTTGCCGACGGTGGCCCCAGCGCGTTATCCAAACTCACCTCATAAACATGAATCAGAATGAGCGGTGCAAATGACACCATCAGAAGCAGTCGCGTGGCATGCACTAACGATAAAGTGCGCGCATTAGCACCAGCCTCCTGACCGAATGCCACCATGTCCTGCAACGCACCGGGCATGGCTGAATAATAGGCCGTGGTTCGGTCGTAACCCATCAGCCGGTGGAAGTACACACCGCCACACACAGCGATCAGAATCACATAAACCGGCACGAGTAATAGCGTGGGCAACAGTGCGCCAAAGCTTGCGAACAGTTCCGCGCTAAACGAGGTGCCAATCGCTACACCCAAAACGGTGCGGCTAATGGTGGACAGTAACGGGAATCCTTGCAGCGGGACTTTGGCCACCGCCAACACCAAACAGCTGCCTAAGGCCCCGAATAGAAACGGTAGTGGCATACCCAGCGCAACGAAAAACCAGCCCAGCAGCACAGCGGCCAGCACCGTGTATACCTGCGTGAAATTGGGTGGGGTAAGTGTCATTGGCAACATTGTATACAAAAGTATACAATACGGCCATGAGCGTGAACGCTGACAACCAAGCCGACTCTTGCTACCAGCAGTTGATCCAGGGGCTGCATCGGTCTCATATCTTGCCCGGTGACTATTTGCGCGAGCAAACCTTGGCCAAAGAGTTTGGAGTAAGCCGAACACCTATACGTGAGGCGCTTCGGAAACTCGAAGCCGAGGGCCTTGTGCACTCGGAGCCCAGGCTGGGTATGCGAGTTAGAACCCTGGACTATGCGGAAGTGATTGAACTGTACGAAGTTAGGGAAGTGCATGAGCGAGCGGTGGCTCGTTTGGCGGCGAGCAAAGCGACTGACATTGAACTAGATGAGCTAAAAGCACTTCAGGCTGATTTAGAAAAACAACAAAACCATCCTAAGCGCATGGCTTCTTTGAACTTACAGTTCCATATGGCGTTGCTACACATGGCGAAAAATCGATTCTTGATTCGTGCGGTGAAAACCATGCAACGTACTTTGTTGTTATTGGGCCCTTCCACCTTGTCTGATCCAAAACGCGCGAAGACCGCCATCAAAGAGCATCGCGCGTTAATCAAGGCCTTAGAACAGGGTAACGCCGATGAGGCGGAGCGCATTATGGCGGCACACTTGCAAAACGCGCAACGATCACGCATTCGACAAATACAGCGAGCAATAACCCGTGGTTAGTCCGGTAACTTCAATTGCCTATGATCGCAATCTGATGACACCCGGTGTGGGAGATGTCATCGCGGATGTATTGGTGGTTGGTGGTGGCAATGCCGCACTGTGTGCAGCTATATCTGCTGCACAAGCGGGCGCTCGTGTTTGCTTACTGGAGCGATCACCCAAAACGTATCGCGGCGGAAACAGCCGGCATGTACGAAATTTTCGGTGTGCGCATACCGGTGACTTAGGCGTGCTGTCAGGGGATTATGAACTGGATGAATTCTATGACGACCTGGTTCGAGTAACTAAGGGCAATACCGATGAGGCCATGGCAAAGTCTGTCATCAATGACTCAGCGGAATGTTATGACTGGATGATTGAACAAGGGGTTTTGTTCCAGCCGGCCCTATCCGGCACCTTGTCCTTGTCCCGAACCAATGCATTTTTTCTAGGTGGTGGTAAAGCGCTGGTCAACACCTACTACCAACGCTGTGAAGATTTAGGCGTGGATATCCACTACAACGCAACGGTACTGGATGTACACATTGAGGATGGTTTTGCCGATGGTGTGTTGGTGGATTTCGACGGGCAACAGACGTATGTTCGCGCTAAAGCGCTGGTGTTCGCATCAGGCGGCTACGAATCCAACAAAGAGTGGCTGGCCCGTCATTGGGGCGATAAAGCCATTAACTTCTTAATACGCGGTACGCCCTACAACCGGGGAGAAGTACTGAAGTGCTTGCTGGATTCTGGCGCAGATTCCATAGGTGACCCTACGCAGTGTCATGCCGTGGCAATTGATGGTCGGGCGCCCGAGTACGATGGTGGCATCGTGACCCGATTAGATTGTGTGCCGTTTTCTGTGGTGCTGAATGCCGATGGTCAACGTTTCTACGATGAAGGTGAGGACGTTTGGCCAAAACGGTATGCCATCTGGGGTCGTTTGGTGGCCGCGCAACCCAACCAAATCGGTTATTGCATCATTGATAGCCAGTCTAAAGATTTGTTTATGCCGTCCGTGTTCCCTGCCGACGAGGCAAATACCTTGTCAGAATTGTTCGGCACGCTGGGCTTGCCGGTTGATGAGGCGTTAGAAACGGTTGAGCAGTTTAATGATGCGTGCCGCCCCGGGACGTTTCAATCCAATGACTTAGACGGTCTATCGACAGAAGGGTTGTCTCCAGAAAAAACCAATTGGGCTCGCCCAATAGTGAAACCACCGTTTTATGGTTATGTATTAAAACCTGGCGTGACGTTTACTTATCTTGGAGTAAATGTGGATGCGAATTCGCGTGTTTCGTTTAATGAAAAACGCTCGGAAAACGTTTGGGCCGCGGGAGAAATAGTCGCCGGTAATATCTTGGGTGAAGGGTACTTAGCAGGCTTTGGAATGACCATAGGCACCGTCTTTAGCCGAAAAGCAGGGCAACAGGCAGGAGCTTATGCAAACACAAACGCTTAACTTAACTGGCGATAGCAGCATCACATCTGAGGCGTTACACGATGAAGCGGCGCGCCAGCTAAGCATCTGTAATTCATGTCGCTATTGTGAAGGCTATTGCAGTGCCTTTCAGGGGTTAACCCGCTTTCGATCTTTGGATGCCTCCAGGGTGAGTCACCTGGCTAACTTGTGCCACAACTGCCGCGGGTGTTACTACGCGTGTCAGTATACCGAGCCACACGAGTTCGCGATTAATATTCCAGCCATTCTGGCGAATGTGCGTGCCGACAACTGGGAGCAGCACATTCATCCAAGGTGGCTAGCCAAAGCCATGCAGCGTCAAGTTGCGCCTTACGTGCTGTTGACCTTGTTTTTTATTCTGGTCTTTTCATTTGGCTTGGGAGTGCCGTGGTTATCTGACCAAGCGTTTTACAGCGCTATCAGTCACAACGTACTGGTTGCCGTATTTACGCCTTTGTTTGTTCTGCCGTTGGTCTTTTTGGGGTTTGGCCTTCGCAACTACTGGCGTGCCGTTGGCGGCAGTACATTACGTCTCAAGGATGTAAAAGCAGCAGTTCAGTCGGCCGCCACCATGCGTCAGCTCAGCGGCGGGCAAGGCCAGGGGTGTAACTACGAAAAAAAGGAGCGCTACAGTTCAGCCCGGCGTTGGTCGCATCAATTGACCATGTACGGTTTCTTGCTGTGTTTTGCCAGTACGTCCACAGCCACGGTTTATCATTATGTGTTTGGATGGGAAGCCCCGTACTCGTTATTCAGTTTGCCTAAGCTCTTCGGGGTAACTGGGGGAGTCATGCTATCTGTTGGTACGGCGGCATTGGCCTATTTAAAATCCCAAGCCGATCCGGCCCTGGGCTCGCAGTCGCGCGGTGCAGTGGAGTATGTTTTTGTCGGACTTTTGTTTATGGTGTCCACCACGGGTCTTTTGTTATATTTCTTCAGTGGAACAGCGCTTGCCAGTTTCTGGCTCATTATTCACTTAGCGTTCATCGCTACGTTTTTTATCGCTGTGCCGTATTCTAAAATGGCGCACGGATTTTTTCGATTTGCTGCCTTATGCCGAGAGGCCCAATTGCAGCGTTAGGCGTTTAAGTTGAGTAAACCGCGTGAATAAACCGTATGTGTAAATCCTGTGAGTAAAACGTGTGATCACATCCAATAAGGATGCAGTATGAGCGGTGAAACGAACTTATCCGTACTGCTGAGTTCCATGCAGCCCGAGCTTTCTGACGTTGAGTACGTATTTTGTACGTTCGTAGGACAGCACTATGGCGATCGAATGGATTTAAACCCCATTGTGTCGGTAGTAGAAGAAGAGGGGTTGACTCTGATTATTCCTCGTTCGGTAGCCGACGAGCATGCAATTGACTACGACTCAGTGATGAAGAAAATAACCTTAAAGGTTCATTCCAGTCTTGAAGCTGTGGGCTTAACTGCTGCATTTGCCAGTGTACTTGGCGAACACAACATCAGTGCAAACGTGGTAGCGGGTTTTTATCACGACCATATCTTTGTGCAAAGTGATCGTGCCGATTCGGCTATGGCTGCGCTGAAAACACTCAGTCAAAAGTAGTTGTTTGGCGCAGACTAACGCCATGAGCAAAGTAAAATGGGCTATAGATAACAATATTGAGCTGTGCCACAGTGTAGCGCTTGCTCATGAGCTAAGCCCTGTCCGTCTTCCGGACGTGTGGCGATGCGGTGCACCTATGCCACCGTTTTATCCGAATCTGATCACGCGATCCGCGCATCAATTGGCCCAAACTGAAATACGGGAATTAAAAGATCTGTTGCCGGGCGGTTGGGGTGTGAAGGACAGTTTTGCTAACCTGGACCTGGGTGATGAGAGATTTCAATGTGTGATATCGGGTGCCTGGTTTTGTACCTCGTTGACGCAGTGGGTTAGTCCGGTCGCTACCTCACCTTTGAAGTGCGTACCCGTAACTTCGGAAGAGACATTTAAACAGTGGTTGTTGGCTTGGAACTCAGATGTGGCTTACCGAGTATTTCCTAAGGGCATTTGGCAGCAACACAACCTTCTGTTTTTGTTCATTAAAGCCGGTCAAGATGTTGTGGGTGGCTGTTTACTCAATACGCCAGCGCAGGACGCAACCCGAATATACGATTCCCCCGTGGTAGGGTTATCCAACTGGTTCGGTGATTTGGCTGCTATACGATGGGCATTAGATCAACAGGTGTCAGCCGATACGACGCTCGTAGGCTACACCGACCTTGATGAGATAGATGCGTTGGAACTTCTTGGATTTGAACGGTTATCTAACCTGCGCGTTTGGGTGCATACCCCATGACGTCCACACGATACCAACTGCCCCCCATGCCTGCGTTGATGGCGTTTGAGTCCGCTGCCCGCCTGTTGAGTTTCAAAGACGCGGCGACCGAGATGGACGTTACGCCAAGCGCCATAAGCCAGCATGTGAAATCTCTCGAACAATTACTGCAAACCAATTTGTTCGAGCGTAAACATCGGGGTGTACAACTCACTGACGCAGGGCGAAAGCTGCATGCGGCGCTTGAGCACGGGTTGAATCATTTGGCTCAGGCAGTAATTGATATCGAAGCCATGAGCACACAGCGCCCTGTTACCATATATGCCACCACGGCGATGTCATCATTGTGGCTAACACCGCGGCTTGCGCAGTTCTGGAAGGACCATGGCGATGTCACGGTGAATCAGTTTGTGTCGGATACGGATTCGTATAGAGCGAGCGAATGCGATTTAAAAATTTGGTACGGCCAGCCTTCTGAATTTGAGACGGATGCGCAGCTGTTGTTTCAAGACCGATTAGTCCCGGTTTGTAGTCCACGCTACGCAGAAGCGTTTCCCAACCGATCTGTGGACGCGTTGTCAAAGCAAAAATTGATTCATCTAGATTCGTTTGCGACAGGCAGCCCATGGACGACTTGGCCGGAGTGGTTTGAGTTACAGGGTTGCGAGGGCGACTTCTCGCAAGGCCCGCGTGTAAACAACTACTCCATTGCTGTGCAGGCCGCCATTGATGATGTCGGTTTTGTGCTGGGTTGGGAGCGCTTATTACTACCCCTGATCCGCCAGGGTGCATTAGTGCCCATCACTGAGTTGGCGATTGACGCGCCACACAGTTTTTATATCTCTGGACCTAGTGGTAAGGCATTGTCGGAGCCTGCTGCTTTGCTTAAAGACTGGCTGCTGTGTTCTTTAGGAACTGCCCCAGTTGATTGGGGATAACTAAGACATTTGTCATCGTATTTATGCGTGGCTGGTCCGGGGGCGTCGTTTTTTGCGATCAGTCTCTAATCGATCGCACAGCACATCAATATAGATATCGATGTGATCGGCTAGTCGCTCAGGCCGCTTTGTTGTGCACCAAGTGCGACGATTTAAACGGTTGACCTTCGCACGGATGTTGGCAAACGAATGGTTCACCGAAAACAACGGGTCGAACCGCGTCTTTTTTAACTCCCCTTGACCAACTATGCAGCCCCGATCGCTAATGTGCACGCTGTTTGTAGCGTCTGGAAAAAACTGTTTTATCAATCGGGGATAGTGTTTGTGTCCGTCGATTTTGAAGTGAACATTTGGCGGCAGAATGGCTTGTAGCTCTTGAAATAATTTGTTCCGTGCCATGATGCTGTCATCGGTACGTTTGCCGTAGCGTTTCCTCGATATCGCCGCCAGACGGCCAAATGCGGGAATTGAGGCAACTCGGAACCCCAAGGGTATTCGAACCTCATCTATCACGGCAAAGGGCACAGTCAACGGTTTGCAGTTCGTATGTTCGAACGTCAGTAAGTCATCAAACTGCACCGTTTTTATTGGTCCGTGTGCATCAATATAGGCCTGAAGCTTTCGTTGGTTTTTTTCCCTAGCGCGCTCTGCCAGCCAGATTAACCGTGCGGCGACTGTTTTGATATTCACCCCCACCAGTTCAGCAATATCACGAGGGCACATGTTGCTGGCCAAGCAAAATCGAACCGTTTCGTTGATGCGACGACGCTTCTGACGGTAGGTGGGAGTCAAGGTCGCGTTAGAAAACTTCTTGCCGCATTCCTTGCAGCGTATGCGTTGGATGGATTTTGAATCGTCGGCCCGGTGATAAAAGCCGTCACGAACAAGTGAAGCCCTGGGCGCATCGCAGCGCGGGCAATGTGTGGTCGCGTCCATGCGAACCCCTACTAAATTGTCGAGGTCACCAGATTAACAGAAATTTTTATCCCCAGTGTTCTGGAGCAGTTTTTAGAGGTTACCCAGACTAATCCCAGCATTAGCCAAACAGTATTGATTTGTCGGGGCAAAACAGGCTAAAAGATCCTGCAGTAGTGTTTCGGGATACCACAATGCAGCCAACTGATACATCCACTCATATTGAAAGCGACAACCCAGTCATGCGCGACATTGAGCACGCCAGAGGGTTATCAAACCAGCACTACGTTTCCGAAGCGGTGTTTGAACAAGAAAAGACCTGCATTCTATTTAACAACTGGACAG
>JAHDCO010000020.1 GCA_020629835.1 Granulosicoccaceae bacterium
CTGCCGTTCGTAAAGCTACCAAGAAGACAGTAGCCAAGCGCAAGCCTGCCGTTCGTAAAGCTACCAAAAAGACAGTAGCCAAGCGTAAGCCTGCCGTTCGCAAGGCCACAAAGAAAACAGCTGCTAAGCGCAAGCCTGCCGTTCGTAAAGCTACCAAGAAAACAGTAGCCAAGCGTAAGCCTGCCGTTCGCAAGGCCACAAAGAAAACAGCTGCTAAGCGCAAGCCTGCCGTTCGTAAAGCTACCAAGAAAACAGTAGCCAAGCGCAAGCCTGCTGTTCGCAAGGCCACGAAGAAAACAGCTGCTAAGCGTAAGCCTGCCGTTCGTAAAGCCACGAAGAAAACGGTAGCTAAGCGTAAGCCTGCGGCTAGAACAGCCACAAAACGTACAGCAGCTACAAAGAAGCGTTAAACCGCTCCACAGCGAAGAAGGCCACCGGTAGATGTGGTCATAGCGGCGTACCTCTAAAAAGCCAGGTGACTTCGGTTGCCTGGCTTTTTTTTGGCTGACTTAGCTGTGCCAAAACGCGGCTAACTGCCGATTCCAGCCCGATCTATCTTTACACACTGTCGGCTGAACGTGCTCCGGCAAGTTTTGTCGATAGAAAGCTTGCTGAAATCGATCGTCCACCAGGACGATAACGCCACGGTCACTTTCACTTCGAATGACGCGCCCCGCGGTTTGCAGCACACGAATTAGCCCGGGGATGCGACTGGTGAAATCGAAGCCGTCGAAACCCTGCTCTCTGAAATGAGTGGCCATGAGATCTTGCTCGGTACTCAAACCTGGTAAGCCTACGCCCACCACAATAGCGCCGATAAGCTGATCACCGACATAGTCTACGCCCTCACCAAAGACACCACCGAGAATCACAAAGCCCAAATGTGGGCCACCGTTCTGCAAGCGGTCCAGTTGCGCCTGCCGCTCGGCCCGGCTATGCCCGGGCTCTTGTCGCCAAACCTCACAGTCTGGATAACGGGCAACATACGCCGCCCATAACGAATCCAGGTAGGCAAACGATGGAAGGAAAACTAAATAGCTGCCTGCTTTAGCTTCGTAAACATCGTGTACGAGCTCAACTAAAGCATCCAAAGAGCCTTGTCGTTGCCGATAGCGCGTACCAATGGTTGGCACCGATAAGCACAAGGACTGTTCTTGAGAAAACGGAGAATTCAAACGTGCAAACGCAGCGTCGTCAGCAACACCGAGTACCTTTCGATAAAAATTTTCCGGGCGTAAGGTTGCAGAAAAAAAACAAACACTTCTGTAGTACTTATAAAGCTTCGCGAGTTCTTCCGAAGCATCTAAACACGTCAGTTGAATACTGACGTTTCGTTTACCCTGCACTTTTGTCACGCTTATGATGGTGCGGTGTGCGCCACCATATAGATCGTCAATGGCCGCGTACCGGCACAGCGCCTTAAACCAATCAACCGCTTCGATCGGGAGTACAGGAACTGCCGATAGCGCTTCCATTAATGCCTCGACCGCTGATGAAACCGAAGCTCTTAACCCATCCGGGGAACGCTCCATCACGGTCTCACCGTCAGGTAAACCACGCGCTTGTTTTAGCAGTGCTTTGTCAACTGCGTCCATCCTAGGCAATAGGGCCTTATGGTCAACGCGCAAACATTCCGACACTCGCCAGCACTGGTACCGGTCCAATTGCGCTGAAAACATATTCCGCGATCGGTCGGGTAAGTTGTGTGATTCATCCACGAGCAGCAATGAGCGTTTTTGGGGCTCACTGAAGCACGGCAGGCGAACCAAAGGATCGAAGACGTAGTTGTAATCGCACACAACAATCGTCATCCAGGGCAGCAGTTGCAATGCCAGTTCGAACGGACATAACTGGTGTTTCCATGCCACATCGTCCAGCGCTGCTGGCGTGATAACACCCATCATCAGGAGTTCTTCTCGCGCCGCAGGCAAGCGATCAAAAAATCCGACGCTAACCGGGCAGCGACCCTGCTCATCACGCTCACAGCCCCCATTTGAGCAAAAGCATGTCAGCTGTTTTGAACGAAGGCTAATCGCGTTTATCGCTAAACCGGATTTTTCCATATTATCAATGGCTGTATACACCGCAGCTACACCTGATGCCTTCGCTGTTAAGTAAACGATTTGTTGGGCTTCTTTTTCCCCGAACGCCTTAACCGCAGGGAACAACGTACTGATCGTTTTGCCTATGCCAGTCGGCGCTTCACACAGGTGGATTTGCGAATCCCGCGCCGCCCGAAAAACTGAAGCTGCAAGGCTTCGTTGTCCTGCCCTAAAGTGAGTAAACGGAAAAGCCAGACCTTTTGCAGCCGCTTTACTCAGCTGATGTTGCGAGTGGACTTTCTTCATCCACGCTACATAACGATCGACAACGTCATTACCAAAACTGAGTATGTCGATGTAACTCAATTGTTCAGCATCAACGCGTGGTTTGGAATCATCGCGCAGGTTGATATACAGCACGTCCAACCGCCAGGCTCGCTCGCCACTTTTTTCCGCTAACGTGGGTACCGTTGTTTGCTCATGCAAAAGGCAGTAGGCATACAAACGACACTGCGCACGGTGTAACTGCTTTTGCGCATCGGATAATTGCGCCGCGGGCACCAAGGTACTTTTGATTTCTGTTACATGCTGTGCGGTGCGGTTAAGGCAATCAATACGGCCTTGTAGTGTCACTTCTACACCAGCAACCTTAAGTCGGACTTTGATTGAGACTTCGGTGTCATCAGCTGTGTTGGCTTGCCACTGTTGATGGGCCTTCTGCCCTTGTCTTGCCGTGGGGCCTATCGCACCGCCGAAGTCCAGATCACCCGTTCTGCAAACGAGTTGTGCTAATTCAGTGACCGAAACTCGAAGCTTAACCATCTGGTTCAAGCTGCGTATACCGAACGTTTACCACGCGATGGGGGATGTGATGCCGAGTGAAGTATTGCATCCATCGGCGCTGGTGTTGTTGCAACGCATCCCCGGGGCCTTTAATTTCGATAAATTCATAACCTTCATCATGAGGAAACAACACCAAATCCGGCAGACCTTTACCGTTATGCCGAAGATCCGCCAATAACCGATTAAACAAAGCACGCCAGTGCGCTGTGGGAATTCGAATTAACGCATCAGAGAGTAGCTCTTCGCTGAGCGCCTGCCAGTGCACCAATGCATTGCTCAGACCACGTTTGTCTTCCCAGTGTTGCCAGACGCGCGCTGCAAAACGTAAGGGTTCGTCTAACTCCTGCCAACGCGCTTCAAACAGGTGCTGACGTCGGGTTGTAAATTCGGGTTCCATCAAATCCGACGGACCCGCCTGAAACGGGTGATGGAATGCGCCATCCACCGGTGCAAACATCAGGTCCCATATGAATAAACCCAGCACACCTCTAACCAATGAATTCTCGCTGTAATAACATCGGCCACTTTGTCGATAGTACTGCAGCGCTCGCCACTCCACACGGTGGTTCGTGTTATCGCTGGTAGTCTGCAATGTGAGTTTTGTAGTTGTGGGTCTAAATGGTTTAGTTCTACCCACCCGCTGCCCCAACCGCTTTTTTATTATGGGAGTTTGTCGTTCGGCAAATCTTGCCTCAGAGTCATCCAAAGGCGCAGACAGCATGTCTGTCACGATGCTAAGCGCTTTAGCGTCTTGTTCAAGCGTTAATAGTAATCGCACCTGACGCTCACGGCTGGGCGGTAGGTGTGTTTGCTGGTACACCGTTAATGCCTGCGTGGGCAACTGCAATCGCTCCAGCTGCCTGGCTACCTGGTTTCGAAACCGCCCAACCCGGCGCACCAGATGCACATCCTGTTTTAACTCGTCATTGTCATACACTGATGGCAACAGGGCGTTCAGCGTTAGTAACGCATCGGCATCGGTTACATCGATTTGCTCCAGACAAGCCTGGCACTGAAAGTATCGCCAATGCGCATCAATGTGTTCTCGCGTTTGAAAGGCACGCGTGTTTTCATCGATGATGTAGGTTTCATAGGTTAGGTGCCCCAGGTCACGCACCACAAATTCAGACAGGTCCTGGTAACGATTCCCGAAATAACACATCACGTACATCTCAAAGATATCACCGGCTTCAAGCGTGATCCACTGATCCATCGAAGCCAACTGCCGATGCACATCCGGCGACTCCAACGTGAGTAAGTGATCGTCCAATTGCGCCCTGGATAAACCTTTTAATGGTTCAAGCTCGGGCAACTTCATAAGCTCTGGACGTGTTACCAGATGCAGTAGCACGGCAAGTTCAGCAGGAGGCTCCGTATGAGCCAGTTGTGCCTGTGCCAGTTGCTGCGCAGCCTCATCCAAATTCGCAATTTCAGGATACTTCAACTTGCCCAGACGAAACGTATTCCCCCGGCGGCTTAGCAATCGGATGTAGAGCCTGCGTGCGGGCTCGGGCAAGCTATGCACAGTCTCACACCAGGCAAGCTCCTCTGCGGTTAACAGCTTCTGGTAGGTGCGCTTAACAAAGGACGTCAGCGCCTCAAAATTGCTGAGGTAATAATTCTCTGGCAGCACAAAGCAAAACCTGACGCGCCTTACCGGCGGTGGTGCAACATGCGGCCAATCAGATTCATTAAAACCTGAGCCGCCAGTGTACTGGTGGAGCTGGTCGGGTCATAGTCAGGCGCAACCTCCACAAGATCCACCCCAACCACTTGCCCCTGACGACATAAGCCTTCCAGCAGCTCTAACACTTCGTAGTATACGAACCCGCCGTGACTCGGCGTGCCCGTGCCGGGCGCTATCGATGGGTCAAATGCGTCGATGTCGATGGTGATGTAGTAGCGCACACCTTTAGGGATTCGATCAAGTACGCCATCCACACCCAATTTTCTGAGCTGCCGAACCGACAGGATATCTGAACCCATGCGTCTGGCATCTTCATATCCATCACGCGCGGTCGACGAGACATTTCGAATTCCAATTTGAGACAGTCCGGTAACGTACGACTTTTCGGCCGCCCGGCGCATGGGATTTCCATGCCCGTACCGTACGCCATGACGCTCATCCACAAAATCCAAATGCGCATCAATTTGAACAACGTGGATAGGCTCCTGGTTATCAAACGCGTTGATGCAGGGAATATTGACCGAGTGGTCGCCCCCAATCACTACCGGAATGGCACCGGCTTCCAGAATTTTGCGAACGCCGTATTCAATGTTCGCGTGGCTTTTTTCGGTGCTGGTGTGGATGATGTCTGCATCGCCTATATCCACAATGCGGGTGCTATCGGAGGGTAGATAGACGATGTCATCTTCGTGGTCATAAGCACCGGCGTGCCCAAACGAAAATAGCGTAGACGCCTCACGCACCCCACGTGGCCCCATACGCGCACCGGAGCGCCACTGGCAACCGAAGTCAAAGGGTGCACCTAGCACAGCCACGTCCGCTTCTATGGCATCCCAGTCTTCAACATACGGGTACTTGCCAAAGGTGCAAATACCCACAAACGGTAAATTCAGGCGACCCGATTCGTAACCGTGCTCCGACATAACTGCACTCTGCTCATATCACTGAGCCTGCAGTTTACGCTCAAGTTCAGCCAGCTTGGCACTGGCTTCTGCTTCGTCCAATTTTTTAAACGGCTTTACCCCACCCAGCATCAGGAGGTCTTTGGTGGCATCGTAACGGGCGCCCACATTACCCTGATCACCAGCAATCAGCAGGATACCGTCCACACAGGTGGCAGGAAACGCCATTTTTTCGTACTCGAATTTCACGTTTTTTCGAAAAAACGCCGCACGGTATTCGTCGCCGTCTTTCGAAATGGTCAACAACTCCTTACTGCTAGCCCGCCAGGTTCCCAGGTATTGCTCCCCAGCAAACGCCCAGCTGCTGGTGAGTAGACTCACTACACACAACGTTAACAGCCTCTTCATCACGGCCACGCTCTTGATCGACAGCCGAAAAGTCTACCCCACACATATGGGTGCTTCGCTTTCCGTTGTGTCAATTCTCACCACAGCTTGACCTACGACACACGCTGAGGATAAACCGGCTGACCGTAAATCCTGCAGGCATTGGTCCGCATGGGTTTGTGGTATCAGCATGGCAAGACCGCCTCCGGTTTGCGGGTCAGTCAGGGCGATACGCTGCACTGTGGTAAGCGACTCAGCGCCCTGTACTTCAGCCAACACGGCCTGATTAGCCGGGCTTAACGTGCTCTGCACCCCACTGTCGATCAAATCCGCTACACCCTCCAGCAGCGGAACGCTGGCGACCTTTACCGTACAAACCACCTGCTCCCGCGTCGCCAGCGCATGCAGGTGACCCAACAAACCAAAACCGGTGACGTCCGTGCAGAACGCCATGCCATGCTGCTGCGCCACGGCAGACGCCAGGCGATTGCTGGTCAGTAGGTGTTCCACGGCTGCTTCGATGTGCACACCAGCGGTCTTGTTTTGCATCAATCCGGCAAACAACACACCCACCCCCAGCGGTTGAGTCAGCACAATCGCCCAGGGGCCGTCCGAGCGCGGTGGTGCTTCTGTGGGTTGTGCGTTAACGACTAAGCCGACCTGCAGTTCTGAACCTTCTGATGTATGGCCACCGATCAATGCGCACTGCTCTGCATTAAGTTCTGCAACAACGCCGAGCATCACTTGCTGAAGTTCGCGCGTAACGATCGTGTGGTGCGCATGTGGCAGCGTCAGGATAACTTGCGCCGAATGGCAAACAGCTGCCTGGGTATAAACATCACTTAAGGCATGTAAGGTGGCGATTCGTCCAAAGCGGTAGGGATCGTCCATTAATGCACTGATTTGATCGACCGATTGAATCAGTTGATCGCTATGCCAAGTTACGCGAGCCGCATCATCACTTGCCTGTAACAACTGTGCCGCGTCCACCGAGTTGACTTTAGCCACAGGCAAATGCGCCAGCACGGTATTCAAAGCATCTCCGGGCACTTTCGAACCACAGCCGTTACAGCGCATGACGGCCTCAGGGTCCGGCTTAGGGGTTGGCATGGTCATGGCTGAAAGGTCGATGAACTGCCGCATAAACTTTACGTCTATCCAGTTCTTCAGCTGCCACACCCACTTACCCGAAAACGTAACACCGCTACGACTACCAATCGCCTGGCGCTGACCTGTAGACACCAACGATAAAAAATCCCGTTGTGGTGTATAGGTTTTAAACGGTTTTTGCGTGACCGCTGCGGTTAGGTTATGAAACAACACGGGCGCTTGCCTTACGGCGAAAACACCCGCCTTGGCGCTGGGTGTATCGACTTGTGTACCAATATCGCCAGTGGCAAAAACACCCGGATGCGAAACGCTTTGCAGATAGGCATCGGTACTGATGAACCCGCGCTCGTCCGTTTGAAAGCCAGCGGCTGTTGGCCATTGTGGCCCCGTTGCTCCAGTACACCACAGCAATTCGTCCACCGCTTGCACGCGACCGTCAACAGACACCACTGACGCTTCGCGAACCTCGGCCACATCGAACTGTGTGTGCACTTGTACTCCAGCGGTTTGCGCTGCTTTTAAAGCCAACTCCCCGACACGCGCTGGACGCTTGTTCATGGGCTTAACGCCACGTATAAACCAGTGCACCGCCGACGGCGTGGCACCGGTTCGCCGAGCCATAGCCATCACCAGTTCGAAACCACCGGCCCCAGCGCCCACCACACCCCAAGTGCCGGCGTTACCTTGCGATACCGCCTGCCAGCGCTCCAGAAAACTGTGCACCGGTTTCACCGGTGTAGAAAATTCTGTTGCGCCTGGCGTTGTGAGGCTGGGTGTTGACCCTGTATCTAACGACAGTACATCGTATGCAATGTCCGGTCGCCCTTCCAGCTGTAACGTTTTTTCTTCGAGATTGATACCGGTCATATGCGCTTTGATAAACCGAATGCCGCCCCACGCACACAATCGCGTCAAGTCGATGTGGATGTCATCAAAGCTGTACAAACCTTCAATATATCCGGGCAACATGCCCGAATAAGGCGTCAGTACATCCCGAGAGATAAGCGTAATACGCACACCCGGTAACGGGTTCATCGCCCATCGTCGTAACACCAAGGCGTGCGAGTGGCCACCACCAACTAACACGATATCGTGATTAATCGGCGCGGCAGGGTTCATACGTTAGACAGATCCTGGTGCGCTATCCAATCCACGATGTCATCGGCGTTGCCCTGAAATTGAATGCGGCTTTGCTTATGAGAGATTTGATAGTCGTACATGGGATCGTAATAACGTTGCAACAAGAAGGCAATGTAGTGACGAAAACCGGTATCGTCGCCAGAGTCATTCATCTTGAGATGCGCGTTTTCCAACAAGCGTAACGCCTGCTTGGTGTTGTCACCACCAAGCCGTTTTTGAACTCGTTGCACTGCGTTTTCATGATGTGCGTAAAACGATTTCAAGCCCTCGTCCTGCCCATCTCGCTGCTGATAATCTGCGCTCAAATCGATCACGTAATCCTCGAGTACGTTTTGCACACGCTCTTCGAATGGCACGTCTAGCAGTGCAATAGGTGAGCTGCCAAGGCGATTGCGTAACACCTGCGGCAAACTGACTCGTCCAATCATTCTTGCTTCGTCTTCTAAAACAACAGAACGTTCACTCGAATCAGTGGCTAACTTCAGATACTCCACAGCCAGGGCATTTTCAAAATCGATGTTGCTGGGTTGCCCGCTCAGCATTGCACCAAAACTCGAACCCCGATGATTTGCCAGGCCTTCCAAATCGATCGCACGATCACAGGCATTTAAAACACGGGTTTTTCCGGTTCCTGTGCGCCCGCCCACCACAACAGCGGGCAGCCGCGACACCCAATGATCAAGCGTTTCGATCAGGAATCGCCGCAGGGCCTTATACCCCCCTTCAATCAATGGATAGTTGACACCGGCATCAGACAACCATTGCTGGGAAGTGCGGGAGCGCAAACCTCCACGAAAACAGTACAAAGCGCCGTTGGGGTGCGTGGTAGCAAATTCGCGCCAGGCATCAATTCGTGCTTGTTTCAATTCGCCACTCACCAGCTTGTGCCCCAATGCAATGGCAGCGTCCTGGCCGTTATCCTTGTAGCGTTTGCCGACGGCATGACGCTCTTCATTGTTCATCAACGGCAAATTGTGTGATGTTGGAAACGCCCCGTCCAAAAACTCCACTGGGGCGCGCACATCTATTAATGGCGTACCGTTTAAAAAAAGATCGGTAAAACCACGTTCATCAATCGTCGGGAGCGTTGTCATTAATCCGTAGCGTTGTCGTCAAGCAGCCCCTGCATATGAGTCCCTTTGGGTAAGGTACCGTCTTGTGTGTAGCGCTTAAGTTTTTCTCGGGAGTCTGTGATGTCCAGATTACGCAGCGACAACTGGCCAATACGATCAACCGGACTGAACGCTTCGTCTTCAACCACTTCCATGGATAAGTTTTCCGGTTTGTAGGTCAGTGAATCACTTTCGGTATTCAGTAACGTGTAGTCGTCACCACGACGTAGCGCCAGCGTAACGGTTCCATTAACTGATCGACCAATCCACTTTTCCAGGGTATCGCGCAGCATCAAGCTTTGTGGGTCAAACCAACGTCCTTGATAAAGCAGCTTGCCCAGGCGTTTACCCAACATGTGGTAATTCTCTAAGGTATCTTCGTTATGAATACCGTTGAGTAAGCGTTCGTAGCATATGTGCAAAAGCGCCATACCCGGTGCTTCATAAATACCGCGGCTTTTCGCTTCAATGATGCGGTTTTCGATTTGATCGCTCATACCCAAACCGTGTCGGCCACCGATCGCATTCGCTTGTTCAAAGAGCGACAGCGCTGATTCATAACGCTTGCCATTAATCGCAACTGGCATACCCGCTTCAAACGTTACGCTGACTTCTTCTTCGTCAATCGCAACGTCGGGTAACCAAAACTTCACACCCATTATGGGTTCCACAATGCGAATGTTCTTTTCTAAAAATTCAAGGTCTTTCGCTTCGTGTGTTGCGCCCAAAATATTGGCATCCGTTGAGTAGGCTTTTTCAGCGCTGGCCCGATACTCATGGCCTAACTTATTCAGGTATTCACTCATTTCAGCGCGACCACCGAGTTCGGCTACAAAATCTCTGTCAAGCCACGGCTTGTAGATTTGTAAATCGGCATTAGCCATCAAACCGTAGCGGTAAAACCGTTCGATGTCGTTGCCCTTATAGGTTGAACCATCACCCCAAATGTGTACATCGTCTTCGGCCATGGCTTTAACCAGAATGGTGCCGGTTACCGCCCGCCCTAAAGGCGTGGTGTTGAAGTAACGCTTACCCCCACTTTCGATATGAAAGGCACCACACATAATGGCCACCAGGCCCTCGTGAACCAGCACATCTTTGCAATCAACCGTGCGGGCAAGCTCGGCCCCATAGCCTTTGGCGCGGCGTGCAATGTCATCAAAATCGTCCTCATCGGGCTGACCCAGGTCAGCAGTGTAGGCATAAGGCAGCGCACCGCGTTCCTGCATCCAGGCGATGGCCGCTGAGGTATCAAGCCCACCGGAAAATGCGATGCCGACTTTTTTGCCGACCGGTAGGGACAACAAGATGGTTTCCATGGAATGATTGAATCCGAAGTTGCATGAGGAGCGAATGGAGCACCTATTCTACTCCAATGCATTGCGTGAAATAGGACCACAGGGGTCGGTATGAAAAGCCATTACAGAGCGGTGGTGATCGGCGGAGGCGTCGTCGGGTGTTCCGTCTTGTTCCATTTGGCACGCGCTGGCTGGAAAGATGTGCTGTTGATTGAACGGTCGGAGCTTACCTCTGGATCTTCATGGCACGCGGCCGGTGGATTTCACACGTTAAATGGCGATGCAGATGTGGCCAAATTGCAGGCCTACACCGTCTCCCTGTACGACGAATTAGAAGCACTGTCGGGCCAGTCCTGCGGGCTGCACTTAACCGGCGGCGTCATGATGGCGGACACCCCCGAGCGCATGGATTTCCTGCGCCTGACCCACGCTCGCGGTCGCTGCCTGGGCATGCAGACCGAGCTCATCACCCCGTCCGAGGCGAAAGCCATGTTCCCGTTGATGGATGAAAGTCATTTTGTGGGTGCACTGTGGGACCCGGTGGAAGGCCACCTTGACCCGTCGGGCACCACCCACGCCTACGCGAAAGCCGCCAAAGTGCTGGGGGCCGACATTGAGCTTCGTAACCGGGTTGTGGACATCTCGCAAACCAGTGATGGCACCTGGTCCATCCATACAGAAAACGGTGTGGTGCAAACCGAGCACGTGGTCAACGCAGGCGGCTTATGGGCTCGCGAGGTGGGGCGTATGGTGGGCCTTGAGCTGCCGGTATTGGCCATGGAACACATGTATCTATTGACCGACGAAATGCCCGAGGTGGTTGAATTTAACCAAAGCACGGGTCGTGAATTAATCGGGGTCATTGATTTCAAAGGAGAGATCTATACGCGTCAGGAACGCAATGGCTTATTACTGGGTACTTATGAGAAAGCGTGTCGGCCCTGGTCACCAAACAACACGCCATGGGATTTTGGACATGAGCTGCTGGAACCGGACCTCGACAGAATCGCACCCTCGTTAGAAATTGGCTTCAAACACTTCCCGGCGTTTGAGCGGGCAGGCATTAAAGACGTCATTAATGGCCCCTTCACTTTCGCCCCCGACGGCAACCCGCTGGTGGGGCCAGTGCCGGGACTTACGAATTTTTGGTGCGCCTGCGCGGTTATGGCCGGTTTTTCCCAAGGCGGTGGCGTTGGCTTAGCGCTAGCCAACTGGATGGTGGATGGCGACCCAGGTTATGACCTTTGGGGTATGGACGTTGCGCGCTTCGGTGACTGGGCCACGCTGCGCTACACAAACGCCAAAGTGCGGGAAAACTATTCACGTCGTTTTTCTATACGTTTTCCTAACGAAGAATTACCCGCCGCTCGCCCGCAACAAACCACCCCACTGTACGACACCATGGTGAAGGATAACTTCGCGGTGATGGGAGACAGTTGGGGGCTTGAATCCCCTTTGTGGTTTGCTCCGTCCGCTGAACTTGCGCACGACATCCCTCGCTTCCACCGATCGAACGATTTTGAGCATGTGGGCAATGAAGTACGTGCAGCGCGTAATGGTGTTGGCGTGACCGAAATTTCCAACTTTGCCAAATACCAGTTCACCGGCCGCGATGCCGAAGCGCTGTTGAATCGATTGATGACAAACACGCTGCCTAACGTAGGGCGGATTGCGTTAACACCGATGCTCAATGAAAACGGCAAACTCATTGGCGACTTTACCGTCGCCAAAGCCGCTGAAGAACACTTCTACTTATGGGGATCCATCGCTGCACAGAAATATCACCTGCGCTGGTTTGAACAACAACGCCCTGCAGAGGCTGATGTAAACATTCATGTGTTTGGTACCCAACTTGTTGGTTTAGCTATCACAGGCCCTAAAGCGCGGCTGGTGTTATCTGATTTAGCCGATGCGGACGTGACTAACGAGGCGTTTAAATTTATGGATCATCAAGCCATGGATGTAAACGGCGCCCCGTGTTTAGTCAACCGCATCAGTTTCAGTGGTGACTTGGGTTATGAAATCTGGATGGAGCCCTCCTACCAGAAAAAAGTGTACGACGGCATTAAAACCGCAGGGGAGCCCCACCGCATTGTCGACTATGGCATGCGCGCCCTGCTGTCAATGCGATTAGAGAAAAACTTCCCCACGTGGTTTGGTGAACTACGCCCAGTGTACGGCCCCTATGAGGCAGATATGGATCGGTTTATAAAGCTGAATACGAAAGACTTTATTGGAAAATCTGCAGCGGAAAATGAATTCGACACGGGTGGGCAAGTAAAGCGCGTAAGTTTTATCGTTGACGCTGTGGATGCCGACGTAATGGGCGACGAACCGGTTTGGGCAAAAATCGATGACGCAACGTTTGACACCGTCGTTCCGCCACACGAGTACGGCGCGCCCCGCTTTGATGCCACAGGCAGCAGTTGTATACCACCCCACCCTCAAAGAGACGGCGCGTGGCAAGTCGTCGGTTGGGTGACTTCAGGCGGTTACGGGCATTACGTTCAAGCCTCCTTAGCACAAGCCTACATTCCTACTGAATTAGCTTTACGCGATGAGGCGGGCTTATTTGAAATTGAAGTGCTGGGCGAAAGACGTCCAGCACGGATTGCAATAACACCACCGTACGACCCAGACGGGTTGAATATGCGAAGTTAGTGCTATCGGTGCACTTTACGCACCGCACCGATTCGAATATTTCATACCGTTGCAGATCACCCATTAACGTGGTCAATACGCACCAATATGTTGTGAATCAAAACTGGATTGTGTGTTCAAAAACACCTTAACCATCGGTAAATCCCCTTTATTCGAGTGGGGTTAGTCGTGCAGCGGCTTCACAAACGTTGCCGTTAAGATAGACCCGTCGAATTGATGAGCTAAG
Organism: Granulosicoccaceae bacterium; assembly: GCA_020629835.1. Taxonomy (GTDB): domain Bacteria; phylum Pseudomonadota; class Gammaproteobacteria; order Granulosicoccales; family Granulosicoccaceae; genus Granulosicoccus. The sequence continues at coordinate 13,409 of JAHDCO010000020.1, forward strand.
CGATTGTCTGATCCAGTTACGGCCAACAACCCGTTAGTGGTCGTTGTAGATACAAGCGCAGCCCGCGCTGCGATCATCAAATCTGGATTGCAAGCGGCAGGCTACACCAAAGTAGAAATCCTGCTTGACGACGACTCTCTCGCGTCCAGCATTGAAGCACTCGACCCAGACGTCATCATCATTGACGTTGAAAACCCCAAACGCAATCAGATAGACAACATGCTGCAGTTAACTAAGGCGGTTAAACGCCCAGTAGCCATGTTTGTTGAAGAATCGGATAAGAAGACCACTGAACGCGCCATTGAAGCCGGTGTTTCTGCCTACGTGGTAGACGGATTCAGAGAGGATCGAATCCACACCATCATGGAAATGGCTATCACTCGTTTCAACGCGTTTGCTCGACTCGAACGAGAGCTGGAGTCAGCCAAATCAAGCCTTAGCGAACAAAGCACGCTGAACCGTGCGAAGCACGTGTTAATGGAGCACAGAAAAATAAGCGAACGGGAAGCGCATCAGTTACTGCAAAGAACAGCCATGAATCAAAACCGCCGAATGGTGGAGGTTGCTGAAAACCTCATCATGTCAGCATCAATACTGAATGACTCCAACAAATGAATTCGTTAGTAACAAATTCAGATGTTGTTGGTAGCGCGAAAACTCTGAAGAGTTTTGGTGCGAGCAACAACCCTAATGCACGAACATAGTGCAAGACAAATTTACTCAAAAGAGCGCAGTTGTTACAAGTGATTGAAAGTTAGGCCAATTTTACCAAAGGCACGTTTGGCACAGTTAGTTCATTAGCTGTCATGCAAAAAACGAATGCGGTCTAATGGCGGATCGCAGGAATTTACAGCAACGCCGCTGAATCGATGCGCACACACAGGCTCCACGCTTGAGTGTGTGCATCGGTGCAGCGGCTTTTTTTGTGGCCGTTTTTTTTACTTCATAAAAACACAGTAGTACATCTTTAGGAGAACTCAACGAATGATCAACTTCAAACAACGAGGTTGTAAGGCTTTAGCCGCTGTGACGATGTTTGCAGCCTTTGCAGCTCCAGTATTTACCGTTCAAGCGGAAATGCTGGACGTGGAAAAAGACGAATTAAAGTTTGGCTTTATCAAACTCACCGACATGGCGCCATTGGCTGTTGCCTATGAGCTCGGTTACTTTGAAGACGAAGGCCTGTTCGTCACCTTGGAGCCACAGGCGAATTGGAAGGTATTACTAGATCGGGTTATCACGGGTGAATTAGATGGTGCGCACATGTTGGCTGGCCAACCGCTGGCCGCCACCATCGGCTTCGGTACCGAAGCACACATCGTCACCCCCTTCTCCATGGACTTAAACGGAAACGGCATCACCGTGTCGAATGAAGTGTGGGAGATGATGAAAGAGAACATTCCACACGACGCTGAAGGTAAACCCATTCACCCGATCTCCGCTGAGTCGCTGGTACCGGTGGTACAGAAATTCAACGACGAAGGCCAGACCTTTAACATGGGTATGGTTTTTCCGGTATCCACGCATAACTACGAGCTGCGCTACTGGTTAGCAGCCGGTGGCTTGAACCCCGGTTTTTACTCACCCACTGACGTCTCCGGCCAAATCGAAGCCGACGTACTGTTATCGGTTACACCGCCGCCTCAAATGCCCGCCACACTTGAAGCAGGAACCATTCACGGTTACTGCGTAGGCGAGCCTTGGAACCAAGCGGCCGTGTTCAAAGGTATTGGTGTACCCGTTATTACTGACTACCAAATCTGGAAAAACAATCCAGAGAAAGTGTTCGGTTTAACCAAAGAATTTACCGAAGAGAATCCGAACACCACACTCGCTTTGACTAAAGCGTTAATCAGAGCGGCTAAGTGGTTGGATGAAGACAACAACGCGAATCGTCTGGAAGCGGTAGAAATGTTAGCCCGCTCTGAATACGTCGGTGCGGATGCAGAAGTTATTGCTAATTCCATGACTGGTACATTCGAATTTGAGAAAGGCGATAAGCGGGACATTCCAGACTTTAACGTGTTCTATCGCTACTACGCGAACTACCCCTACTACTCCGATGCGGTTTGGTACTTAAGCCAAATGCGCCGTTGGGGTCAGATTTCAGAAGCAAAAGATGACAGCTGGTACCACGATGTGGCGAAGTCCGTGTACTTACCGGAAACCTACTTAACGGCCGCACGCATGTTGGTGGAAGAAGGTTATGTGGAAGAAGCGGACTTCCCTTGGGATAGCGACGGCTTCCGTGCTCCCACACCGGCGACAGACATTATCGACGGCATTGGCTACGACGGTCGTACACCTAACGCATACCTTGAGAGCCTGACTATTGGTTTGAAAGGCACCGATATGGTTAACAACTAACCGCTGTATTCACTGAGCACGTAATTGGAGAACGCTGATGTCTAATGCCACTGTCGCAATGCAAGAGCCGAGTGAACGGCGCGGAAAAGTCTTTTCAATGATCAACCGGGCCAGCGGATGGTTGGATGCTTTCGGATTTTCCTGGCTGGTGCCCATACTTAAATTGGCCGCCGGGGATAGCCCAAAAGAGCAAATGCAGGAACTCAAACGGGTTCTACTCATTCCACTGCTCGGAATATCCTTGTTCCTTCTCGCATGGACAGTGCTGGCACCCACCGTGAAAACATCCTTAGGCGCTGTGCCTGGGCCTGCACAAGTGTGGACTCAGGCCGGTGCACTGTGGGATGACCACGTACGGGAGCGTGAAAAGGCGGCAGCGTTCTACCAACGTCAAGACGATCGGAACGCCAAACTTATCGAAGCCGGTAACGAAGATAAGGTGAAGTTTCGTCAGTACACCGGTAAGCCCACATACATCGATCAAATTGGAACCTCTCTCCTTACCGTAGGTTTAGGATTTTTAATCGCCACCTTGATTGCCGTGCCCTTGGGTGTTGCCTCGGGTTTATCGCGCACGGTTAACGGTGCGATAAACCCGCTGGTTCAAATATTTAAACCGGTATCACCGCTGGCATGGTTACCGATAGTCACCATGATTGTGTCAGCAGCCTATACAGACCCCAGTGACTGGTTACCCAAATCATTACTCATTAGTGCGGTTACCGTGACTTTGTGTTCGATGTGGCCCACGCTCATCAACACAGCTTTAGGTGTTGCATCGGTTGATAAAGACTTAATGAACGTAAGCAAAGTCCTGCAACTACCCACATACAAAACCATCACTCAAATTGTTCTGCCCTCTTCCCTACCACTGATCTTTACCGGTCTACGGCTGTCACTGGGGGTTGGCTGGATGGTACTAATTGCAGCCGAGATGTTGGCTCAAAACCCAGGATTGGGAAAGTTTGTCTGGGATGAATTCCAGAATGGGTCTTCTCAGTCGTTGGCCAAGATCATGGTGGCGGTATTAACCATCGGCATCATTGGCTTCTTGTTAGATCGAATTATGTTCGCGTTACAAAAAGCCTTTACGTTTGGGGCCAGCCGGTAAACGATCATGGATAAAGCAAACACAAAATACTTAGAAGTTTCAAACCTTTCAAAACACTACGGTGAAGGTGCGAACCGAACCGATGTGTTGAAAGACGTCAACCTGAATGTGGCTGAGGGTGAATTCATTGCCATTGTCGGGTTCTCGGGTTCGGGTAAGACCACGTTGATTTCAACCTTAGCGGGGCTGATCGAAGGTGACGGTGGTGGTGTCATCTTCAAAGACCAAGAGATTGATGGGCCCAGTGCTGAACGCAGTATCGTATTTCAGTCCTACTCGCTGATGCCCTGGTTGAGCGTGAAAGGCAATGTGGCACTTGCCGTTGATCAGGTGCATAAAAGCATGAGCCGTAAAGAACGTGCAGACATCGTGGATAAGTACATTGACATGGTCGGGCTGACGCCTGCCAAAGATCGCTTACCGGCGGAGCTTTCTGGTGGCATGAGACAGCGAGTAGCGGTAGCCCGAGCCTTAGCGATGCAATCTGAAGTGCTGTTACTCGACGAGCCCTTATCGGCATTGGATGCGTTGACTCGTTCAAAGCTGCAAGCAGAGTTTGCCGACATCTGTGAAAAAGAGCGCAAGACCATCGTGTTGGTTACCAACGATGTGGACGAAGCCATCTTGTTGGCTGATCGGGTTATCCCGCTAACGCCGGCACCCAATGCCACGTTGGCCAAGGAATTTAAGGTCGACATCGCTCGACCGAGAAACGCGAGCGCTATGAATTCGGACGAAACTTTCATAAAGCTACGCGCCGAAATTACCGCGTACCTGATGGCTATGAAAACCGAAAGTGACGCAAAGGAAGAAGCACAAACCCAACTACCGAACGTTATCCCGTTTGCAGGTAAAAAAGATAGAGATGCTGTGCCTAAGGCTTACGCGGAAGCCGCTCAAAGCGTTAAAGACGATCGCTACCTGGAGTTATCAAAGCTCAGTAAAGTGTACCCCACCCCGAAAGGCCCATTAACTGTTGTCGATGAAATTGATTTCACGATTAAAAAAGGCGAATTCATTACGCTGATTGGTCACTCGGGCTGCGGTAAATCCACGGTGCTTTCAATGGCCGCTGGGCTTAACTCCATCACCAATGGTGGAATTCTCTTAGATGGTAAGCACGTAGTAGATGGAAGCCCGGAGCGTGCGGTTGTGTTTCAATCGCCTTCGCTAATGCCTTGGTTGACGGCGTATGAAAACGTGGCCTTAGGCGTTGAGCAGGTCTACCCGAACGCATCAAAATCTGAACGATGTGATGTCATCGAGTATTACTTACAAAAAGTCGGCCTGGCGGATTCCATGCACAAATCCGCGCAGGATCTGTCAAACGGCATGAAACAACGTGTGGGTATTGCTCGAGCGTTTGCTCTATCTCCTAAACTGCTGTTGTTGGACGAGCCGTTCGGCATGCTGGATTCGTTAACCCGTTGGGAACTGCAGGACGTGTTAATGGATGTGTGGACGCGCACTAAGGTTACAGCCATTTGCGTCACGCACGATGTGGATGAAGCTATCTTGCTGGCAGACCGAGTACTCATGATGTCAAACGGTCCTAACGCAAAGATCGGCAACGTGATGGAAGTTGATTTACCTCGCCCACGCTCTCGTGAAGCCTTACTGGCACATGATGACTACTACGCGTATCGCGAAGAGCTACTTGAATTCCTCGAAGCCTACGAAGGCGGTGCCAACCCATCCGAGGAAAAACTGTCCAGTATTTCTGCCAAGCGCGAAAAGCGTTTACAACGCCAACGCTCACAAGCGCCTCTGCCAGCGCCTTTGCAAGCGCCTTTGCAAGCGCCTGTGGCAGCGGTGGAGTAGAGCTAATGAGCAATAAACAAAAACTCGTTGTCGTGGGCAATGGTATGGCACCCGGGCGAATGCTGGAGCATTTGTTTGAACTGGATGCTTCTGCTTATGACGTCACCATCTTCAACGCAGAGCCAAGGGTAAACTACAACCGCTTAATGCTATCGCCCGTGCTATCGGGCGAGAAGCAATACGAAGACATCATCACACACGACGATGCGTGGTACGAATCCCATGGTGTGACACTGCATAAACAAAGCAAAATCACCCAGATCGATCGCTCAGCAAAGTGTGTGGAATCAGATACCGGCATCAAAGCTGACTACGACAAGTTAGTCATAGCTACCGGTTCCTCACCGTTTATCATCCCGCTTCCCGGGCACGACGCTGAAGGTGTACTCACCTATCGCGACTTAGACGATGTAGAGACCATGATCAAAACCGCCAATGAAGGCGGGCACGCCATCGTCATTGGTGGTGGTCTGTTGGGTTTGGAAGCGGCCGCTGGTTTACGAGCCCAGGGCATGGACGTCACCGTTGTGCATCTTGCGTCCACGCTGATGGAAAGGCAGCTGGATGCACCGGCGGGATACTTACTGGAGCAAGCGTTTGAAGACCTTGGCATCTCAGTGGTCACCGGCGCAAATACAAAGACCATCCTGACCGAGAACAATCACGTTGTTGGAGTTGAGCTTGAAGACGGCACCGTCTTTGATGCGCGCATGGTAGTTATGGCGGTGGGTATACGCCCATCCTCCGAATTGGCTAAATCCATCGATTTGGAAACCAATCGAGGCATTGTGGTAACAGACAGCATGCACACATCTGATGAAGCGATATTTGCGTTAGGCGAATGCGCTGAACATCGTGGGATGTGTTACGGCTTGGTGGCTCCGTTGTACGATATGGCGAAGGTCATCGCCAAGCAACTCGTGGGTGACACGACTGCGCAATACACCGGATCTTCAACCGCGACAAAATTGAAAGTCACCGGAATCGATCTGTACTCCGCCGGTGATTTTTCCGATGCCGCTGATCACGAAGAATTGGTGCTGCGCGATGGCTCGGCAGGTGTGTACAAGAAGATCGTACTGAAAGATAACAAGATCGTTGGTACGGTTTTGTATGGTGATACCAACGACGGTCCCTGGTATTTTGACTTATTAAAGAAGGCGGAGGACGTTTCAGAGTTTCGCGATACCTTGTTGTACGGTCAGGCGTACCAGACGGGAGACGCGCCGGACCCTACGGCAGCCGTTGCAGCCTTGCCAGATGATGCTGAGATCTGCGGTTGTAACGGCGTATGCAAAGGGAAAATAGTTTCTGAAATTAGCGCTCTGAAACTGACCAATTTAGACGATGTAAGAGCACACACCAAAGCTTCAGCCAGTTGCGGTTCTTGCACAGGATTAGTCGAACAAGTATTAAAACTGACCTTAGGTGACAGCTACCAAGTCGGTGCTGTGGTACCGATGTGCGGTTGTACCGACTTAGGCCATGCTGATGTTCGCCAATTAATCAAGTCAAAGGGCTTAAAAAGCATTCCTCAAGTTATGCAAGAGCTTGAATGGAAAACCTCCTGCGGTTGTGCCAAATGCCGCCCTGCTCTGAACTACTACCTCGTTAGCGATTGGCCAGAAGAATACGCCGATGATTACCAGTCGCGTTTTATCAACGAACGCGCCCACGCGAATATTCAAAAAGACGGTACCTACTCCGTCGTACCGCGGATGTGGGGCGGTATGACCTCCTCAAAGGAACTACGGGCAATAGCTGATGTGGTCGATAAGTACGACATTCCTTCGGTGAAAGTAACCGGCGGTCAACGCATCGATATGTTGGGTGTTAAAAAAGAGGACTTACCCTTAGTCTGGAAGGACTTGGGTAAAGTCGGTTTTGTCTCTGGCCATGCGTACGCAAAAGGGCTTAGAACGGTAAAAACCTGTGTAGGAACTGACTGGTGTCGATTCGGCACGCAGGATTCCACCGGCCTTGGTATTAAGTTAGAAAAATTCCTGTGGGGTTCCTGGACGCCAGCAAAAGTAAAACTGGGCGTATCGGGCTGCCCGCGTAATTGCGCGGAAGCTACCTGTAAAGATGTCGGTGTTATTTGCGTCGACAGCGGTTACGAAATCCACTTTGCCGGCGCTGCTGGATTAGATATCAAAGGCACCGAAGTGTATGGCTTAGTCAAAACCGAAGAGGAAGTGATTGAACACATCACAGCCCTTATACAAATGTACCGTGAACAAGGGCATTACCTGGAACGCATCTACAAATGGGCCAAGCGTATTGGCTACGACGAAGTGCGACGTCAATTGTTTGATGATGCAGAACGTCGCAAAGCCTACTACGACAACTTTGTTCATTCGCAGCGCTTTGCCCAGGTTGATCCTTGGAGCGAACGCGTATCCGGTAAGGACAAGCACGAGTTCAACCCAATGGCCGTACTAAAAATGGAAGTGGCGGTATGAACAATCAGATAGATGCCTGGGTACAGGTGGGGGAAGTTAACGATATCCCTGTGCGGGGAGCCCGTTGCGTTCAGCATGAAGATACGACCATCGCCCTGTTTCGAAGTGCTACCGATGAAATCTTTGCGTTAGAAGATCGTTGTCCACACAAAAAGGGCCCACTGTCACAAGGCATCGTTCACGACGACTGTGTCACCTGCCCGCTGCACAATTGGGTTATCTCGTTGAAAAGTGGCGAAGCACAAGGTGCTGATTCTGGGAAAACGCGCTCTTATCCTGTAAAAGTCGTGGGTAAAGACGTATTGCTCGGGCTACCACAGTGAGTAGCCCGGTCAAATCCACCTGCCCATACTGCGGTGTAGGCTGCGGCGTGTCCGTAGAGCAATCCCCTGATGGCAGTCTTACGGTCTCAGGGGACGAAAACCACCCGGCTAACTTTGGCCGGCTCTGTTCAAAAGGTTCAGCCCTGGGCGAAACGGTTGATTTGGAAGGTCGCTTACTTCAGCCGCTGATTAACGACAAAGCCACTGACTGGTCAACCGCGCTGGATTTGGTGGCCAACACCTTTGCCCAGACCATTGAGCAACACGGGCCGGACTCTGTTGCGTTTTACTTATCCGGGCAACTGCTAACCGAGGATTATTACGTAGCCAATAAGTTAATCAAAGGCTTTATGGGTACGGCAAACATCGACACAAACTCCCGGCTGTGCATGGCCTCGTCGGTGGCTGGGCACAAACGGGCGTTTGGTAGTGACACCGTACCCAACACCTACGAAGACCTGGAAAAGGCCGACTTGGTTGTACTGGTGGGTTCTAACCTAACGTGGTGCCACCCGGTCATCGCACAGCGTATCGAAGCAGCCCATGCCGAAAACGCATCGAAACACCTGGTGGTAATCGACCCAAAGAAAACGCGTACCGCCGATGTTGCGGATACCCACCTGGCGATTGAACCCGATTCCGATGGCGTGTTATTCCAGGGTTTGTTACGATGGTTACATCAACACGAATTGGTGGATGAAGCCTACATCCAACAGCACACCGAAGGTTTTGAAAAATCACTGAGTGCCACAGAGGGGTGCGCACCCGAATACGTTGCCGAGCACACGGGATTAACCGTTGACGAAGTGATTGCGTTTTATACCTTGTGGGGGCGTACCGAACGGGTTGTCACTGGCTACAGCCAAGGCGTTAACCAATCCACCTGCGGTACGGACAAAGTCAACGCCATTCTTAATTGCCATTTGGCCAGCGGTAGAATCGGAACCGAAGGTTCAGGGCCCTTTTCGTTAACCGGGCAACCTAACGCCATGGGCGGCCGCGAAGTGGGGGGGCTGGCCAATATGTTGGCCGCTCATATGGACATTGATAACCCAGACCATCAGGAAATTGCACGATTCTTTTGGAACGCACCAAATCTCGCAACGTCCGTCGGGCTCAAAGCGGTCGACATGTTCGATGCGGTTAAGCATGGAAAAATAAAAGCAATTTGGATTATGGCCACTAATCCAGTGGTATCGATGCCCGAAGCAAACAAGGTGCGTGATGCCTTGGAAACGTGCGATTTTGTTGTGGTGTCTGATGTGCTTGCGAATACCGACACCATCGCCACCGCGACTGTCAAACTGCCCTCGCTTGGTTGGGCGGAAAAAGATGGCACCGTAACCAATTCAGAAAGACGGATTTCAAGGCAACGCAGATTCTTGCCGGCCCCAGGAGACGCCAAGGCCGATTGGTGGCAGATGTGTGAGGTGGCAAAACGTATGGGGTGGTCTGAGAATTTCAGTTATTCAACGCCTGCGGACATCTTCAGAGAACATGCGTCCCTCACAGCGTTTGAAAATGAAGGACACCGCGATTTAAACCTTGAAGAACTCGCGGAAATTTCCAATGAAGAGTATGACGCGTTAGTGCCATTCCAATGGGGTTGTGATGCCGACGGTAGTACCGAAAATAATCAGCGATTTTTTGCTGACGGAAAATTCTATACACCCAGCGGTAAAGCGCGATTTATTCCAATCAAGCCTGTTGAATCATTAAAAGCGGTTACCCATACGCAACCGAAAGTAAAAACGAACTCAGCTAAGCCGATACGCGCCTTGAGCACAAACCCCGACGGGAATCATGAACTTCTTGTGTCTTTGAACACAGGCCGTGTGCGTGATCAATGGCACACCATGACGCGTACCGGAAAGTCAGCTCGATTAGCTGACCACTATGCAGAGCCTTATTGCGAAATCAGCCACGTTGATGCGGTGCAACTGGGTGTGCAGGACGCCGAACTAATAAAATTATCTATAGCGGATACTTCTGTTGTATTGCGGGTACTAATCAGCAATGAACAAACCCAGGGCCATATCTTTGTGCCGTTTCATTGGAATGACCAATGGGCATCGGCAGCTCGCATAAACACACTCGTGGCCTCCGATGTGGATCCTTTTTCCGGGCAACCCGCGCTAAAAAGTGGGCGTGTGACGATCAGTCGCGCGAACCTGCCCTACCATGGCTTTGTCGTCTCGAGAAAAAAGCCCTCGATTGATGGCTTAGACTATTGGGCACTGGCCAAGGCTCGTGAGGGTTGGCGATTAGAATTTGCGCTTAAACAGCGGCCTGACGATATCGACATGTGGATGAATCAATTCACATCCGGAGCCGAACCCACACACGCTTACGATTTCCAACGGCAAAGCTGGCGCCGCGCCGAGTTCAAGCAAGACCAACTTCAAAGTGTGGCTTACTTTGCGAAAGGTCTTGTTAGCGTCTCCCGTTCATGGGCAACGCAGTTGCTAACTGAAACCTTCGATAGACCGTGTACTCGCTATAACGTTCTGGCCGGTTTTCCCGGTGCAGGCGCAGTCGATAAAGGTGCCATTATTTGTGCCTGTATGAACGTTGGACTCAACGAGCTAACCGCCAGCATTCAGGCCGGAAATCAAAACGTTAATGCAGTTGGCGACGATACCAGCGCCGGAACCGGTTGCGGTTCTTGCCGCATCGATATACGAAAGCTGATTGATGCACATGAAGTAAAGCGAGCACCGACTCCGGTGCTAGCAGAAGCCGCTGTTGCTGTAAGTTAAGGTAAAACGTTCTAGAGTTGACGGGCGACTGCGATATTGCATTTTGAGGTCCAAAGAGCTGTCAATCGCTGGAATTGATTTATGGGAAATAAGGTAAATAAGTACCAGCACTTCACAATACCGAACACAAACGTCCATGTATTAGCTCCTGTGGCTGAACTTGATTTTTTTGATAGCCAATCGATTCAGTTATCGATGGCGCTCAGTCCTCTGGAAGCATGGAATCTCATGATGTCGAAACCAATGCCAATTTTAAGCTTGGCATTTCGCGTTAGAGATGTCATATCCACAAAATTCGGAGTTAAGAAAATCGGGGCATTTTCAGGCATTTCGCGACAAACCGTGGAGGCTGGCGATAAACTAGACTTCTTTTTGGTTGAGCATATCTCCCAAGATGTTCTAACGCTTTCAGAGCGAGATCGACATTTGGACGTGTTGACATGCATCTCAACGGTAGGGAACGAGCTGACAATCACGTCATCAGTCCAAATTCACAATAACTTCGGGCGGGCCTATATGATTCCAGTTGCTCCAGCACACAAACTGATTGTACGTAGCTTCATGCGCACGCTTAAGAAGTCACTCTCATCGCAGTAGAAGGGCGTAAGAGCGATCAACCGGTTTTGGTTTCAGCCATAGTAAATCTGAAATAAGCTGCTAGATTTTCTAGAAATCTGCCTTCCAACCACCAAATGCCATGTACACAACTCCTCGCTATAGGATTCAAGAAATTTGCCTGGATGACGCGGCAAATATGAACGTGCTCGCACAATTTTCCACCGACGCGGCCAAGCAAAATTCCTCCAAATGGTTGTCCACTAAGTCTGATGCAATGAAAGAACTCCGACAATGTGTCATTCCGAGTAATTATTCACGTATGGCCACAAAAAATAATAGACCTGTCGGTTGGATTTCTTCTTTTCCGATAAACAAATTAGTCTGGGAAATACACCCGCTTCTAATTGATCCAGACAATCACGGAGAAGGTATTGGCACGCACCTCGTCAAAGAGGTTGAACAGACACTTCGGGCGCGTGGCGTACAGACAATACAAGTGTCAACGACCGATGCGACGAACGCGACAAATTTAAGCGAGAAAGATCTGTACATCGATCCACTGGGGGAACTGCAAAGACTTGATGTCAGAGACGCAACGATTGGCCATGCCTTTAAATTTTGGGTTCGCTCTGGCTACAAAGTCGTAGGCGTTATACCGGATGCCGAAGGGATCGGAATACCGAGTATTTGCCTTGCAAAGCGTCTCGTACCCTTTTCGATTGAATCTCACTCGGACTGAATTCTAAAACTCAAGACAGTAGCCCGCTCTTAATCATAACTATAAGCCACGCTCCTAAATAAAGCTCGTGAATCAATCGCTATGTGTTTATGTTTGATTCTTACTGCATACGCGGCATAACACTTCCTAACATATCTTCCATCACAACACTCGCATCAATCGCTTCATCAATCGAAACAACCTGTTTTCTCCCTTCAAGAAACCCGTTCATGGCAGCCTGAAAACCATCGCTGGGAGTTGGCATTGGCGCATCAAACAATACTTTTGGATTGCCAGCTCGGGGGCTGAAGGCTACTCGTCCGCCATCAAGTACGATTACGCCACCTTCACAATAAATTTCTATCTTTAGTTCCAACTTAGGCGCGGCCGTACTTGCCCAGCAGTGGATGAGAGTCCCTGCTTTTATATGAATGTCGCATCACCTAGAGTGGCGAATGAGTGTTCCAAACCAAGGCACTTGGATGAGCTGCTGTCGATAATGTGTCAATATCAGGTTCAGTTATACCCACTAACTGAAACGCTTCAGTGGATCGGCACACGTCAAGATAGTCTTGTGTATGGACATGAGAAGTGGCTATAAACGCTATACGCATAACCGAGATTGACTTTGAAAAGCACCCTGACTCGAACAATCTAACATAGTGCTGACCACTCGCTAAGTAGACGCAACTACGCCCCTACTGGCAGACAGTCATAGATCTATTCATGCAGCAGCAAATATTCGATGCAGAAGACTTAATCTCCAAACTCTGGGCTAAAGACAAGTCGCCCTTCTGGACGCTGCCCTTTAAAGCGCTTCCACTGAACAATCTCGTCTGAAACACCTTGATATTGGATGCTCCCATCGGATACAAATCCAAATCTGCGATAGTATTTTGGATCGCCTATTAACGCACACCCGTCTGCATTCATACCCTCGATTAAACGAAGCCCTTCATTAATTAAGTTGCTGCCAATACCCCTTCGCTGAAGGCTCGGCATCACAGAGACAGGTCCCAGGCCAACCCAGGAGTTAACTTTCTCCCCGATAGTAACCGGTGAAAAAGCAACGTGGGCTACTATCACGTCGTCCTTAACGGCAACCAGCGAGAGTATTAAATTTCCAGCAGCGCGTAGACCGTCAATAACAGCGGGTTCAGTTCCATCACTGTAGGACTTAGGAGCGAAGGCATCGGCTGTCAACTGATGGATGGCCTTTACATCATCAGGGCGTTCTCGACGTATTTCCATGGTTCAATGACATCATTTATTGAGGGGCGGCCAATCACTACTCGCTGAACTTACCATGGTTCAGCCGTACCATCATGCGCTGCACGAAGCACATTCTTCTGCACTTTACCCATCGTATTTCGGGGAAGTGCTTCCATCAACGCATAGTGTTGCGGTTGTTTAAACCGAGCGAGTTTTTGTCCAACCATTTCACGCACCTTGTCCAGATCCAAATCGGGTACTGAAGGCACAACCGCCGCAACAACACTTTCGCCAAAATCGCTGTGCGGTACACCGAACACAGCGCTTTCATTAATGCCTTCTATTTCGTTCAGTACGTCTTCGATTTCTTTCGGATAGATATTGTAGCCGCCAGAAATAATCAGATCTTTCGATCGACCAACAATACTAAGCCGGCCATCGCTGTCCTGCACACCCAGGTCACCGGTTATAAAAAATCCGTTTTCTCGTAACTCTTCCGCCGTTTTTTCGGGCATGTTCCAGTAACCCTGAAACACATTATCCCCTCGCACCTCGATCGAACCGATCTCACCCGCTGGCAATGCATCACCCGTTTCTGAATCGGTAATGGCGACTTCGGTTCCGGGTAGCGCATAGCCAACAGTACCTGCAACACGTTTCCCGTTATAGGGGTTGGATGTAATCATGTTAGTTTCTGTCATGCCGTAGCGTTCCAGAATTCGATGGCCGGTTCGTTCATAAAACATTACGTGTGTATCCGCCAACAGTGGTGCCGAACCTGATATGAACAAACGCATGTTTGACGTCAGCGTTTTGATGAAACCCGGTGATGCCAGCAAGCGAGTGTAAAACGTAGGTACACCCATAAGAACGGAAGACTGTGGCAATTCGTTCTGAATAGCATCAATATCAAACTTCTCCATCAAACGCACGGTAGCGCCAGCTATAAGACTGGTATTCAATGCGACAAACAAACCGTGAGTGTGGAAGATGGGTAGCGCATGGAGCAAACGATCAGATTCCGTCATTTGCCAGTGTTCGGTTAGCACCTGCGCGTTCGATAGCAGGTTTTTATGCGTCAGCATGGCACCTTTAGAACGCCCGGTTGTGCCAGAGGTATAGAGCAAGGCAGCCAAACTGTCAGGGCCACAAGGCACTGTATTGAAGGCCTCCGGCTTAGTGTTTGCTGCTGACTGCAGGGTTCCTCCGCCTTGCCCCAGTGTGAGCAGTGTTGCACCTTGCTCTGCTGCCAGCGCAGTCAGTTCTTTTTGACTTTTCGGGTCACATACGATGACCGTTGGCTGAGCATCCCGGACAAAATAGCTGACCTCTTCTAACGTATACGCATTGTTTAATGGTAGGTATACAGCACCCGCTTGAACCGTTGCCGCGTAGAGTGCAACCGTATCGCTGGTTTTAGGTGCCTGCACCAGGACGCGATCACCGGCTGATACCCCCACATCAACTAACGCATGAGCCATTTGCGCTGCGCGTTGGATGAAATCCGCATAAGTTACCGCCGATCCATCGTCACACTGTAAAAATATTGATCGGTTGTTCTTGTGCGGCAGGATCAAAGCGTCGTACAAAACATTGGTCACGCAGTTTTCCCTTATCGAGATTCAAAAGTTAAGAAGGAGTTTACTTTTAAAGACCGATAATTCGGCCCAAATCGCCACCATGACGATACCTACCCGATTTAGCGCCTATCAGAATCACAGAGCTAAGCCCACTTACCTTAAAGCCTTAACTATCAGCATTACCTTCTGTCGAACTGCGCTATCGCGATCTTCGGAGTCAGCACAGCCCAAGAGGCAGGGCTTGTTAGGCTCAGGAGGCCCGAAAGCCAGATACTCGCGACTTGCCAATCGGATAAAGAAAACCCTCAACGTGCTTTCATGCCCCGATACAGTAGGCGAAATAAATTTTTTCTGTACTGGTACTTGACAAAAATAAGACGAACGGTCATATTTTCCATATGGCAAAACCGAACCACAAAAATAAAATCTTGGACGCTGGACTCGAAGTGTTCTACCAACAGGGCTTCCATGGCAGCGGCGTCCAGGACGTTGTGGACCGCGCAGAAGTTCCAAAAGGATCTTTTTATAACCATTTCAAAAGCAAGCAGGCATTGGGTCTTGAGGTGTTGGAAGCCTATTGGAATGCAAGTAACCACGCTCGTGCTGAACTTCGTTCAACCAACAAGCCCCCGCTTAAACGTATTGATCGCCACCTTGCCGAGTTAGGTTTTGACAAGAATGGCTGTCTAATTGGCAATTTCAGTGCAGAACTGGCTGGGATTGAAGAGTTTCGAAGCCGTATCAGCGAGTTATTTGAATCATGGAAATCGGATGTTGCTGCGTGCATCCGAGAGGGTCATGAGGATGGTTCTATTCGCGATGATGCGAAAGCAGAAGATCTCGCTGAGTTTATTGTTGAAGGTATGCAAGGAGCCAAACTCAAGGCAAAAATTGAACAAGACCCAGCCGTTGTTGTGCGATTTCGAAAATCAATTCAGCTATTTCTAACTGCACCCTAAACTAGCAATCATCACAAGCTGCTTGGAGCGGCTGTATTCCGATCTTCACCCATGTACGAAAGCGGGTTATTTTTATCAAAATTTAAGATGACCGGTCATATTTTTACAACTTCACACCTACTTTTGGTATCAACAAACAGGAACTAACCAACATGTCCATCTCTTTAAAAATGAATCGACGCGATTTTCTCGGCGGCTCTGCTGGAATCGTAACAGCCACCGCACTGTCTTCAGTCGGTATTTCATCTTCCAAAGCGGCAGCGCCCATAGTAGGCACTCAGGTCTCGCAGATCTATCGTCGCAAGCTCGGCGCGTATGAAATAACAGTACTTGGCGACGGCTATGTCGATCTACCCAACGAAATTTGGGCAAATCCAGGAGCAGATAAGATCAACAGCTATTTGGCCGATGCGTATCAACCCAGCGGATCCATTCGAAACGGTGTAAATGCCTATCTGATTAACACGGGTAAAAAATTAATTTTGGTCGATAGTGGCGCTGCCGGTTTATTCGGCCCCAACGCAGGATTATTCCCAGGCAACCTATCTGCTGCTGGTGTAAAACCCGAAGACATCGATCAAGTGTTGATTACCCATATTCACCCTGACCACGTTGCTGGCTTGTTGACTAGCGACGGCGGCGTTGTTATCCCTAATGGTCAGGTTCACGTCTCTAGTACAGAGTTGGACTATTGGACAGATGCGGAAGCTCAAGCGCAGGCTGTAGAGATTTCAAAGCCATGGTTTGACTTAGCACGTGGATGGCAAGCCGCGTACGACGGCCGTATCTCAACGTTTGATGGTGAAACTGATTTGGGCGACGGAATTACAGCCTTCCCACTACCAGGTCATTCACCAGGTCACACCGGGTATCGAGTTGAAAGCGAAGGCGAGAGCCTTTTGATCATTGGTGATGCGGTTATCAGCGCCGCGATTCAATTCACCAATCCTGAAGCTGGCGCTATATGGGATACCAACGCAGAAGATTCGATCAAATCCAGGAAGATGCTATTTGATATGGCGGCAGCCGATCGCACCGCGATAACTGCAACGCATATTCCCTTTCCATCGTTTGGCTACGTTGATAACCGAGCTGATGGCACTTACGCATACGTGCCTGAAGAGTGGCGTTACGGTTTATAAGCAATACACCGGAATGAGCCTTTGGCAACTGCCAGGGGCTCCCTCTTCGAGCTTGCAATGTGGCTATCCGTCTCGGGCGGCTAGGCAGCATATAGCGCTCCGCTTTATCGATTTCGCCTGTACGACAATGAATACTCGGATATAGGAGTGCACCATGAATGCCATTACAACTGAGAGTTTCGAGGTTTACGGGACGAATATGTTGTCAAAAAGCCGTGCAAAACTGCCACTAACTACTTCAGTCTAGAACCAGAACTAGCACCAGAACCAGAACCAGAACTAGCCAGTGCTAACCCGTCCTAAAATCTCTAAACGCCTGATAATTGAAATATAAATAAAATGATCAAAGAACTTATATTTGGATTTGTAGTCTTCGCCGCCGGAGTGGGTATTCCGGTTATGGGCGCTATAAATGCCGGCCTGGGTACACGTCTCGCAAGTCCCGTACTTGCGACAGTTATCCTTATGCTAGTTGGCCTCTTGGTAGCAACGACCTTCATGCTTCTCCAAGGCACACCATCGCTTCCCGATGCAATGCCACCTTGGCATTCATTTACCGGCGGGTTTCTGGTGGTTTTCTATGTATTGGCAATTACAACGATCGCCCCAAAAATTGGCTTGGGGAACGCAATTTTCTTGGTGTTGATGGGGCAAATCGTGTCTACCAGCGTCATCGACCACTTTGGATTAATGGGCGCCATCAAAACCCCCATCAGTTTTCAAAAGGGGTTAGGTATAGCGTTTATGGCAATCGGAATCGTCTTTGCTCGCCGTATCGTATGAACGCCGGATTCTTAGCAAGTAAATCTGTGGAAACGTTGCAGCCTTTACCGTTATGCAACGCGCTTAGTGCTTAAAACCGGAATCCACACGCTGTTGAATGGTGTCCGCATCGCCAAAGAAGAAGCTGTGCATGTGCCTACCAGGTATAAAAGTAAATGCGCCGGCAATTAACAGCGCGCCCAGGAACACGCTAATCATACCTCGCTTATGCGCAGCCACATCCCCTCTGCGGATTGCCCGAATGGAGCGATAAAGCCCAATTAGCGTGAATGGGATAAACAGGTGAATAAACGAGAAACCACGAAACCACTGAAACGGTTCGCCGTTTCCGTAACCCCGTACAAAAAATGCAGAGACGGCTGTGATAACCATCGTTACCACAAATGCCCGACCCAGGAGTTTGTGATTTGCGGTACCTTTTTTTAGAGCGAAAACCAACAAACCAATGACAAACGCTAGAACCGCGGTGACCCAGTGCAATTGCACTTGAACGGTAGAGAGTCGGGTAAATACTTCCCACTGCATTCGGGAACCGCCTACGCTGCGTTAATCATTACACGGAACAACTTCGAGAAAATCGCTGGGTTGGTTATCGCCATCGAAAGGATCTACTGCGTCAACTATATTTTCGGGGCTAACAGAGTCACTGGAATTAACTGAGCCAAAACAGTCTCCAGCTAGAACCTCTAACGAGTTCTGCACACTGCCGTCGTTGTAAGTTTCTTCTAACAATACCGTAAAAGGCCCACCCTGAAGCAATTTTACCGGGCCAGTTTCACTTAACCCGAAGACCGTGCCTGACGGCGCTGCAATTTGCAGTAACCCACTAAGTAAAGCTGACTCCTCCATCAGGTTACCTAGCGTGTTATCCAACAGCACATCCGCGTACAGGTTCCCCGTTAACGTAACCGTCTCCTCTTGTTCCGACACGGTGAAACCAAAAGACTCTAAGGCGATTCGAACAACATCCCCGGAATTGACGTTTAACGTCATGGGGCCATTACTCAACCCCAAATTTGTGACCACTAAATCCCCATTAGACTCCTGAATCTCGACACGTCCTGTTAAGCCGGGTAGATCAATGTCCATCAAAGGTGAGCCTACCCCGTTAACCGGTGAACTAACTTCCAGCGCACCTAAGTTAAATTCAAACGCGCCACCTGTGTTAGTCATCCCCATAGATAATAAGGTTGCGGCATCTATGTTGACTTGCAAATTCTCTTCTTCACTAATGATGCGTACAGGCTCTGTTATTTGAAGCTCGATGGATCCTAAATCGTCTGGGAACTCAGGATCTGCCGATTGTGAAAACCGCACAACACCCTCGAACTGTTCCGGGTAAACAGGCACGATATCCGGGTCACCGGTTAAGACATACTGATCCTGCGCCACAGCCACCAACGGTTTTAAATTCAGTTCGTAACTGCCTGCGTGCGGCGCGTAGCCCACGCGAACCAGAGGCTCGCCTCGGTACTGATACGCCACGATGCCAGAATCTTCGCTGGCAGCGTCAATGGTCACCGTTACGTGCTGCATTAGAAAACTGCACGATGAGGCGTCTTGGATCGATTCATACAAGCGACGGCAGACCTGGTTTTCGTTCAAATCCACCACCAGGGTGTTGCCGGTTCGGGTAATGGATTCTGTATCGGCCTCGGAAAGACCCAATGAGATGGACAACAGCTCTTCGTTATTGTCGTTATAGAGTGGTGTTGGGTTGCCCAGCACGCCGTCGCTAGACAACGGAGAATCCATAGTCGGGTCAAACACCGCCCCCAGCTCGCTCACATCCATGCCCAGCAAGTTGGCCATGGAATCTACCGCTTGCCGTTGTATCTGCCGGTCAGTCAGATTATCAGCTGACACAGAGCTACCACCAGCAGGCAACAAGCTATCAGGCGTTGACTGGGATGAGTCGCCACCACCTCCCCCGCCACATGCACTGACTAACAACACCGCGACAATTGAGATAGCGCTTAGTACATTTGGATTTACGCACCGATTGACTGACATCTGGCTGCTTCCTGACAGACCAAGGAGGTACTCATTATTATCTAACAAGGTTAAACACGAAACTGTACGATTGTGTAACAGCATCAATTAAGAAAGGGCACTTACCTGTAGGAACTGACAATTAAGGTTGCCAGCTTCTGTACGCATCAAAAGATTCATCCAGTGGTAATACAACCGACCTTTGGGTTCGACTGGCATGGTAAACCGCCGTCACCAGTTCCAGCGAACGACGCCCATCCTCAAAATTGACACAGTCGTGTGGTAGGCCGCGCAGTTTTTTCGCCAACTCGGTGAACAGGCCTATGTACCCTACCGGTGAATCGGGTACCGAGGCTACGCAATCGTCAACAGCCTTTTGATCATTAGCACCACGTGCCTGAAACCGCCACTGCGAATCCGCTGGGGCATACGGATTGGTACCGCTGGTAGCGGTGAGCTTTTCAAAGCAAAAACGCAATCGCGACGTATCGTCAGCTGCGCCGAGTGTTATGGAGCTGGACGCGAGCGCACCGTTAGCCATTTGCAGTGAGATGCTGGCGCAGTCTTCGGTTTCAATATCATTAACCCGGGTTGTCGTTAAGGCGGACAACTGACCAACAGGCCCAAACACAGAACACAATAAATCATGGTTATGTATCGCATGGCCCAGCACCGCACCGCCCTGCTCGCCTTGCCAGGTTCCCCGCCATGGATTGTTGTAATAATCCGAATCACGATGCCAATGTGTTTCAACACTGGCAACCAGCGGTTTTCCGCACAGGCCTTGATTCATTAAAGCGCGCAGTTGTGACATCGCTGGCCCGTACCGGTATTGAAACACGGGTGTCAAACTTCTAGAGCTCATTGAAAGAATACGGCCTATGTCATCGGCATCCGATAACGACGTAACCAATGGCTTTTCACACACCACATGTTTATCCGCTGCAAGCGCGTCGATAACGGCTTGTTTGTGCAAATGCGGAGGTAAGCAAATGTCTACAACATCAACTGAAGGATCTTGTAGTACGGAAGCGAAGTCGGACACTACCTGAATATCACCATGGCTTCCAATTACCTCATGGGCGCGCTCAGTGTCTTTATCGCACAACGTAACCACAGTAAAGTCGTCAGGCAGCGTTACGTACGCTGCCAAATGCTCGCGGCCAATGCCGGCACCAACAATGGCAACAGTAAAACCTTTCATGCACCACGACCAACACGATGTTGTTCAGCCAACGCTTGCGCTTGTAATGCAAGCTCCATCACCTTAAAACAGTGCGACTGTGGCATCGCGGTTTCAGTTCGATGATGAATATCATTGACTAAATTTGAGAAGTACGGATAGCCAGCATCACGGCAGTCAATGTACTCGCAGCGTGAACCGTTTACGAGATACAAATGATCGGGTGTATCGCTGCGCGCGATATCTACATACTTGCGGAGCTCTATTGTGCCTTCGGTACCCAACAACGTTAGTCGTCCGTCTCCCCAGGTCGGCAATGCATCTGGTGTATACCAGTCCACTCGAATATAGCCATGCGCTCCCTCGGCACGTAATGCCAGTTCACCAAAGTCCTGCAAACCCGGATCATCAGGGTTCGCGTAGTTACCGACCGACGCCATGGACACCGTTGCATCGGTGGCCCCGGTGAAATATAAAAACTGATCGACTTGATGCGAGGCGATGTCACATAAAATTCCGCCGTACTGACTTCGGTCAAAAAACCACTCCGGACGGGTGTCACGATTTAGCCGATGGGGCCCTAACCCCACTGTGTTGATCACCTTCCCAATGGCACCGGCTTGAACCAACTCCGCGGCTTTCGTTACGCTGGCTACTTCAAAGCGTTCTGAAAAATCAATGGACCATATGCGCCCAGTACTTTCTACGCACGCTTTAATGTCGTTTAACTGCTCAAGGGAAGTACACCCTGGCTTATCCACCATCACATCTTTACCGTGCTCCATGGCTTCAATAGCAAACGCCGCACGTTGCGCCGGAATAGCCGCAATCAGTATCAGATCGATGGATTTGTCTTCCAACAAGGCTTTACGATCCTGCACACGTGGTGCATCAGGGAACCACTGTTCAAACCCATCCAGCGTGCGGGGGTTTCCTTCAGTCCACCAACCGGCAAACTCCGCCCCGACAGCCAACATGTTCTTCGCCTGGCCATAGATATGAAAATGCTCTAAGCCGATTGCGGCAAACCGTAATGGAGCGGTCATACGCTATCCCCTGAAATAAAGGTTTTCACTTCACATACGCGCCGATTTTTTGAAGAGTCAATTAAGGCATCAATCAAGGCATGCACGCGCAACGCCTCCCTCCCCGTTACACACGGTGCGCCTTGGCTTCGGATAGCATCACTGAAATCCTCTATCACATCCCGGTGCCAGGCATGCGTAAATGCCATAGGGTCAGCTCCAGCACCGGTGGTTGCGGTTGCGCCAAAGGTTTCGTTGCGGCCATCGCGCCACGCGACCGTCAATACACCCGACTTGAGCTGAATGACGGCGTGAGTAAAGTGCAAGCTAATGCTTTCCGCATCGCCTGGAAAATGTGCGGTGCTGGCAACTAACGAACCTACCGCACCGTTAGCAAAACGCAGAGACGCTGACACAAAATCTTCCGACTCCATACGGTGTAGTGGTGTTGTGGTGGCTATGGCTGCAACCTCGGTTATAGGCCCGGTCAAACTCAGCAACAAATCCAGGGTGTGTATGGCTTGCGAGATAAGTACGCCACCGCCGTCTCGTTCATAGGTGCCGCGGCCTGGTTCATCGTAGTAACTTTGCTCACGCCACCAAGGTACGCTAACGTCTGCAAGGACCAAGTCACCGAACACACCAGAGTCGATCATGGTTTTTAACGTGCGAGACGCTTCGCGCATGCGATGTTGAAAGACAACCCCAAGCGGCACACCCTTCGATTCACATAAAGTCACCAGGCCTTCAGCTGCCAACAGGTTTCGCTCTACGGGTTTTTCCAACAAAACACCAATACCGTTTTCAGCCAATTCCGTCACGATTGGCACCCGCGCGTTGGGCGGGGTAATCACTAAAGCCCAATCCAATGATTCACTGGCAATGAGTTCAGCAACGGAGCCATAAGGGGTTACCTCTTGGCCGGTAGCTTGGCTGGCCTTCTCAGCAAACGTGGTGGCCGAGTCTAGACGCCGCGCCACCACGCCTTTCAGCGTTAATTTATCGGATAAATCCACAAGCGATTGCAGATGAACATCAGCCACCATACCGGTGCCAATGAGTGCCATGTTTTGGATAGAAGCGGACATGGTGCAGGAGTTCATCACGATTCAAACAGCGGCGCAACCCTGGTGGGTGTGACTGCGGTATCGTGTTCATCGACACTACGATGGAACGGGCTGAATAAACCTATGAACGATACAACTTACCGACGTGTGAACAGCATTGACGAACTGGAGGCGCTGTACGCGAAACCATCGAAAGCCAGCGTATCCAAAGAACTTTCATCGTTAAATAAGTATTACCGCAAGCTGATTGAAGCGTCGCCGTTTCTTTGTATTGCCAGTGAGGGCCCGAACGGATTGGATTGCTCACCCCGTGGTGACGGCCCGGGGTTTGTGCGCATTCTCGACGATAAAACACTCGCCTTGCCGGACCGTCGCGGCAACAACCGTTTAGACACCCTCAAAAATATTGTCACGAACCCGCGCGTTGGGCTGCTGTTTATCATTCCAGGTGTCAATGAAACCTTGCGAATTAACGGCACGGCCATCATCACCGATGATACGAGTGTGTTGGAACACTTTGACGTAAACGATAAACGCCCTGTCACCGCCATCGTGATCACCATCGAACAAGTGTACTTTCAATGCGCGCGAGCGCTACGGCGTTCGAACCTTTGGAACAGCGATTTTCATGTGGATGGTAAAACGCTGCCCAGCCCCGGAACGCTCATTCAATCGGCTAGCCCCGATTTTGACGGTAAGGCTTACGATGCGGAACTGGCAGAACGATTAGCAAAGACGCTGTATTGATGAGTTGAACGAAACAGCAAGTTAAAGAGCGCGAGCTACTAGCGCTCTTTAACAAATGGGGTGCCGATGGCTTTCGGTGCCACCGCTTTGCCGATAAATCCGGCCAATAAAACCACGGTTAAGATGTACGGCAAAGCCTGAATGAACTGCACGGGCACTTCACCAATAACCGGCAGCACAATGCCCTGCAAACGGATGGCGATAGCGTCAAGAAAGCCGAACATCAAACAGGCAAACATGGCAGGTACCGGCCGCCACTTACCAAAGATCATGGCCGCTAACGCGATATACCCCTGGCCGGCGGACATCTCTCGAACAAACGAGGCGTTCTGCGCAACAGATAAATAAGTACCGGCAATACCGGCTAACAAACCACAAATAGCCAGCGAGGAATAGCGCAGCCGACTGACGGACAAACCGGCCGTATCAATAGCTAAAGGATTCTCGCCTACCGCGCGTACCCGCAAGCCGAATCGTGTTCGGTAGATAACCCACCAGGTTGCGAACACAGCAAGCAACGCGACGTATACCAGCAGATTATGACCGTTGATAACTTCATTAAACAACGGCCCGACAATCGGCACCGCGTCCCCAATCGCGGCAGCACCTGGAAAATCAATCGGCATAAAACGCGCTTCGGCAGGTAAGGATGGCGTTTGCCCACCTTGTGCAAACCACGCAATACCCAGCACCACCGTTAAGCCCGATGCCAGGATGTTGATGGCAAGGCCACTGACCACCTGATTACCTCGGTGCGTGATGCACGCAAACCCGTGCACAAGCGCCAACACAATCCCGACCAAAATACCCGCTCCCAACGCAAGCCACGCACTGCCTGTCCACGCAGCCACCGCCGCCGCCGCAAATGCGGTGGCGAGCAGCTTGCCTTCCAAACTGATATCAATGATGCCCGAGCGCTCTGAAAAGATACCTGCCATGGCGCATAGAATCAGAGGCGTGGATACGCGAATGGTGGCGTCAAATACCGCCAGGATATCCATCCATGAAATTCCGAATAGCATCAGTGATCCACCACTGCGTTAACCGGGCGGATTTTTAAGTACAGCCTAACGATCCAGGGTCTTAACATCAGCGCCAGAGCGCCGGAGAACAAAATGATAAGCCCCTGTATGGCAACCACCATTTCGCGGGTGATTTTAGGGATTTCAAAGTTGAGCTCTGCCCCACCCTGGTACAACACACCGAATAACAAGCTGGCCATGATGATGCCGACGGGGTGATTACGCCCCATTAAAGACACGGCAATACCGGTGAAACCATAGCCGGCGGTAAAGTTGTTAATGATGCGGTGATGAACACCCATGATTTCATTCACTGCAACAAAACCAGCGAGTGCACCGGATAAGCACATGGTGGTAATGATGATGGTTTTGGGGCGAATACCGGCATACACGGCCGCCGCCTCACTTTGCCCCGCCGTACGCAATTCATAACCCCACCTCGTTCGCCAAACGTACACCCAGACAAACAAGCTACATAGCAATGCTAAAAATATTGATGCATTCAACGGTGTGCGCGTGATCTTGACACCAAACCAGGCAAAGATTTCATGCATGGCGGGTAACCAGGCGGCTTCTGCAAACGCGCGCGACTCCGGTGACATTTGCCCGGGCTCTCGCAATACGTTCACGAGTAGATAAACCATCAACGCCGATGCGATGAAGTTAAACATGATGGTGGTGATAACAATATGACTGCCGCGATAGGCTTGCAGCCAGGCCGGTATAAATGCCCACGCAGCGCCGAAAAACGCGGCGGCCACAATGCCCAGCGGGATCAGGAATAACGGCGGTAGCACACTATCAAACGCTAAAAACACCAGCCCAACACCCAGCCCTGCGATGTATGCCTGCCCTTCACCACCAATGTTGAACAAACTGGCATGAAACGCAACCGCTACAGCAAGGCCGGTAAATATAAAGTTTGTGGTGTAGTACAAAGTGTAGCCAATGGCGTAGTCGCTACCAAACGCGCCTTCGATCATGATGCCCACAGCTTCTAACGGGTCTACGCCAATCGCCAACATGATTAAGCCTGAAGCAATCAACGCCATGATGATGTTCAGGATGGGGATGATGACCACCTCTAACCAGGCAGGCAGTGGAATGGCTGCTGTATTCATGCTGACTCACTCTGGTGCGCGTTCGCCATCATTAAACCCAAGGTGGTTTTGTCCGCACCTCGGCCAGGCATTTCCCCAACAATTGCTCCTTCACACATCACAATGATGCGATCCGACAAGGCCATGATTTCATCGAGCTCTACGGATACCAGTAACACCGCACATCCGCTATCGCGCATGTCGACGAGTTTTTGATGAATAAGCTCAATGGCACCGATGTCTACCCCGCGCGTGGGCTGGCCCACTAACAGCGCTTGCGGCTCTTTGTCCAGTTCTCTGGCCAGAATTAACTTTTGCTGATTGCCACCAGAGAACGAGGCGCTCTTTAAATTGGGGTTACCCGGTCGGACATCTAAACCACTCATTAATTTGGCACAAAGCTCTTTGATGGTTTTTACTTTAAGCAGGCCTCGCCAATTGATTCCTGCACCGCGGTGGTACCCAAGCACTGACGATTCCGCGGCCGAAAACGTTTTGACCAAACCGAGTTTTAATCGGTCTTCCGGCACATGATTCACTTTCAAATCACGCATGACTGATGGGTTGGTGGGAGTGTTGGCCGATGTCATCCTTCCGTTGATTGAGAACTGACCCGACGTCGGAGAGGTAATGCCCGATAACACGTCCAGTAATTCACTCTGACCATTTCCTGCAACCCCGGCAACGCCTAAGATTTCCCCTTTACGCACATTGAACGTGATGTTTTTCAAGGTGCTCAGACCGTTCTTATCGGTCAGCGATATGTCTTGCACATCGATGGCTATTGGCGTATCGGCTGCGATATCTACCGCGCGCACATGGTTCGTGCTGTTGACCTTGCGGCCAACCATCAATTCGGCTAATTCTTCCATGGACGTATCGGCCGTATTGCGATGCGCCACCATCTCACCCAGGCGCAGGACCGACACCGCATCAGTTACGTCCATAATCTCACGCAACTTGTGCGTAATTAAGATAATAGTAACGCCGCGCTCCTTAAGCGCCTGCAACACGCGGAATAATTGATCCACTTCCTGTGGGGTAAGTACGCCCGTTGGTTCATCCAGAATCAAAATATCCGCGTGTCGATACAACGCTTTTAGAATTTCGGTGCGTTGCTGTTCACCGACCGGTAGCTCTCCGGCCGGGGTGTTTAAATCGACCGTGAGCTGATACTCACGGCTTAAGCGATCGAGTTCTTTTTTGGCATCGTCGGCACTGGGTTTGATTAAGCGGTACTCTTCCGCACCCAACATGACGTTTTCAATAACCGAGAATGTATCCACCAGCATAAAGTGCTGATGCACCATACCGATACCGGCCGCGATCGCTTCGTTAGAATTCTCAATAGAGATGGGTTTGCCGTTGATTCGAATTTCACCTGAATCGGCTTGATAAAAGCCGTACAGGATACTCATCAATGTGGATTTACCCGCCCCGTTTTCACCCACAATGCCGTGGATGGTGCCGCGTTTAACGGCCAGGTTGATGTCGTGATTGGCTCTGACGGCTCCGAAGTGTTTCGTGATGCCGAGCAGCTGGATAGCGAATTCTGATGACTCGCCAGGAGAAGTGGCCTCGGTCACCGCGGTGACCGAGGCTGGTGATGATTCACTCACCATCTACTGATTGCCGCGTGCTTTTAGTAAGTGCAGGCGTTATCAGTTGTGTAATCGTGAACCATCAGTTCACCAGAAACAATTTTGGCTGACGCATCGTCTAGCGCTGCCTTCATCTCGTCAGAGATCAGTGCTTCGTTGTGCTCATCCAATGCCCAACCAACACCTTCTTCAGCTAAGCCCAGTACTTGAATACCCGCTTCCCAGGATCCATCCATTGCGCTTTGGTACGCTGTGTAAGCCGCAACGTCAACGCGCTTCAGCATAGAAGTCAGCATGGTGCCTGGGTGCAGGAAGTTCTGGTTTGAATCAACACCAATGGCCAACTTGCCTGAATCTTTAGCGGCCTGATAAACACCCACGCCGGTGCCACCTGCTGCGGCGTAAACCACGTCCGCACCGCGATCAAATTGACCTTTTGCCAATTCACTACCACGGCCTGGATCGTTCCATGCGGCAGGCGTTGTACCGGTCATGTTTTGAATAACGGTGGTTTGGTTGTCTACGTAGCGAGCGCCCTGCTCGTAGCCACAGCCAAAACGACGGATCAGAGGAATGTCCATACCGCCAACAAAGCCTACTGTGGAGGTTTCTGAGGCCATGGCCGCGATCATGCCCACGAGGAACGAGCCTTCGTGCTCTTTGAATACGATGGACTGAACGTTAGGAAGATCGACAACACCATCGATGATGGTGAATTTAGTGTCGGGGAAATCTTTAGCGACCGCTTCCATAGGACCGGCCTGGGCGAAGCCAACTCCTAAAATAGGGTTTGCACCGCGTTGTGCCATACGGCGGATAGCTTGCTCACGCTGAGTTTCATTGGTGACTTCGAATTCGCGGTATTCAATGCCCGTGTCAGCTTTGAAGCGCTCAACACCGTCGTAGACGCCTTGGTTGAACGACTTATCGAATTTTCCGCCCATGTCGAAAATGACGGCGGGTGAAATGTCTTCAGCTTGTGCGGCAACGGAGGCCAACACCAGGCCCAGGGCTGCCCCGATGTGTTTAATACTCATAACGGATCCTCACTACTGTGTGCGTTTGTTAGGTATTTTCGAGTGTATCACGATCAGATTTGGCCACCGATACCTACAAGCGCAAGAAGCGCATAAACCATCAGGTGTAGTCGATGCGATTTGCACCTCCGAGGTGCACAGCCGGGCTACCGACTAATTACTTTGCCTTGAGCAGCATCTCCGCGAGCTCAGGGAATCGTTCGCGATGGTAGTACGGCGATGTCTGACCCGGGCTCTGCGGGTTTTCCTGATTCACACCAAACTCAAGCCCCTGGCCCACCAGCACTTTGTATTTTTTAATAACGCCTTCTCGCGTTGCGCTTGGTCGGGTGGCCTCTTCCATCAGCCCAAGCTCGAGCATAATTTTATTGGCCCGCACGGCTGACAACTCAACGTTGTGCTCTTTCAGCAGTGCGGTGAGTGCTGCCAATCCCGCGTTTTTCATGTTTGATCCTCTATGCGATTCGATTCGTTGGAATCCCGGTAACTTTCCGTATACGCCTGCGCCTCCAGCGGGCTCACGCCAACCGTCTCCAGGACATCTTCGCCCATCAGCAACGCGGTTTCAAATGTCTCGCTGTAAGCGCGATCGGCGCCGGCTGAAGTTAGCTGCTCGCAAACCGATGCATTCGCCCCGCGAGCTAACACCGTTAAGTTTGGAAATCGATGCCGAACAATGGCGGATAACTCCAACGCGCGCTCGGCATCATCGATAGCAATGACCATAACCACCGCGCGCTCAGCTCCAGCGGCTTCGAGTAAATCCGGGCGTAAGGCATCGCCATACAAACCGACAAACCCTGCCTCACGCAACGCATGAAATTTATCGGGGTTCTGATCAATGACCGCTACCCGAAAACCATTTTGCTGCAGCAGCGAGGCAATGATTTGCCCTACCCGACCATAACCTGCCACCACCACTTGCGAGTCGGCCCGTGCGCCCTGTTCAATGCCCGTGTTGGTCTGCTGAGCCGCTGGAATGACGTCACGCTTGGCCGCCCAGTACAGTAGCCAAGGTGTCGTAAGCATCGACAGCCCCACAATTAACATCAACTGCGCATCCAACTTCGCCGAAATAACGCCCCAGCTCGCGGCAAAGTGAACGATGACAAATGCTAACTCCCCACCCTGGGATAACACAGTCGCTAACCAAATACGCTGCCGCCTGGGTACCGATGACCAACGTAACAGCGTTCGTAACACCCACGCTTTAACCACAACCAGTAAGACAACCAAAGACAAGGTTTCCGCCGGCCGGTTAAACAAGGTGGCGAAGTCAATGGTCATACCCACGGCCATAAAAAACAAACCGACCATCAAACCGTGAAAAGGACGGGTTGCTACGCTTACCGCATTTCCGTAATCCGAACGCACCATTAAATAAGCGGCAAGCAGTGCACCGATTTCCATGGGCACACCCACCAACTGCATAAATAACAGCAGCCCGATAACAATCATCAGCGCTAGCGCGGTAAACACTTCATCCAGGCCAACACTCACCGCATAACGCAGCGCATGCCTGAGTAACGCAGGCCCTGCTAAGCCAATCACCACAACAACAACGGCACTGCGAATCACCATCGGCCAGCGGCTGCCTTCGGTTGCGGCGGCTTCAATTCCGAGCAGAGGCACCACTAGAAGCAGTGGTAGCACCGTAAGACTTTGACTCAGTAAAAGCCGCTCCCCCGTTTCGGTTAAAGGGGACCCGCCAGGGTAATGCGCGGCGAACGCATGTCGTGCAACCGCGCCTGACGATAAGCTCAACGCCAGTGCACAGACCAGGGCTTCAGTCCATACCAAACCGGTGAGTAAAGCGATCAAAAAGATGATGCTAAAACTCAGCAAGAGATGCCAAAACCCTAAAGAAAATCGACCATCAATCAACGCCGACATGCGTCTTGGGGTAGCTTGCATAGCCAGCATGAACAACAGCACCAAAGCGGTAAACTGTTCAAACAACGCGATGGGCTCGGGTTCACGTATGACCGCTAGCCCCCAAGGTCCGATCAAGATGCCGGCAACGAAATAACCCAGTACAGGACCAAGACCCAATCGCTTGGTAATGGGTACCGCCAGTAACGCGGCTAATAAAAAAACAAAGACGTGAAACAGCAGCCCGTGTGTCTCACCCATTGCTGGTGTGTTTAGACTCAGCTAACGGGCGGCAGGAAGCATCACACCACGAGTGAAGAAAACCGGATAACCAGGCAGACACGGTGGCATCGTGTAATTCCGCTTTTGCCATCATGGCGGCACGTTGCTCATCGTTAAATTGATCCGGGCTTTTCTCGCGATTGCGAGCCTGCCATATGGCTAAGGCTTCCGGATTTACTTCTGGGTGAAATTGAACCCCGAAGACGCGATCACTTAATTGAAAGGCTTGATTTTCAAACACCTCACTTCGAGCCAAACTAATCGCACCCGCCGGTAGCGTAAACCCCTCTTTATGCCACTGCATAACCGTCATGGGCTCTGGCAAAAAGTGCTTACCGGCTTCTGTGGGCATCACCAGGCTGGGGCCGATTTCACTCAAGCCTTCCGGATGAAGCGATATGGTAGAACCCAATACACGGGCCAGCATTTGAGCCCCCAGGCAAATACCAAAAAAACCAACCTCTTCTTTCAAACACGCCTCAATGAACGCAAGCTCCGGCCTTACCCAATCGTGCACATCATCATCGTTGGCACTGGGCGCACCTCCGAAAACGATAACGCCGGTGTATCCGGCCGGGTTTGGAAATTCAGCCCCAAGCAGTGGATAAAACCAATCAAAGCATTTGCCGTTACTGTCCATCCAGCGGCAACAACGGTCGACGTTCCACCCTTCAGAATGTTTGACTAATAGGTATCGTTCAGACATCTAGCGCACAAACAGACTGAACGTGTTGGAACGAGCAAATAGCCCTTCCGGGTCAGTTGCCACGATGCGAATACCCACCGCAGACTCTTGTTCGGTGGGCCTTCCGCTAATCACCCCCTGTGCTGACAAGCTCAGCCCGTCTGGCAAACTGCCTTGCACCGTGTAGGTCAAGTCGTCATCCTCGGGGTCTGAAAAATTTGCGGTAATGGGCGTCATGGTTTGGTTTACGCGTAAAGTCCGACTGCTGATTGCCGGACCATCAAATTCTGGTGCAGTGTTTAAAGACGTAGCGTCCAGATTAAAGCTTGCCTGAATCGGTGTGGAAACGCCGTCACTGGCGGTTACAGTGATTTCATAGGTACCGGCAGCTGATACAAACCCGGTAATCACGCCGGACAGCTCCCCTACTGTCAAGCTGACGTCGTCATCATCACTGGATACGCTGTAGCGGATGGTCTGCGATTCTGGATCGGTGAAATATCGTGCACTGGCCAAGGCAAAGCGTTCGTTAACCTCGACCTCCTGGTCCGGAATGGCACGAGCTTCGATGGGTGCGTTGGCGATTACCGAAAAAGGTACGGTGAAATCCAATGCTTCGGTGCCGTCGTCCGCTCGCACCGCCAGCGAATAGCGTCCGATATCTTCTGGCGTGGGGATACCTTCCAGAATACCGTCCTGGGTAACCGTTACATCACCGCTGGGTGGTAACGAGGCGGTTAACGCACTATAAGTCAGCGTCGCGCCCTTAGGATCTTGAACGTTCTGATTAAAGTCATCGTTTAATTCAACCCCCACAATGCCGACTAACGGGGGAAACGGTGCGACCAATACGGGCGGCTCATCCACGGCCACAATGCGCACCGTTACGGTGGCATTAACGCTAAAGGTGCCGTCAGTTACCGCGTAAATAAATCGATCTTCTACATCGTTTAGTAACGCACTGCCACCGAACTCATAACGAAAGGTGCCGTCGCTAAACAATTCAAAATCGGATGCGGCAAACGGGGCACTAACCGGAGTTGTTATGACTTCCAAAGGCTGATTACGAACGTCGTTGTCGTCAGAATCATTGCTTAGCAGATGACGAGAACTGCCGGCAGGATTTAACACATCGGTTTCCAGTAGCGTAAATACATCATCTCTGGCGACGGGGGGTTCGTTCACCGATTGAATGCAGAACGTATGTTCGCTAACCGCCAATCCACCTAAATTGTCTGAGGCGGTTAATCGGTACGTTACCCCTACCGGAGCCTTCAGCTCTGGCATGGTGGCAACAAATTGGGTCGTACGAGAAACCGACGATTCGAGCGAGCCGGCGACAGTCACTGTTTGTCCGTCCGTACCCACACTGGCCACTTGCTCGAAGGTCAAGGCACACGCCCCGTCCGCACACGCCTCGGCTAATGAATCAACGGACAACTGAGCATCAAAGCCAACCTGGTTTTGGCATTGAGCTAACGCGCCTTGCTGGATTGGGCTCGGACTCCAGCGCCAGGTGCTGATCACCCCATCCCGATCGCTGGCGGTTGATGTGATCAGAATGGAGTCGCTCTCCGCTACAGCGGCAACGGTGAACGGCGAACCATCATCGAATAACACTTCAACCGTGGGCAATGCATTGGTTTGCTGCCCAGTACCATCTACCCACCCACAACCTGCGGCAGACAGCGCTAACAGGCAGAGGACTACCCCAGTCCTGAATCTAAGCCGGAACCGGCGCCCGAACCCACAAATCAAGCGATATGGTGCTGCAACAAGCAAGTTAAGAATTCCTGTCTGACTGAGTCAGAGTCCACTTCCATGGCAATGGCGGTACTGGAGGTTACGTTTTCCCAGTGCGGCAAGGCATAAACGTACCCTTTACGGTCACAGGTTAACTGACCTACGCTGATTCCGCTATCCACCACTCGGGAGCGCCCGCTTACCAGCTCGAAAGCGTCCGGGTGCAGCATATACAGAACCGCCGCTGCATCGTGCATCGCACAACTGGGTTCCTCATCATCTTTCGCAGCGCCTTTTGAGGCGTAGAAATCCACGTAAAAGCGGCTGGAGTCCCACAGCAATTTGCCCGTTCTACCTGCCCCGTCTCTTAACTGGGCCAGGTGCGAATCGGACACCATTATCTTATGCGTAACGTCCAAACCAATCACAGTGGCCGGCCATTCCTCGGCCAGGATTTGATCCGCCGCGTGCGGGTCATTGAGAAAATTGGCCTCGGCCACCGGAGTGACATTACCCGGCTCATCCAACGCGCCGCCCATAATGATCAGAGAACGTAATAAGCTCGGCAACTTCGGTTCCATTTGCAACGCCTTGCCTACGTTCGATAGCGGTCCCACCGCAATCAGGGTTATTTCGCCAGGGTATTGGCGAGCTTGTTCAATGATGTATTCAGCTGCGGCCAAGTCATGTAACTTTTCATGCGCCGCACCTTCAGTAGGCACCCAATGTTCATCGTAGTAATTGCCTAAACCATCGGCCCCATGCACGCTTTCAGAATGAGGCCTGGGCGGTTGCACCAAGGGCTCGGCCATGC
This sequence comes from Granulosicoccaceae bacterium, assembly GCA_020629835.1. Lineage (GTDB taxonomy): Bacteria > Pseudomonadota > Gammaproteobacteria > Granulosicoccales > Granulosicoccaceae > Granulosicoccus. The sequence goes on from JAHDCO010000020.1 coordinate 47,374, forward strand.
CTTTCGCAACGACCACATCTCGCGCCCCGAAAATCTCCAGTAAGTACTGTGCATTGCGCGTAGTTTGATCAACGTTCACGTTGCCAAACACGGTGGTTAGCGCGAGCAGTTCAATGTCCGGATGGGCGACGCATAAGGCGATGGCCATCGCGTCATCGACACCCGGGTCAGTATCCAGGATCACTTTGTGAGTCATGATGTTGCGCCTCTCACGCCTGCGATGTCATAAATTGTTCAACGTCCTTAGCCGTGGGTATGCTAGGTGTCGCCCCTGGCTTTGTTACCGACAAAGCAGCGGCAAAACACGCTTTGTGTGCTGCGACAACTGGTTCTAAACCGGCTACCAAACCCGCCAGCAAGTAACCGACAAACGTATCCCCTGCGCCGGTGGTATCCACCGCATCGACGCTAGGCGCCGAACAGTGCGTGACATGGCCCGCATGAATCAGCTCAACCCCACCTGCCCCGAGGGTTAATGCCACAATCGACTTTGGAAATTGCTGTGCCAAAGCGCTGACCAGCTCCTGCGCACTGCCATGTTCATTGGCCACAACCCCTCTGGCTTCCACTTCATTCACGATAAAACAGTTCACTTGCTCAAGCGGTAACTGCAAAACCGACTCACTCATGGGCGCAGGGTTAAACGCAAGTGACAACGATTTTGCCTTAGCCTGAGCAAAAACTTCATCGAGCGCGTTGCACTCGTTTTGCAACAAAACCCAATCGCTTTGCTCAGCATCTGTGAGAGCCTCGTTTAGCTGATCAGCGCTTAGCTGATGATTCGCTCCACCGAACAGCACAATGGAATTTTCCCCCGCATCATCCACTTGAATGATGGCATGCCCACTCGGGCCGTCAACGCTTCGTACCGGTTTCGTGTCCACACCCCAGCCGTTGAGTTGCTCCAATGCCCATTGATCCGATTGACCAATGCAACCGACATGTGACACGGGGCATCCGGCGCGTGCGGCCGCCACCGATTGATTCGCGCCCTTACCACCCAACACGGTGGACAACTCATGACTGGCGAGGGTTTCCCCGGGTTTGACCAGGTGCGGCACCCGATAAACGTAATCAACGTTGATAGAACCGATGTTGTAAATCATAAAGTCTCTTAGCAAATTCCAACGATGCCCGGTAAGGCCGATAAATCATCAACGGTTGCAACCGGACGCCCAGGCAGACGTTCTACGGGTTGTCCGTATCGGTTTACCCACACAACCTGAAAACCAAAATTGGCAGCCCCGCTGGCGTCCCAAGCATTTGAAGACAGGAAGGTAATGTCTTCTGCGTTAATACCCAGCGCCTCTACCGCAAGCTGATAAACCGCCGACGTCGGTTTGTAAACCCGCAAGCAATCCACAGACAACTGGTGGTCAATAAGATGCCCTAAGTTCGCGCTGTTAACAGCCGCTTGAATCATGTCAGGCGATCCATTAGTCAGTATGGCCGTTGCAATGCCCGCTTTTTTTAATAATTGAAGGGTTTGCTTTACCTCAGGAAACGCACTCAAGGTGAGGTACGCCTGCATCAGCTCGGCGTGCAAAACCGTGTCGTAACAGCGGTGGTGCTCCAGGGCGTAGTCGAGGGCGTCCCCGGTCACCTGCCAAAAATCCACGTACTCGCCCATTAAGCTGCGCAGCCAAGTGTACTCAAGCTGTTTTTGTCGCCACAGTTGCGACACCTGCTGATGCTGAGGGCCCACCCGTGAAGACAAGGCATTTACAGCCGAGTGCACATCAAACAAGGTTCCGTACGCATCAAACACACATGCGGTACGCAAGTTGTTGGCTGACGGCTCGGCTTCCGTTTGCATTGGGTGCCTTTTAAGAGTTGGGGAGTGAGTAAGTAGCGGTGGCACGTGCAACCAGCGCATCATCCTGCGCACTGTGGATCAGGATATCCCCAACCGCTAATCGCTTGCCCAATTTCAGTAACTGAGCTGTCGCCACAACATCGGTTGGCGCAGGCTTTCGTAAAAAATCTATCGACAAGTTAGTGGTTACGGCCAAGGCCAATGGTCCCTTACGCGCCAGTACCGCCCCGAACATAGCCGCGTCAGCCAGTGTCATCATTACAGGGCCTGATACCGTGCCGCCTGGCCGCAGGAAATCTGTATTAAAAATCGCGCGCAGTGCGACGCTCTCCCAGGTAAATCGTTCCACTTGCATACCGATCAACCTGGCGAACGGCAATTGCTCATCACACAAGCGAACAAATTCGTCGGCGCTCAATAGCGGTTGCCTGGGCGAATCAGAACTGTCGGCTTCCGGTGACATAGTGATTTGGGTGGTGCGTGTTTGTTCGCGCTCAGGCTAGCACAGCTGGCGTTTTCTGATACCGTTAAAGTTCCTGCGCATTATACGACGGCGACCATGCAAGAACCCTACGTTTTAGCTGAGCATAACAATGGCGTTAGCCAACTCACGTTGAATCGACCCAAATCATTTAATGCGTTATCTGAGGAGATGCTGGCCGCCGTTCACCACGAACTGGACTACCTGCCGAACGACTGTCGGGTTGTGGTGCTCAGAGCCTCGGGGCGTGCTTTCTGCGCGGGGCACGACTTAAAGCAGATGCGTCAACACACCGACCAGGCCTACTTCGAACAGCTGTTTGCACGTTGCAGTGCACTCATGTCGTCTATTGTTCAGCTACCGGTGCCAGTCATTGCAGAAGTTCAAGGCCTTGCAACAGCGGCCGGTTGTCAGTTGGTGGCCACCTGCGATCTTGCTATAGCAGCAGATACGGCCGAGTTCGCGGTCTCTGGAATTAACGTTGGATTATTCTGCAGCACACCGTCTGTGGCGCTGTCTAGAAACCTCAATAGAAAACGGGCTATGCAGCTGTTGATGACCGGCGAATTTATTGATGCACCTACCGCTGTAGAGTGGGGTCTCATCAATGAATCAGCACCTGCTGATGAACTAAGTGAACGCGTCAAAGTGATGACCGAAAAAATTATCAGTAAATCAGCGGTTGCGGTAAAAACAGGCAAGCAGCTCTTTTACAAGCAATTGGAAATGGGATTAAGCGATGCGTATGAGCTTGCCGGTCGTACCATGGCGTGCAACATGATGGCTGATGATGTAGCCGAAGGCATTGATGCGTTTATTGAAAAGCGCAATCCGGAATGGACGCACTCGTAAGCTACCACCGGCGCTTTTAAAAACCACTCACCTGCTTACTGAGCAGTTGCAACTCTCGATTGGACAGCCACTCGGTTGCCTCTTCGCTACTCAACGGGTGACTGATAAAGTAACCCTGTGCTTCGTTGCAGCGGTAACGCTCCAGCATACCCATCTGGCCCTCGGTCTCCACGCCTTCAGCGATAACCGATAAACCTAAGTTGTGCGCCAAAGTGATGATGGACAGAACGATCGCTGCATCACCCGGGTCAATTTCTAAGTCTTTTATAAACAGCTGATCAATCTTGAGCTTATCAACGGGCAAACGTTTGAGATAACTTAACGAAGAAAAGCCGGTACCAAAATCGTCTACCGACACGTGAATGCCTAATACCTTCATTTGGCGCAGCAGTTCGATACCCGCCTCTATGTCTTCCAGAAAAAGGCTTTCAGTTAATTCTACTTCCAGTAACCGGGGATCCAGCCCACTGGTGGCCAGCGCATGGTCTATATCATCAATGATGTTCCCCCGTTCGAATTGCACCGGTGAACAATTCACCGCCACCGAGAACGGCTCTCGCCCAGCCTCAATCCACGCTTGCATCTGCTTACAAGCTGCTTCCAGCACCCAACGCCCTAGCGGCACGATAAGACCCGTTTCTTCTGCTATTTTGATGAACTCAGCCGGATTTACCGGGCCATTCGTTTTGTGAGTCCAGCGTGCTAAGGCTTCCATGCCCACCACTTTGTGATCCAGCAGATCTACCTTGGGTTGGAACATCAATGTGAGTTCATTGTTTTCAATGGCCGCCTTTAAATCGGCTTCCATCGAGAATCGAGCTAAGGCCGCTTCGTGAATTTTACGCGAGTAGAACTGATAACCGTTTCGTCCCTGTTCCTTGGCGTGATACATCGCCACGTCGGCGTGCTTCATCAAAGTTTCGGAATCACCACCGTCCATCGGGAACACGCTAATGCCGATGGTGGTTGTTACTGATACTTTCGTGTCATTAATGGTGTACGGCTTTCCGATAACCGCTGCAATGCGTTCTGCCACGCGGGCAGCATCACCACCACGGTTAAGTTCTCCTAACAAAACCACAAATTCATCGCCTCCTAGGCGAGCAACCGTGTGTTGTTGTTTGGTTTCTTCTTCATCGTCGGGGCTGCGCGACACGCTATCGGTATCACGTACCACGACTTTTAATCGCGAGGACACCTGTTGCAACAGCTCATCACCCGCATCATGCCCCAAGGTGTCGTTAACCTGTTTGAAATGATCCAGATCCAGAAACAGCAAAGCAAACTCGGTGTTCTTTCGACGCGCCCGCTTCAGCGCGTATTCCAACCGCTCATACAATTGCGCCCGGTTAGGTAATCCGGTCACCAGGTCGTAGTACGCCAAATTATGAATTTGTTGCTGAGCATTGGTGCGTTCGGTGATGTCCTGCACCGTGCCGAACACATGCGTGCAGCAGCCTCTGACATCAAAATGTGGGTGCACTTCTAATCGCACCGTTCGCTCTGATGCCTCGTTATCCGAGCCAACGCAAAATTCCATGTTGAAAGCACGACAGGTTTCAAACACCCGCAGTAGTCGTGTTAATACCGACTGCTTATCGCGGTTTACCACAGCCGACAAAAACGAATCGATAGAGCCGGTGCGAACTGACTCAGGCAAACCCATGACTCGTGAAAATTCCTTAGACCAGAAAAATTCCTGAGCTTTGTCCTGGCATTCCCAATGTCCAAGGCGAGCGATGCGTTGAGCGCTATCCAGTTTACTTTCACTCAGTCGCAAGGCATCGGCGGTCTGCTTAGCGCGCAACATATAACGCACGCGAAAAGGCAGAGTCAGGTAGTTAATAGGTTTTGTCAGAAAGTCCGTAGCACCCTCATCGTAGGCGCGCGTAATCGACTCTAAATCTTCAAGGCCGGTAATCATTAATATGGGTAGGTATTCACCGCCTGGTGAACGTCTGATCTCTGCGATGGCATCGAATCCATCCATCACCGGCATCATGGCATCCATGATAATAAGATCCGGTGATTGATCAACGAACTGTTTTAACGCCTCTTGCCCGTTTTGCGCCTGTACAACAGTGAAGCCCGCATCCTCTAGTGAACTTTCCGCCAGCAACAGGCTGGCCGCATCATCATCCACATGCAGGATGGTATACGTCTGTGGGTGCGCGTTCTGCACCGCCAAGGAACTATTGGGTAGTTCAGTCTCTCGCATTAGGCAGCTTGCTTCAAGAATGAACGAATACCGGCTGCAGATTCGTCAAACTCTGCCACCAGTCCCTCGGATAACAAGGCACAGCGTTCTATGTCGCCACGCCGAGCCGCCTGCTCCAATTCGCGACAACGCAGGGATAAACTCACAGCCCCAACATTTGCGCTGCTGGATTTTAAAGAGTGCGCACCAATTCGAATAGACTCGATATCCCCGACCGCCACACCGTGTAACACCTGCTCGATACAACGCGGTGATTCGCACTCGAACAGCTGTACGATTCTTTCTAACAAGTTCGGTTTGTTCGGACGCTGTAGGGCCGAGATTCCCTGCAACGCATTGAAATCCAGTTCAATACTCATGGCACCCAAACACGCAACGTAGAGTCTTCTGTCTCTAATTGATCTAGCTGGGCATACACTTCAGATTCCAGGCGTCTGAGCTGCTGGCAATCTTCGTCCAGGGAGCTTTCAAAGAGCGGTAAATCGTCTTCGAGATGGTTCGAGTTATTTAGCGATGGCAACCCAACCGACAGCGATCGCGCAAATACGCGTCGAGCATGCGAGAAACCTCGGTCGGCAATTGCCAAAACCGCGAACTGCATCTCGCCTGTGATTTGCCGAATATCCAACGCCACTGCCTCGCACACCTCGTTTTTTGTGATCTATGCCACGCTCGCAGAGCCATGAGACTGGCCAATTTGCCAGAACAGCCTCTTCCTTGGTGCTTTTATCGACGTGTGCGCACCGATCCTTGATGCTAATTGCCATCAAAAATCCTTGGCCGCGTACATCCCTACCGCTTTGAAACACGACCGTTAATCAATGGCTTTCGATTCCCGCCAGGCAGCCAGTGCCTCGGGGTTAGCAGCAAGCCATTCAGTCAATACCTCATCGGTATGTTGACCCAGACGGGGGCCTGCTGACGATGAATGGCCGGGCGTTTTAGAGAGCTTAGGGTGTAATGCCGGTATTAGCCTTTCCTGGCCGTGCACGTCCACCGACTCGAACGAATTCCTGGCCTGAAAATGTTCATCCTGGGCGATGTCACTGATGGAGTTGATCGGGCCTGCGGGCACCTCGGAGGCCGCCAGGCGCTCCAGCACGTCATCTGAACTCAGCTGCCCCGTCCACGCTTGCAGGGCACCGTCAATTAATCGTTCGTGTTCCACCCGACCGGGGTTATGTGCCAGCCGCACATCGTCGGCCAAATCTTCCCGCTCTATTAGGCGCATTAAACGCTTGAAAATGGAATCGCCATTGCCGCCTATCACGACAAACCGACCATCCGCACACCGATAGGTATTGGTCGGTACGATGCCTGTGAGCGTAGCGCCTGACGGCTCCCGCTGAACCCCAGCACCGGCGTACTCGGGATACACGCCCTCCATCATGTTGAACACTGATTCCACGATGGAAACATCCACACTTTGCCCACCAACATTCAATCGTTCGCGTGCGCACAGCGCGAGCAACGTACCAATAACCGCATGCATGCCAGCCAGGGTGTCACCCAAGCTCAGGTTGGGGCGTACAGGTACCTGCCCCGGAAATCCATTCACGTATCGAAAACCTGCCACGCCCTCACATGCAGACGCAAATCCCAATCGGTCCTTGTAAGGACCGGTTTGACCGTAGCCCGATACGCGTGTGTACACCAGCGCTGGGTTGCTCTCTGCAAACACCTCAGGCCCAAGGCCCCAGCTTTCCATTTTTCCTGCGCGAAAATTTTCAACCACCACATCACAGCGTTGAATCAATTCACGCACGACATTCTGACCCTGTTCAGAGCTTAAGTTGACCGCGACTGATCGTTTGTTGCGGGCCATGCTGTGCCACCAGTAGGATTCCCCGTGCTCATCCAGTTCGCGCCATGTCCGTAGCGGGTCACCTTTGCCCGGAGGTTCTATCTTGACGACATCAGCGCCATAGTAGGCAAGCATTTGCCCGGCCGTAGGGCCTGCCACCAACTGCCCCAGTTCCAACACTCGTAAACCGCTCAGCGGCCCCTGAAGTGGTTTTGTTTCCATAACACTATCTGCCTGCAATACGAAAGACCGAACCGCCGAACGAGTATGCCTGATGACGTATTATGGTGTGAATCAACCACACACCACAGTACTGAAGGCCTATGTTGGACTACCCGAACGCTGAGCAGCCCGGTGATCAATCAGTTGCCATGCCGGCGCTAAGCGCAAACTACGCAGCGCTTTCGCCATTAAGTTTTTTACAACGCGCTGCTGAGGTGTATCCGAATCATATTGCTATCCGTTACGCAGAAAAAACCACCGATTGGCAAACGGTGTATTCACGATCCGTACGCTTAGCGTCCTCTTTGGTAGAACATGGCATAGAGCCCGGAGATGTGGTGGCGGTCATTGCACCCAATATTCCGGAATTGTTTGAATTGCATTACGCCGTCCCAATGGCAGGTGCCATTCTCAACGCGATTAACACCCGGCTGGAAGCCGATACGGTGAGCTACATTCTCGAACATGGCGGTGCCAAGGTATTGTTTGTTGATCGCGAGTCAACGCACGTTGTTAACGCGGCACTGGCTAACGTAAGTGATCCGCCAACCTTGATTGACATTCACGACCCTGCCGCGGTCGGTGAGCCGGTATCGGACAACACCTACGAAGACTGGGTTGCAAAAGGCGCGTCTTCATGGCGCTGGCTTCGAGCCGAAAGTGATTGGCAGTCCATCGCACTCAATTACACGTCAGGTACAACAGGTCGACCAAAAGGTGTGGTGTATCACCACCGTGGTGCTTACTTGAACGCGATGAGTAACATCACCGGCTGGGAGATGCCACACCACCCCACGTACCTGTGGACGCTACCGATGTTTCACTGCAACGGTTGGTGCTTCCCCTGGACACTAGCCGCCGTTGCCGGAACCAGTGTGTGCATTCGTCAAGTTAATGCAGAGTCTATCTATAACGGTATTCGTGAACACAACGTCACGCATTTTTGCGGCGCACCCGTGGTGCTGAATATGGTCATCAACCATAGCGAAGAACACAGTAACCCATTACCCCACACAGTAAACATCATGACAGCCGCAGCGCCGCCGCCTGCCAGCGTACTGGAACGAATTGAAAATTTAGGTTTTCGAGTAACGCATGTATATGGCCTGACAGAGACCTACGGACCGGCAGTTATGTGCGCCTGGCATGCTGAGTGGGATGCATTGCCCAGCGAGGAACGTGCAAAAAAGAAGGCTCGGCAAGGTGTGCGTTATCAAGTGCTGGAAGGGTTGGATGTAATCAACCCCGAAACGATGCAACCGGTACCGCGAGACGGTGAAACACTGGGTGAAGTCATGTTTCAAGGCAACATCGTTATGCGTGGCTATTATAAGAACGCCGAAGCCACGGAAGAGGCGTTTGCCGGTGGTTGGTTCCACAGTGGTGATCTGGCCGTAATGGACCCAGACGGGTACTTGCGTTTACTGGATCGAGCCAAGGACATCATCATATCCGGTGGTGAGAATATTTCGTCAATAGAAATAGAAGACACCCTGTACCGCCATCCGGACGTGTTGGATGCAGCGGTAGCGGCAAGGCCTGATGACTATTGGGGGGAAACGCCTTGTGCGTTCGTGACCTTACGTGACGGTGCTTCTGTGACCGAAGCTGAAATGATTGCGTTCTGCCGCGACAACATGGCACATTTTAAATGCCCCAAAACTGTCGTGTTTACCGACTTGCCGAAGACATCTACCGGAAAGGTGCAGAAGTTCCTGTTGCGAGAACGCGCGAAGAACCTCTGAATGCCGCTCTACACGTCGTAGAAGCGGCTACGCGACAGCCTGTCGAACCAGCGTACGGTAATGTTGTCCACAGCCGCTTGAAAACTGATCGATAAGCGCTCACCCAAGCCCTTTTTCTCTTTGTAGCGCACGATCATGACATCCGCCGCATCGGCGGCCTTCATTAGGTACTCGTCACTGGTGGTTACTACATCCACAAGATCGAGTTCTTTGGCTTCTTGTCCTAACCACACTTCGCCGGTGGCCACTTTTTCGATATCCAGCTTACGTCGATACGTTTGCACATGATCTTTAAAACTCCCGTGAATGCGCTCGATATCTTCTATGAATTTTTCTCTAGCCTCATCGGTGTTCTCACCGAGTACGGTTAAGGTGCGCTTGTATTTACCGGCGGTGAGCAATTCAATATCAATATCGTTTTTCTTCAGTAAACGATGAAAGTTAGGCATTTGTGCAACCACGCCGATGGAGCCAACCATGGCAAACGGTGCCGCTAGAATTTTATTACTGACACAAGCCATCATGTAACCCCCACTGGCAGCTACCGTATCCACAGTCACGGTCAATGGAATGTTTTTATCCAACACGCGTGCAAGTTGTGAAGCTCCCAAGCCGTACGAGGACACCATACCGCCACCACTTTCTAAACGAACCACCACTTCATCCTGCGTGGTGGCGGTGGTTAGGATCGCTGACAGTTCATGACGTAAGTTCTCAACTGCGGACGCTCTGATATCCCCATCAAAGTCCACAACGAAGACGCGCTTGCGTGAGGGCTCTGCAATCCGAGTTTCGCCTTTGCCACGTTTTTTCGCCGCTGCTTTAGCCTGCTTTTTTTCTTTTTTCCGTTTCGCTTTCTCTTCGGCTTTGCGCTCTTTTTCGGCAAACTTGGCCGCTGAATCATCGAGCAATGCCATCGACAGCGTGTCACGCATATCATCAAACTGCTCATTGAGCCGTGTGATCGTCACAGCGCCAGCGGCACTTGGGCCTTTACGCCCCTTCGACGCAACGGCAACCATAGACACGGCAACCACAATAATCGCGATGACTATCGTCAACACTTTCAACAAAAACAAGCCGTATTCAGCGAAAAGCTCTACCAATGGAACACTCCAGGTTACTGCGTTAAAAACCAACACCGGTGTATGCGGGTGTTACGTTGAAAGTCCCTATCCAGAGACCAAGCTGTGCGGTCTGCAATGTTGATGCTCGGGTGTTGCTGTTGCAACGCCGTTGTGTCCAACTTGAACCGCCGAAAATTGTTGGAAAATACCAACGTGCCACCGGGTGCTAACAAAGACATGCACAGAAGAATGCACTGGACATGATCGCGTTGCACATCCCAGTCATGATCTAAGTCTCGCGAATTAGAAAACGTGGGTGGGTCCAGCACAATCCAATCGTACTGTTTTTTGCCCGATTCTTCAGACGCGTGCACTAACCAATCCATGACATCGGCGCGAATCACCTCGTGCTCGTCTCCGACAAACCCGTTCAGTTCCAGATTTCGGCATGCCCACTCGGTGTAGCGTTTAGAAAGATCGACCGAACAGGTTTCGGTGGCACCACCCATGGCGGCCGCAACCGACAATGACGCCGTATAAGCGAACAGATTAAGCACGCGTTTACCGTGGCTGTTTTCGGCTAAATGACGACGTAAAACTCGGTGGTCCAGGAACAGTCCGGTATCCAGATAGTCGCTAAAGTTTAATTCGAGCTTGCCTTGCGGCTCGTCCAGTACGGCCAGTACACGCGAATCGTCTTGACGGTTGTATTGACCACCAGCTTCCTGCTGGCGACGAAGCTTAAGAAACAGCCTGGAGGGAGTGACTTCCAAGAGTTCCGGCAACACGGCTATTACCGCCTGCCGGCGTTGGTCTGCCATTGCCACGTTAACCGACGATGGCGCTTCATATTCCTGCACCACCACGTAGCGAGCATCGCAGTCGTAAACGTCAATGGCCATCGCAAATTCGGGTAGCTCTGCATCGTATACGCGATAAGCAAACACATCATTGCGCTCTAACCATTTGCGCAGATGCTTCTGATTCTTTACCACCCGATTTTTAAAGCCTTGAGTGTCCACCGCGTGGCTCCGGGCCTGCGGAATGGTGCCCGCCATAACATCGCAGTCGATGCCGCCGTTTTGAAAGGCCAACACGGTTTTTAACGGTAACCGGGTTCGCTTGACCGCATTTCTGGATGCCGCTAACAACGCACACTGCCAGCCTGCATAGTCTCGGCTTAACTGCACACCAATTTTTTCATAGAGTCCATCATCATCTGCTACACGCACCCCGTAGGGTGGGTTGGAAATCAACAAGCCCTGTTTTGCCGGCAACGTTTGCAATGAGGAACCCAGACTTTGCCGATACCATTGAATGTCATTAGAGACGCCAGCACTCTTCGCATTGGCAACCGCTGCCCCTACCGCAACCGCATCACGGTCAGCACCGACAATAACGGGCAAAGTTTTTGATGCCGACTCCTGCACCCGAAGTTCTGCATCCTGTAAGCACGTTTGCCACAATGCGTGATCGTGACCGGCCCAACCGAGAAACCCGTAGTAATCACGCAACTGACCTGGGGGAATGTCTCTGGCCATCAGCGCTGCTTCGATCAGTAAGGTGCCAGAACCGCACATGGGATCTACCAATGGCTTACCGGCCTTGTGAGCGTCCAGCCAACCGGCTTGCATGAGCATGGCAGCGGCCAAATTCTCCTTCAAAGGCGCAGGCCCCTGCGCCTGGCGGTAGCCGCGACGATGCAGCCCCTCACCGGATAGATCCACCGCCAGGCGGCACTTATTTCTGAACACATAAGCGTTTACACGCAAATCAGGACGTTGTGTTTCAACATTAGGTCGCTCCTGGCAAGCGTCACGAAACTGATCAACGATGGCGTCTTTAACGGTTAGCGCTGCGTACTGAGAATGCGTGATATCAGACTTAGCGGTAAACGCATCCACCGCCAGCGTGTTGTCGACACTCATATGTGCCGACCAATCGACCGATTTGACGGTGCTGTAAAGGGCCTCTGGGGTTTCCGCAGGCCCCTGATGAATAGGCAACAAAATGCGGTTTGCCAACCGGCTCCATAAGCACGCGCGGTAAGCAACCGGAAGTCCACCACTGAACTGCACCCCAGCACCCGCGGTTTGCACGGTGCTTGCACCCAGGTTTATCAGTTCGTCGGCAAGCAACGACGCGATACCGCTCGGGCATGTCGCGTACATCAGGGTATCGGGTTTTATAACCAAGGTCTGCTCGTTATAAGCTGTGAGTAGGCCCGACACGTAAACAACCAGCGAGCTCAAGGGGGCATGCAGAGTACAATGGATTGTAACGCACACACGTAATGGCAAACGAACCAAAACATATGAAACTCACCAGCTACGGCGCCGCCGGAGAGGTCACCGGTTCGTGTCATTTACTTGAAGTGGGCGACAAACGTATCTTGTTGGACTGCGGGTTAATTCAGGGGCGTCGTAAGGACGAACTTCGCAACCATGACCCCTTCCCGTTTGAACCGGCATTGCTGGATGCTGTTGTACTGAGCCATGCGCATATCGACCACAGCGGTCGCTTACCAATACTGATTCGCCAGGGATTCAAAGGAAAGATTTACACGCATGAGGCCTCTGCCGATCTTGCCACCATCCTGCTCAAAGATTCTGCTTACCTGAACCAACGCGATGTGGCTTACCGCAATAAACGGCGTGCCCGTAAAGGCAAGCCACCCTTACAAGCGCTGTATGAACAGGCGGATGTGGAAGAAACGCTGACACGATTTTCCACCTTGCGATTCGGTGAGCAGCAAACGATAACCACGGGTGTAACCACGGGTGTAACCATCACCCTGCACGACGCCGGGCATATCCTGGGTTCTGCCATGGTTGAACTGCAGCTGAGTGAAGGCGACGAACAGCGCACGCTGGTATTCAGCGGCGATTTGGGGCATCGAGGCGCACCTATCCTCAAAGATTTCCATCGCCTGAAACACGCCGATTTTGTCTTAATGGAAAGTACCTATGGTGATCGTGTCCATCGCAGCTGGGATAAAACTTTCGATGAAGTGAGCGAAATTGCGGAAAGGCTTCGAGGCGTCAACGGTAATGTGCTCATCCCTGCATTTTCGGTTGGGCGCAGTCAAATGATTTTGTATATGTTTGCGCGTTATTTCGAACAATGGGATTTAGGCCGGTGGAAGATTTTTCTTGATAGCCCAATGGCCATAGAAGCCACCGAACTGTATTTAAAGTACACCCGGCTCTATGACGATGCTGCTGCGCAGTTCTACGAAGAACATGGCGCGCTATTGAGTATGCCTAATTTACATTTTTCTAAAACGGCCGATCAATCCCGAGCCATCAATGCTATGGAATCCGGCGCTATTGTTTTAGCCGGTAGCGGTATGTGTACCGGTGGGCGAATCATGCATCACCTGAAACACAACCTATGGCGAAAAGATTGTCATGTCGTCATTTCCGGATACCAGTCGATGGGGTCCTTAGGTCGCAAATTGGTAGAAGGCGCTCCAACAGTGAAACTTTGGGGTGAAAAAATTCGCGTGGCCGCCACCATCCATACGGTGGGTGGCTTATCCGCACACGCTGACCAGGAAGGCATGCTGGAATGGTACAGCCACTTTGACTCTCGCCCACCCGTGCTACTGGTGCACGGAGAACAACGCGCCAGTGAGGCATTGGCCGTGAGATTGAGAAAAGATTACGGAGCGCGTGCCAATGTCGCGGTGCCCGGAAAAACCACTGATTTATTAAACCCGTGAGCTTGAAAGGCTTTAACAACATTTATTTAACTGAAGGTATTTAACATGAGCACAGAACGCGAATCGATGGAGTTTGATGTCGTCATCGTGGGTGCAGGTCCAGCAGGGCTCTCAACCGCTTGCCGCTTAATGCAACTCGCCAACGAACACGACAAGGAAATTTCGGTAGTTGTGTTGGAGAAAGGTTCCGAGGTGGGCGCCCATATCCTCTCCGGTGCGGTTATAGAGCCTAGAGCCCTGACCGAGTTGTTTCCTGATTGGAAAAACGATAACGCGCCGTTGCTCACAGAAGTTACCCGCGATGACATTTTGTTTTTCACCGGTGAAACCAGTTCGTTCAAAGTACCTAACTTTCTTGCCCCAAAGACCATGCACAACCACGGTAACTACGTGGCGAGCTTAGGCAACCTGACACGTTGGCTGGGCGAAAAGGCTGAAGAACTTGGTGTGGAAATTTTCCCGGGGTTCGCTGCCGCGGAAGTGTTATTCAACGACGATGGCAGCATCAAAGGTGTGGCAACAGGCGATATGGGTCTGGATGCAGACGGCAACCCGAAAGACGGCCACGAACCGGGCATGGAGCTGCATGCCAAGTACACAGTATTTGCCGAAGGTTGCCGAGGTCATTTAGGTAAGCAACTGATTCAGCAATTCGGCTTAGCTGAAGATAAATCACCACAACACTACGGCATTGGCATCAAAGAACTGTGGGACGTTGATCCTGACAAACACGAGCCGGGCTTAGTGGTGCACGGTGCAGGCTGGCCGTTGTCAGAGTCAGGCAGTACCGGGGGCGCATTCCTCTACCACTTGGAAAACAATCAAGTCGTTGTTGGGCTGATCATCGATTTGTCTTACAGCAACCCTCACCTGAGTACCTTTGATGAATTTCAGCGTTTTAAAAACCACCCGAAAATTGCCGCAACTCTCACCGGCGGTAAACGCGTTTGCTATGGCGCCAGAGCGATTGCGAAAGGCGGTTTAAACTCGCTTCCAAAAATGGTGATGCCCGGTGGCTTGTTGGTAGGCTGCGATGCCGGTACCTTGAATTTCTCAAAAATCAAAGGCACGCATACGGCGATGAAGTCGGGCATGGTTGCAGCTGAAACCCTGTTTACTGCAGTTACCGGTGATGAGGAAGCACCAGCGGAACTGACGGCCTTCACCGAAGCGTTTGAAGCCAGTTGGGCCTACGAGGAACTGCATCGCTCAAGAAACTTCGGGCCAGCGCTGCATAAGTTCGGCACTTACCTTGGTGGGGCTTTCAATTTCATCGACCAAAACCTATTCAGTAAGGGCTTACCGATTACATTGAAAGATGACGTACCCGATCACGCCACGTTGAAAAAAGCAGGCGAATCCAAGGTGATTCATTACCCAAAGCCTGACGGCAAACTCACCTTTGATAAATCCTCTTCGGTGTTTCTGTCCGGAACAAACCACGAGGACAACCAACCGGTTCACTTACAGTTAACCGATCCCTCAACACCCATCAGCGTGAACCTTCCAAAATACGCTGAACCCGCGCAGCGTTACTGTCCGGTAGGTGTCTATGAAGTGATTGTGGAGAACGACGAACCGCGCTTCCAGATTAATTCGCAGAACTGTATTCACTGCAAAACCTGCGATA
>JAHDCO010000076.1 GCA_020629835.1 Granulosicoccaceae bacterium
GAAACACTAGCACCATGGAATAAACCGCTGGTTAGCATGTAGCCCTGACGCTTACGCACTATCATCCATCCAATTGACTTGATCCCATGACTCCCACCCTGCCAACCTCCGCCCCGATAGTTATTGTTGGCGGTGGCATCATTGGCATGTCTACGATTTACCATCTGGCTCATCGGGGCGTGCCGGCGGTGTTGCTGGAACGTCGCAAGATTGCCAGTGGCACCACTTGGCATGCGGCGGGAATTGTCGGGCAACTGCGTGACAGTGCTGCACAAACCGAACTAGGCAAGTACACCGCCCGGCTGTTCCGCGATCTGGAAGAGGAGACCGGTCATTCGACCGGTTACAAGCAAAACGGCACGATTAACATCGCGTTGGGTGATGTACGGCATGAGCAGTTGTTGCGTACGCACGATCATGCGGGTCGCTTGGGTATCCCGTCGGAGATTCTGTCGCCACAACAGGTGCAGGAGTTCTGGCCTTCGCTGGTTATTAACGATGTGCAGTCAGGTTTGTACGTGCCTTCCAATGGGCAGGTCAATCCGCTGGATGTAACGGTTGCTTTGTCCAAGGGTGCACGCCAGCGTGGCGCACAAATTTTTGAGGACACACCGGTTGAACATCTGGACATACGTGATGGCAAGGTGGTGGCGGTGCACACCGCACAAGGTGCTATCGCTACCGACAAGGTTGTGCTGGCAGGCGGCATGTGGTCGCATCTGTTTGGCAAGCAACATGGCATCACGGTACCGCTGCATGCGGCCGAACACTTCTACATCGTGACCGAACCCGTCGAGGGTCTATCACCCGAGCAACCCATTCTGAACATCGTTGAAGAACGAAATTACTGGAAAGAAGATGCTGGCAAGTTGCTGATCGGTGGGTTTGAAGCACACGGCAAGGCCTGGGGGCAGGGTGGGATTGCCGAAGACTTCGAGTTCGATCAGCTACCGTTTGACATGGCACACGTTGAAGAAGATCTGACGCGGATGTTTGCCCGCATGCCTGCGCTTGAAGACATGGGTATTCAAACCTTCTTCAACGGCCCAGAGAGCTTTACACCCGATGGCCGACCGTATCTGGGGCCAGTGCCTGAGGTGCAAGGGGTCTATCTGGCCACCGGCATGAATTCCAATGGCATCCTCAATTCCGGCGGTGTCGGTTTGACCATGGCCGAATGGTTGCTCGATGGCATGCCATCGCGTTCCATGGGCCCATTACTGGCTTCGCGTGCGCAACCGTTTCAGGCCAACACCTACTATAACCAGGCCCGTGCTGCCGAGAGTGTGGGTTTTCACTATGGCATCTCGTGGGCAGGACGGCAGGTGAATTCTGCGCGAGGTGTACGCCGTGTGCCCTTGCATCATGAGCTTGTGCGTGCCGGTGCTGTCATGGCCGAGCGCATCGGTTGGGAGGTGCCAATGTATTTTGATGCCAAACAGCCGCATTGGTCAGATAAACCGTCTCTGCGTTGGAAGCCCTGGTCCGAGTCGGTGCAGCAGGAGTGTCTTGCCGCTCGCGATGCCGCTGTGTTGCTCGATCAATCCATGTACGCCAAGATCGTGGTGCAAGGCCCGGATGCAGTGCACGTACTCAACCGAGTGTGTGGTGCGCAAATGGATGTGCCGACGGGCAGCTCGGTGTATACCCAATTCTTAAATGAACGAGGCGGCATCGAAGCTGATGTCACGGTGATTCGCATGGACGACAACACGTTCATGGTGGTAACCGGACATCCCAGCCAGCAGCGTGATCTGTTCTGGATTAAGTCGCAGGCACCCAAAGGCCTGCGGTTTGAGGTGTTTGATGCCACCTCGGCGTACAGTCTGTTGACTTTGCAAGGGCCGAAGTCGCGTGACATCCTGCAGTCACTCAGCAGCGATGATCTATCCAACGATGCTTTTCCTTTTGCGGCGGCTCGGCAGATTGATGTCGCTCACGCCAGAGGCTGGGCCATCCGTCGCTCCTTTCTTGGCGAATTGGGTTATGAGTTGTTGCTTCCCAGTGAATTCACAGCGAGTGTGCATGATGCCTTGTTCGAGCAAGGCCAACCTCTGGGGTTGCGTCATATGGGCATGTTTGCGATGAATGCCTGCCGACTGGAGAAAGGTTTTCGTCACTTTGGGCACGACATTGGTGAGGACGATACGCCGTACGAGTCGGGTCTGGGCTTTGCGGTGGCGCTGGACAAAGCCGATGATTTTGTGGGCAAGACGCACGTGCTGGAGCAACATCGCAAGTACGGCTCAAATACGCCTTATAGACTTGTGAGTATTCGGCTGCTCGGTGTCACAGCACAAGAGGGGCCGTACCTGATTCACAACGAGCCGGTGTTCAAAGGAGAGGATATCGTCGGCCATGTTACCTCGGGCGATTGGGGATTTCGACTACAGACCATGGTGGGCCTTGCAACCTTGCACGTGGCCGACGGGGTATCCAAAGCGTGGATCGATGAGGGTGGCTTCGAGGTGCAGATCGCTGGACAGCGCTACCCGATACAGGCGCAGCTTCAACCGTTTTATGATCCGAAAGGCACGTTAATGCGGGGATGAACAGCGGCATGCTGACGAACTGCACAACGTGACTGTAATTGCATCACCATCAGACAATCAAAAGGCAAGCCGGTGGCTGACAAGACAATACTGGTTGTAGGTACCTACGACACTAAGAACGACGAACTTGACTACATGGCGCAACGCATCAAAGCCATGGGTGGCGGCGTTCTGAGCATGGATATCTCGGTACTGGGCGATCCGCAGGCACCGACCAGTGTCTCAAAGCACGAAGTGGCTGCTGCTGCCAAGCACAGCATTCAAGAAGTGATCGACAGCGGTGATGAAAATACCGCGATGCAAATCATGGCCAAGGGCGCGAGTGAGCTAGCCAGTGGTCTGAACACTCAAGGGCGCATTCATGGGGTGGTGATACTCGGTGGCACCATGGGGACCGATGTTGCTCTTGATATCTGCCAAGCCTTGCCATTGGGGTTCCCCAAGTATGTGGTGTCAACGGTGTCCTATTCACCGTTGATCGAACCGCAACGGCTCTCGGCCGATATCCAGATGATTCTGTGGGCGGGTGGACTGTACGGTTTGAACTCGGTGTGCAAGTCCTCGTTGAGTCAGGCTGCGGGTGCCGTGTTGGGTGCTGCTCGTGCGGTTGAACCGCCCAAGCAAGACAGACCCATGGTGGGTATGACGTCACTAGGGTCATCATGCCTAAGCTACATGAAGGACTTGAAGCCCGAATTGGAAAGCAGAGGGTTTGAGGTGGCCATATTTCATGCAACCGGCATGGGTGGCATGGCGTTCGAGAGCATCGCCCGAGAGGGTGGATTTGCTTGCGTAATGGATTTAGCGCTACCCGAGCTTGGCAATTTGCTGGCCGGTTCTGTCGTCAATGGGGGTAGCGATCGGATGATGAATGCCGGGGCTGCCGGCATACCGCAAATCGTTGCACCCGGTTGCTTAGACCTGATTGACTTTGCCGGTTGGCAGAGCATTCCCGAGCGCTACCAGGACCGACCCTTTCATGCCCACAATCGTTTGATCAAGTCATCGGGTCTCAACGCTGAAGAACGTCGTGAAACTGCGCGGGAAATGGCCCGTCGACTCAAGTCATCATCAACGCCTGCGCATGTCATCCTGACGAATCAAGGAATTGAAGAGTGGGATCGTGCCGGTGGTGTAGCCCATGACCCGGATGCGTTTGCAGCGTTCTGTGATGAGATGCGACAACAGATGACAGATCCCATCGTCTTTACTGAGCTTGATTGCCACATCAACGATCGGGCGTTTGTAGATCAGGTGCTGTCTGTCTTTGATGGCTGGTTGGAGGACGGGACCATTTCGACGAAGGCGCGCTGACTAAGCTTAGCCAGCTGTCTAACGTCTTGGCTAATGTCCTAAGAGGGCTGACGTGCAGCTTTTCTTGATGGAAAAAACCAATAGAATCAGAATGGTCGTGAATCGACAAAGATCCGAGGAATCGATATAAATGTCAAAGCATGTGATTGAGGTTCCACCAACAGTTGCATTGAGTATTATCGGTTCAGATAAGACGTTTCCCGTGCGTCGTGTTTACTGCATCGGACGAAATTACGCCGCCCACGCGATCGAGATGGGGCATGACCCCGACAGAGAGCCACCGTTTTTCTTTCAAAAAAATCCTAATAACTTAGATATATCCGGGGAGTTTCCGTATCCACCTAAAACTGCTGATGTCCACCATGAAATAGAAATGGCAGTAATGCTTAAATCAGGCGGGATTAATATTTCAGTCGATAACGCGCTTGATCATGTCTTCGGCTATGCCTTGTCGTTGGACATGACACGACGTGATCTGCAAGGTGAACAAAAGAAGATGGGTCGGCCGTGGGAGATTGGTAAAGCGTTCGAACGCTCAGCACCTGTTGGTCCTATTCACCGAGTGTCTGACGTTGGGCACCCGGATCAAGGCCGTGTGGAACTGAAAGTTAATGGCGACGTTAGGCAGGAAGGTGATTTAAATCAAATGATCTGGAAAGTGCCTGAAATGATTTCATACCTATCGGACTATTTTGAGCTTGCTGCGGGTGATGTCATCCTATCGGGTACACCAGCTGGCGTAGGTCCGGTAGTAAGGGGAGATTCTATGGACGTTACTATTGAGCCGTTGGGAAGCATGACGATTTCAGTTGTTTAACCCAACCACTGGCAACAGTTGAACTACCGGCATAGTTTCTCCCAAAACGTTTTCTCAACTCACTAACAAAAGCGCTGGTAAGGGCACTTGGATACTGTGTGGGTGAACAACGTGGATGGCATTCACACCGTATGTGTACACAACAGAGTAAACATTACCCACGTACCTGAGACTATGCCATGGGGATCGTGGACGATACCGATAGGCGAAGACCTCATTGTCCTCTCGGTGTGGCAACGCCTTTAAATAGCGGTTTAAGCTGGCTTCTGAGCGCCCGAACGGCACATCAAATACATGGTGTTTGCCCCAGTCGATTGAAGTCGTGGGTTAGCCCTTGGGTGTGGTAGTGAAAATGGTGACCTCTCACCGTGAAAGTTAAAGTTGGTTCTTTGAGGGTATTGATACGTTACTCACATGACAGTCCCTGGGACTTCCTCCATATTGATCACTATCGGCTCTAACATCGTTCGCACGATGCTATATACTCTTTAATTTAGGGTTGAAAAATAATTATTATTAAAATCAACCTGTTACACCGTAACTTTCACGTGTAGGCATCGTATCAACTATCGAAATTAGTGGATGAGGCGGTTTGCACATGTTCGTGGGTCTAAATTGGCATGGGCGTCGGTAATGGAAACGGCTAGAAAACCAACCGGATCATTCAGAAAGCGGAGTACGCGCACTGGTAGACAATCTAGTAACGCTCGTGAAACACCAGCTCTATTGCCCTTAGATATTGGAAAGAGTACTTCTAAATCTTCAAACTTCGCTGACGTTGTAACGCCAAAGAGAAGTTCTTCAGAGCTCATACTGAGCGATAATAATGAGGAGTTATTGAAGGAGTTACTGGCGGAATTTCGTACTACAGATAAGCTTCAGAGCCATGGCTTAAAGAGTCGAAATCGACTGCTGTTTTGCGGACCCCCAGGCTGCGGAAAAACTATAACAGCGGAAGTCGTAGCAAAAGAGCTCAAGTTGGATTTGCTCGTAGTAAGAATTGATTCACTGGTCTCATCATATCTGGGTGAAACTGCTTTAAACATAAGAGCGATCATCGAAGTGGCTGAGCGACAGCCTTGTGTGCTTTTCTTCGATGAATTTGATGCGCTTGCTAGAACCCGCGCTGATAGTTCTGCGCAGGGTGAACTAAGAAGAGTAGTTAACTCACTACTACTTCTGATAGAGAATTTCTCCGGGCGCGGATTGCTCATAGCGGCGACCAACCTCGAAGACACTATTGACGAAGCTCTGTGGCGTCGATTTGACGAAATTATGCTATTCGATTTGCCTGGAGAAGATGAAATAAAGGAATTTTTACTCTTGAAAACTAGAAACTTTAAAACATCGTTTCTAGTAGAAGGGCAGTGCCAGTCACTGGTGGGCTTTTCATTCGCGGAAATAGATCAGCTATGTACACAGGCAATCAAATATGCTGTCTCCGGTCGCCGTAAAAGAATCTCGAAAGAAGACTTTGACCGATCTCTTGCGAATCTACGTCGCCGTGCGTCTATTAGACAGAGACTATCGACACCAAGTAAGTGACTGAGAAGGCTTCAAGGACGTAAAGCACTATGGCTCAATATGACCACTTAACCCTTACTAGAGTGAGTGAGCCGGTTAATCGCCGTAAGCAACCAGGGCCCCGTAATCAACCGGAAAGAAAACACAAACCGCATTCCAAGAAAATATCTGAGGACATTGAGAAAGTTGTTGAAGGATTTGCAACCTCATCAGCTAAGGATGCTATTAATCCCGCGTTGATAATGAAGGTAGTGATTGATGGTTTTATCGCTGATGACGAATGGGCCAAGATTGACCTTATGCTATTGACCCATACTGATGATAATGCTGTCGTCTTGTTCTCCAGCGATGAGCAACTATCTGCGCTTTCTTCTCGAGTGCGAGCATATGGTGGCGAAAAACCTGAAAAGCAGAAGAATCAACCCCACGCCTCTTTTATGAATGCGGTTTCGTCGCTACAAATGCTTTCGGCGGATGACAGGATAGGGCCTGTCTTGAGGAATGCCGGCTTTGTTGCCTCGGAGTCTTTTAAAGATGACACGGTATATCTACTTGATGTAGAGATCTGGCGACCATCGGACGATCTTGTCGATGTCTTTATTCATAGGGTGATCACACCGTTTGAAGGACTAGGGGGCGAGGAACTTGGTCGGTATACGCCTCCATCGGGTGTTTTGCTTCGTGTGGAAGGCCCGGGCCAGGCTATTCGCCAGCTACTTGAAAGAGAAGAGGTTGCAACGGTAGATCTTCCTCCTCGGCCAGACTTGTCTATTGGAGGAAGTCCTGATCCCGATATCACGGAAATAGGTGAGCGATTTGCTCCTCCTGAGTCAGGTGTTCGAATTGGCGTGGTGGATACTGGTGTTAACAGTGGGCACCCATTGTTAGAGCAGGTAGTCATTGGATCATTTGGAGTTGCGGGAGAGCCATCAAGTGATGAAAATGGTCATGGGACGGCTGTCTCTGCGATCGCCGCGTATGGCGACATTGAGTCCATGCTCGCGCATGGAGAACTTAGGCCACGTTTTCAAATAGCATCTGCCCGCGTCGTAAATGCACATGGTGGGTTTAGCGACAAGGAGCTTGCTCCAGAAGTTGTAGAAGTTGCTATTAGACGGTTGAATTCTGAATTCAACTGCCGAGTAGTGAATCTGTCGTTATGCGATAAAGATAGGCCAGTAAAATATCGTGGATCACTTTGGTCGGAAGTACTTGACGATTTAGCGAGAGAGCTGGATATAGTCATTGTCGTTGCCGCAGGTAACAACGATCACTCTTCTTTGACTGATGCGCATGAAGAAAGAATCGTGGATATATATCCTGCTTACCTCCATGATGCAGCCAATCGAATTCTAGACCCTTCTGGTGCTTTAAATGTTCTGACCGTTGGTTCCCTCGCCCACGTGAATGGGTTGTCAGAGGAGGACGGCGTAGAGGTTCGTCCATTAGCAGCATTTAATGAGCCGTCTCCATTTACAACAGTG
Organism: Granulosicoccaceae bacterium; assembly: GCA_020629835.1. GTDB lineage: Bacteria > Pseudomonadota > Gammaproteobacteria > Granulosicoccales > Granulosicoccaceae > Granulosicoccus. Next base: position 7,692 of record JAHDCO010000076.1, read on the forward strand.
GGTCCTGGCACCTATGGAGCGATAAAACCAGACTTGGTTGATTATGGAGGCACAGCAGTATTTGATGGCCTAGTCGGGCGGCTGAGGAGCGCAAAACATCGGCCCGCCACTGGTGTACTGTCGCTCCATCATGAATATACGGAACGTCTTTTCTCAACCTTTTCTGGTACATCGTTTGCGGCACCGTTAATCGCACACAAGGCAGCATTACTATTGCAGAAGTTCCCAGAAGCTTCCGCCAATACTATTCGGTGCCTATTGGCGATAAGCGCTGAACAACCGGCCGAAGCCATGGCGAAGCTTGGAGCTATACATCCCCGGCATGTTGGTGCAGTTTTAGGGTATGGCCATAGCGATATCGAGAGTGCTCTGTTTTCGGAAGATGGTAGGGTTGTTCTTACAGCTCAGGGCAGCCTAGTGCATGATCAGTTTGCGATATATGAGGTGCCTATGGTGGAAGAATTTCAAGAGACAGCTGGAACCCGAGAAATTCGAGTTGCGTTGGCTTTTGATCCCCCTGTAAGAAGAACAAGGAAAGACTATATTGGTGTCCAAATGCAGTTTGACCTAATTCGCGGATCGGATGTGGATACTGTTTTTCATGCCTATCGTGAACTACAGAAAGACGATGACGGAAAGTTGGAGGACACTCCACCTGGGCTTGCAGGTAGGCAATATTGTGTTTTTTCACCCTCGATTAACCTGCGAAAAGTTGGAACGCTGCAATGCGGTACATTCACTGCCCGGCAAAATATTACCAAGTATGGCGATACGTATTTCTTGGTCGTGCGATGTGTCGGCCGGTGGGCAGAACCAAACGAAGAACAAGCGTACTCGTTAGCCGTAATGTTGAGGCATAGTGAAGAGATGCGGCTGTACGAGCAACTTCGTGAGCGCCTTACGATCAGAGTGTAAATTACATTTCTTCTTCATTAAAGAGTTACTTCGTACTTGGTGACTTTAACTCTATGACCGTATGAACTGATCGACGATTGTTGCATTGAATGCTCGTAATGGCGGCACATACCCAGCGAATTAAGGGTAAAAAGTATTTGCGATTTATAAAATATTAATAATTGCAACATCATATGTTGAAAATCTCATGGCGACCCTAGCCACAATCAAAACGAGAATGGTCGTTTAGCCCCGTGCTCTGAAATACTCTCCCTAGAATTGCTCCCGTTAAAGTTTCCGATAGGGGCCAGTAAGCCCTTATCGGAAATCGAATTTACTAAACCCCAGCCACGGTCTCATCAATCGGCGCATCTCCTGTCGGGTTGTACTCAACGTCTTGCGTCATCGACGCCGCATTCGTCGCTCCAAAATACTGATAAATACTGGATGCAATTGACATGGGCTCAGCTTGGTAGCTACTGTCTGTTGGTCTTGTAAACAAACGATTGTTTTCACCGCTTCCGAACACTTCGGTGCTGCCCACCACTTTACCTAGCGCTCCTTGTGGTCGAATGGCGCTTCCACCGAACGTGTATAAGTTTTGATTGTTCCCGTGATCCCATCCACGCGAATTATTCAGATTGACGTTGCGGCCAAAATCACCGTGTACATTAATGATGATATTGCCTGTGTCTCTGGTACCACCATAAGCCACGTCCGAATAACGAATATGCTTCATCGCGGCACGAAGTGCCTGCATTAGCTGTTGCATCCTGGGCTGATACTCTTCAATCGATGCATCATGATCATCCCAACTGGATAAGCCACCCCCAAGAGAAATAAACAAACTATCGGGATTCTGAATGGCAAGCGTTACGGCTGCTTGCAGTCGTGCGCTGTAGCGGTTGTTACTTGGGTATCGAAGGTAACCTGTGTCAGGATCGACATCGGGGTCATCAAACGCCGATGCCTGTAAGCTGGGTAACGGATCTCCCGCTGCAGACTGTAAGTCACCAATCAGCCCTTCCATACGCTTTCGTTGTTCGAAGCCACCCATTACCTTGGAAAACCGTGTTCTTTGCACATCGGTGACTACCGTGTTTATCAACGCCTGCAATTCTTGTTGATGATCATCCCGTTCTCTTGAATACGGATTTTCAAAACGCTCGTTCAAGCTCAACCCTCGAAGTTGCAAGGGCAACGGCTGGTCGGCATCGGGTGTGTAAACCACGGACGATCCTTCAAACGAGACGAAAGGCAACACCAACTCATCCAACGTTTTGCCGCCAAGTTGTGCAGACCCGTCCAGCTGATCGCGATTCATCTCGAGTAGTGCGGCCACGCTAGACCCCATGCCAGGTGAACCATCGATATTCAATGAACCTTTTAAGCTTGAGTAAATGCTTTGCCGGTGCGCACGTGTGTTGTCTTTCTGGCGATTGATGGTGCGGTACACACTCATGTCACCGGAAGCCAACATGTCTTCCATCTCTGCACCGCCTGCATCCCGCCAAAAACCATTAGCGGTAATCTGCCCGCGGTCTCCGTTTGCCGCTTGCAGCAACTCGTCTGGATAACGATTTTGTGATGCTCGATCGATCTCACCGATGTTCGTTAAATTACCTGCAAGTTCAGAAGCCCCACCGTATAAAAACAAATTGATTACTTGAGGTAAGCGCTGTGGTAACACGTAATTTGCGTTAATCAGTTGCGCGGCTTCCGCTTGCCCAATGAGCCCTGGAAGGCGGGTGAACGAGGGCGCGGCCGCCATTAATGAAAAAGCTCCGACCGATTGAATAAAATGACGACGATTCATTAGTTGGTCTCCTGCACACGGGTGAGGTAATACATTTCAGGTAGGCGCGATAAGTAGTCGAAAGTGACCCAAGCCACATCACTTAACCGTCCGTCTTTCACGTAGGTGCGCTCTATTTCAAATCGCAGCCAATCGTTGTTATGAAAGAGCGTGAGTAATGCCTCGCGCTCTTCTGCAGTGGCTCGTCGGTTGATGGTACTCATGAAAAAGTAATCTACGAGGTCTCTTAACGACATGAGCTGGAGCTGACGGTGTCGAGACTCTCTTGCCGTGTATTCAGCCTGCGACAGCCCTTCATCGTCAATATCTTCAGGTTCGGGTTCAATAAGCCCTAAGGCACGCCCATACCGCCACCGATCAATTAAAAGCTCTTCACGCAGTGCTTTATGGTAATTAGCAAAACTCAACGCATCGGTCGCTATACCCGCAGCTCGCCCCAGTTTTGACGTCATCGCAGGCCAGCCCATCTCTTCCATATAAGCGCGACTCATACCGCCACGCCCACTGGCCAGACCCATGAACGTATCTTCACGAGTTTTCCATTCAATGCGTTCAGCAATCGGTAAAAAGGCTTCTTCGAATGAGCGCATACGTTCAGAATTTAGTAAGTACTCTTCAGAAAATATAATGGCCGAAAAAATATCCTCAAACGTTTGCGGGTTCCCAGCCACCAACGCCTCTACTACAGCATTTTGCTCTGGAAATGTTTTGCCTGCATAGAAGTACCGTACGAGCGTCCAAGCTACCGTTGGAATTAAGCGTTCGTGGTTGGCTACCGCATCGTAGAAGTCATCGCAATTGACAATGGTGGTATCCAGCACGGTCTGCGCTTCGTCGTTGGGAAAATCGGTGTACGCCAATAAGTAACCTTCGTTCTCTGACGTTAAGTACAAGTCCTGACACGCTTTAGACGCGCGTGGCACTTCGTCATCTTTATCTTCTAAGCCTAAGAAGATCTCCATCATTTCACGTGTGTTGTCTTCGGGAGAACGGAACCGCCGCCAGTTCTCCAGTGATCGCATATGTTCACTCACAATCGCGCGTATGGGCTCTTGACGCTCGATGCCATTGACTAAACGTCGGTAAACGTTCTGTACATCGGTCATACCGGCGCTGTCTAGCTCTGCAGCGGGGGAAAACAAAAACGAATTAGCGAGGTGCCACGCCATCCAATGTGTGTACAACTGGCGGCTAATGGGGTAGACATGAATGCGGGCGAGAGGAAGCTCTCGAGCTCGATCTCCGGAGAATCGAAACGCGGCTTCTTGATTCATGCCACTGCCATTGTCTACCTCGTCGCCACCTAAAATATAGCGATCCAAGTGCACGACCTGGTCGTTATCCATAGGCGTTTGTAAACGACGCACTAACGATGTGAAATAGCCACCTCCGTTGATTGACTCCGGCGATGTTAAGCCGTTATCCAGCTTAAAATACTCGTGGACCGGCACACCTTTGTATAGCGTGGAAAGAAGTTTGTTAGCGGTGGCGTATTGTTGCTCTTCACTGAGCGCATTAAAGGCATCATCAGACAATTGCTGTGTCAGCACTTGCCCTGTTTGCCCCGTGTAGGTTCCGCCTAGGTACGCTGCACCGGTTGCTGGAGAACTGGAATTCCCACCGTAGCCATCTAACGATTCTGTGACTTCACCACAACCTGTCATTAAGGTTACAACGAAGACCAGTCGCCAGTTTTTTCTGAATTGAATCATGCTCACCACCTCACTGCACAGCTCTTGCGGCTGCTTTGTGGGGGTATCGGTGAGCGATCAGAGCAAATTAAGGTGGAAAAATTACCAAGTGGCCGGGCCTGATTCCACTCGGTGCTGGTCCGGGCATTTTAGTTTCTACCGGTGACTACCTCGGATGTTGATTTGAAATTGACTGCGGTAACTCCACTTGAATATCCCCGTGTTTCGTTGCCACTGTACACAAGATGTTTTTCGTCTAACGGTAATACTTTTTCGTCCAGCTTATTCAAGCTTTTGAAAAATGATGGCTGTAGTGTTGCAGCTGATTTAATTTCAATACCTACCTGCTTGTTATCACGCTTGAACAGGAGGTCGATTTCATGTTGGTGATTGTCTCTATAAAAATATAAGTTTGGTCTCATACCGCGGTGCGTCATTGCTTTCATAGCTTCGACAACGACCAGGTTTTCAAACAGTGCACCAACTAATGGATCGCGTATGATTTGGGTTGGGTCTTTGATGCTCAATAAAAATGTCAGTAAGCCCGGTTCCCAGAAATAATATTTGGGTGTTTTTACAAGGCGCTTCCCAACATTTTCGAAAAACGGGGGGAGTTTGAAGATGATGAATGAGGCTTCAAGAACGGAAAGCCAGTGTTTAATAGTTTTAGCATCTATGCCCGTGTCGTTACCCAGAGATTCCATATTGATGAGTTGCCCGGTTCGACCGGCAAGCAAGCGAAGAAACTTCTCAAACAACGTAGCATCGCGCAGGTTAATTAACTGTCGGACATCACGCTCAACGTACGTTTGATAATAATTGGCATAGGCCAACCCTGGCCGCTGATTCTGATCATGAACCCGTGGTAAAAATCCTGTCCATAAATAGTCTGAAAAATGCTCGTACTCTACCCCTGCAGACCGTAGCTCTTCAATCGACAGAGGGAGTAGATTCAATATAGCCGTTCGGCCAGCCAGTGACTGGCTGATCGCTTCGCGTAGCTGTAGCTGATGGGAACCGGTAATGACGAATCTACCGTTGCTCTTACCCTCATCAACAAGTGATTGCAGGTAACTAAGGAGCTTGGGCACGCGCTGTATTTCATCAATAATAACCGGCTCGCCAGCGTCCGAAAGAAAGCCCTTTGGATCTTCCTCAGCGAATTCGCGAACATCGGGTAGTTCCAGATTCCGATAATTGAAATCTGCGAGGTAATGTCTTGCGAGTGTTGTTTTGCCTGACTGGCGAGGCCCGAGAATCGTAATGATTGGGTATTCCGCCAACAGCGTTTCAAGCTCATCTCTGAGTATTCGTTCAATCATATCTGTACAATACAGGAGTTTAACTCCGTAATTGTACAAAAGAAGCTAGAGACATGCCAATACTGTGATCTCTGTCTCGGGATCTCGAGACTTCATTGGTTACGCGATTTACGCGATTGGGCAGCAGGACAGTAACAACGTTGGGCCTTCAATTGATTGTGGGAACTACGAATCTCCCAGCATTTTTCCTTGGGTTGTCCGGCTGTTAAAACGCCGGCTTTGCGTTTACCCTAATT